>JAEWBW010000549.1 GCA_023390955.1 Pseudomonadota bacterium
CTGAGCCACCACGCTCTTCACGGTCGAGGCGGGAATCGAGAAGGCGATGCCGACGCTGCCGCCGGAGGGCGAGTAGATCGCGGTGTTGACGCCCATGACTTCGCCATTGGTGTCGAACGCCGGACCACCCGAGTTGCCCTTGTTCACGGGCGCGTCGATCTGAATGAAATCGGCGTACGGGCCGGCGCCGATGTCACGGCCGCGGGCCGAAACGATGCCGGCAGTCACGGTGCCGCCGAGGCCGAAGGGATTGCCGACCGCGAGCACCCAGTCACCGATCCGCGGCTTGCCATCGGCAAGCTTGGCGAACGGGAAGTCCGAGCGGCCCTCGACCTTGATCAACGCAAGGTCGGTGCGCTGATCGGTGCCGATCACCTTGGCGCTGTAGGTCTTGCCGTCATCCATCGTGACCTCGACCTTGTCGGCGCCGTCGACCACGTGATTGTTGGTCATGGCATAGCCGTCAGCCGAGATGAAGAAGCCGGAGCCCTGCCCCGTCACGGCACGTCCGCCGCCGCGCGGACCGCGCATGCCGGGGATGCCGTCCTGACCGCCGAAGCGACGGAAGAAGCGCTCCATCGGAGAACCCGGCTGGAAGGGCGAAGACGAGTCGTCATTGTCGTCGTTGCTGGCGGAGGCCTTTTCCTTGATGTTGACCTTCACCGAGATCACCGAGGGCTTCACCCGCTCGACGATGTCGGCGAAACCGACGGGACGCTCGACCTTGCGGACCTCGTTGTTGACCTGCGCATGCGCCGGGCTCGTGAACAAATGAACCGGCGTCGGGCTGAGGCCATAAACGGCAACGCCGAGGCCGGCGACCACCGAGCCCATCAGCGCCAGCTTGCGCAGAGAGAACAGCGACCGGCGCGGCTGTGGCCGGTACGACGGAAGGGACGAAAGATCGGGACGATCGGTCATGCAGAAATCTCCAGGCCAGGAATTCGTTTGGGTGCCGAGCGCCAGCACCTTACGGACCTGAAGATGGGGTCTCCCGCCTTACCGTGCGCTGGCGGCGGAGTTAAACTTTTGTAATGAAGGCAGTCATTCCTGCGGCAGTTTAACGCACGACAAAAGTCGCGTTATCGCAGGGACTTATGACAGGAACCAGACGGGAACCCAAGCGCCCGGCTCAGTTGGGTTTCGCGTCGTCAGACAGCAGCGCGGCTAGCCTTGCTTCTTCGTCAGGCGAGAGCGGCTTTGGCGCCTCGGTTCCCGCGCGTGCGCGGCGGCGAATCTGCAGCCACAGCGCCAGGCCGCCGCCGATCAGCAGGGTCGGCGCGAGCAGCCACAACAGGAAGGTTTGCCGCTCGAAGCGCGGCTTCAGCAGCACGAACTCGCCGTAGCGTGCGACCAGGAAGTCGATCACCTGCGAATTGCTGTCGCCGGCAGCGATCCGCTCGCGCACCAACAACCGCAGGTCACGCGCCAGTGGCGCGTCGGAATCGTCGATCGACTGGTTCTGACAGACCATGCAGCGCAGCTCGCGCGACAGATCGCGGGCTCGGCTCTCCTTGACGGGATCGCTCATGATCTCGTCGGGCTGCACGGCGTGCGCGGCCGGCCAGCCCACCAGCACGAGCGCGATGATCGCGACCATCATGCGACGCATAAGGATCACTCCGCCGCCTGCAGGCGCTGCTGCGCCCTCGCCGGCTTCGGCGCGCCGACGCGCAGGCGCCGGTCGGACAGCGACAGCACGCCGCCGAACGCCATCAGCACCGGTCCCCACCAGATCAGCAGCACCAGCGGCTTGTGATAAATGCGCACAGCGATCGCGCCTTCGGCCGTGACGTCGCCGAGCGAGATGTAAAGCTGGCTGGCGCCGCGGGTGAGCAATGCCGCTTCGGTCGTCGACGAGCCGCGCGTTGTAAAGCTGCGCTTCGAGGGCATCATCGTGCTGAGCTCATCGCCATTCTGGGTGACGTCGAACTTGGCGATCATCTCGCGGTAGTTCGGGCCTTGGCGCTGCACCAGTCCGTCGAGCTTCACGTCATAGCCGGCGATGTGCGCGACATCGGCCTGCTTCATGGTCGCGATATATTCGCTGTTCCAGGTGGTTTCGCAGACGACCCCGATCAGCGCGACGCCGAGGCCGGCATGTGCAAAGGCCGAGCCCCAGACCGAGCGCGGCAGACCGCGGGCGCGATGGCCTGCCGTCACCAACGGCAGGCGGAACAGGCCGGTTCGCTCGACGAGGTCGGTGGCGGCGCCCGCGATAACGAAGACACCGAGCCCGATTGCCAACGGCGCCAGCGCACTGCCGCCGCGGACCCACGCCCACACGATGGCGATGGCGACGAGCGCGGTGACGCCGGCCGCAAGCAGGCGCTGGGTCACGCCAAGGATGTCGCCGCGCTTCCACGCCAGCAGCGGTCCAAACGGAAGCGCGAGCAGCAGCAGGACGAACAGCGGCACGAAGGACAGATTGTAGAAGGGAGCGCCGACCGACATCTTGAAATCGGCAAGCATCTCCATCGCCAGCGGATACAGCGTTCCGAACAGCACGACGGCACAGGACACCGTAAGCAGCAGATTGTTCAGCACCAGCGCGCCCTCGCGCGAGATCGGCGCAAA
>JAEWBW010000574.1 GCA_023390955.1 Pseudomonadota bacterium
GCGTGATGCCGATGATGGCGCTGGTGATCTGCGCCATCGCCTTGCGCGTCGCTTCCTTCGGCGGCAGGCCCTCCTCCGCCATGATGCGCTCGACGTTCTCGACCACGACGATGGCGTCGTCGACGAGGATGCCGACCGCGAGCACCATGCCGAACATCGAGAGCATGTTGATGGAGTAGCCGGCGAGCAGCAGCGTGCTGCAGGCGCCCAGCAGCGCCACCGGTACCACGATGGTCGGAATGATGGTGTAGCGGATGTTCTGCAGGAACACGAACATCACCACGAACACCAGCACGACGGCCTCGAGCAGCGTCATCAGCACCTTCTTGATCGAGGCTTCGACCACGGGCGTGATGTTGTAGGGGATCTCGTAGGTGATGTTGGCCGGGAAGAAGCGCGACAGCTCCTTCATCTTCTCCTCGACCGCACTCGCCGTCGCCAGCGCGTTGCCGGTCGGCGACATCAGCACGGAGAGACCCGCGGTCGGCTTGCCGTTGAGGCGGGTGTTGAATTGATAGCTGAGGCCGCCGACCTCGACGCGCGCGACATCGCGCAAACGGACGGTCGAACCATCAGCGTTTGCGCGCAGGATGATGGAACCGAACTCGTCCGGCGAGGCTAGCTGGCCCTTGACCAGCACCAGCGCCGAGACGCGCTGGTCTTTCGTCGACGGCTCCGCGCCGATGCTGCCCGAGGCGACCTGCGCGTTCTGGGCAGTGATGGCCTTGTTGACGTCATCGACCGTCAGTCCATAGCCGACGAGCTTTGCGGGATCGATCCAGACACGCAAGGAGCGCTCGGTCGAATACAGCGTGGCACGGCCGACGCCGGGAATACGGCGGACTTCGCCGAGCACGTTGCGGATCATGAAATCGCCGAGCCCGACCTCGTCGAGGCTGCCGTCGGTCGAATTCAGCGTGATGATCTGCAGCACCGCGCTGGAGGCTTCCTCGATCAGGATGCCCTGCTGGATCACCGCGCGCGGCAGGCGCGCCTCGACCCGCTTGATGCGGTTCTGCACCTCAACGGAGGCGTCGTTGGTCGAGGTGCCCGGCACGAAATTGGCGATGATCTCGACCTGGCCGAGCGAGTCGCTGGTCGATTCGAAATTGAGGATGCCGGAGGCGCCGTTGAGTTCCTCCTCGATCAGCCGCGTGACGCTGTTGTAGAGGTTCTCCGGCGAGGCGCCGGGATAGCTGGTCGAGATCGAGATCGAGGGCGGCGCGATGATCGGATATTGCGCGATCGGCAGCAGCGGAATCGAGATCGCGCCGATCAAACATATGAACAGCGCGACGACCCAGGCGAAAATCGGCCTGTCGATGAAGAAACTCGGCATGATCCGTTACCGCAACGCTTGCGCGTGCTTGGCATCCGCGGACGCGTCGGCCTCGGCCCAGGATTGCGGCTTGACCTTGTCGCCGGCCGCGAATTTCTGGAAGCCTTCGACCACGACCTTGTCGCCGGATTTCAGGCCGTCGGTGACGAACCAGTTGCCGTCCTGCACCGAGCCGGTGCGCACCGGCTGCACGGCGACGCGGTTGTCGTCCTTGACGACGAACACCTCGCTGCCGCCACCGCCATTGCGCTGGATCGCCTGCTGCGGCACGGCGATCGCGTCGGAATCGAGACCTTGGTCGATGCGGACCCGGACATACATGCCTGGCAGCAGTTCGCGCTTGGGGTTGCGGAACTCGCCACGCAGCGTCACCTGGCCGGTATGGGCATCGACCTTGGCGTCGGAGAACAGCAGCTTGCCGTCGAGCGAATAGATCGTGTTGTCGTCGAGCACGAGACGAACCTTTGCCGCATCGGCCGCGATGCGTTCAAGGTCGCCGCTCTCGAAGGCCCGGCGAAGCTGGTTCATCTCGTTCACCGACTGGGTGAAGTCGGCATAGATCGGATCGAGCTGCTGGACAGTCGCCAGGTTGGTCTCGTTCTGCACCACGAGCGCACCTTCGCTGACGATGGCCGCGCCGACGACGCCATCGATCGGTGCACGCACCGTGGCGTAATCGAGGTTCAGCTTGGCGCGCGCGAGCTCGGCCTTGCGGCCTTCGACCTTTGCGCGAGCTTGACGCTCGGCCGCGACCGCTTTTTCGTTCTCCGCCTCCGGCGCAGCGCGCTGGCTGGCCAAGGTCGCGATGCGGTGCGCCTGCTGATGGGCCTGAAGCAATACTGCCTCTGCCTCGGCCAATGCGGCCTCGTTCGCCATCACCTCGACTTCAAACGGACGCGGATCGATACGATAGAGCGCATCACCCGCCTTCACTTCACTGCCCTGGCGGAACAGCCGCTCGACCACGATGCCGGACACGCGCGGCCGCACCTCGGCGACGCGCGTCGGCGCGATACGGCCGGGAAGCTCGCGCACAACGGCGCGCGCCTGCGGCTTGATGACAACGACACTGACATCGGGTTCTGAGGGCTGAGCGGCGGCGATGGCCGAGTTGGATTCGTCACAGCCCGCCAAAAGAGGCGTGAAGGCCGCGAGCATCATTGCAACGCATGCCGATCGCGCTCGAAGTCCTGACATAAGCTAGATTGCCCCGAAGTTCGTTGAAACTGAATCACGCATCGCGCGCGTCATCGCAAGACGCTTCATCGCGACCGATGGCATCAAAATAGAATAGACTTGCTGCGACGCAACGCATGTTGCGGCGGCTCAATGTCACACGGCCTATCGCACTGAATTAACGGGTCTTTTAACGACTCACCTGATTGTGAGTCGGGTTCCATTCTCGCTTGCTGCGACGGAACACCGCAATTATACGGTGGCACGCATCCGATAGTGGCTGACGCCCCATTCGCTGCCGTCGGCGTAGCCGAACAGGCCTGAGGTCGCGAGGAAGAACCAGCGCCAGCGGCGCAGCCACAACGCAGTATCGTTGCCATAGACGCCGCGCAGGGCCGCTTCGATCCGATCGCGGCGCGCATCGAAGTTCGCAAGCCAGTCATTGGCGGTGCGCTGATAGTGGGTTCCGCTCCAGCGCCATTCCTTCTCGATCTCGAACAGGTCGGCATATTGCCGGACCAAATGATGGCTCGGCATCAAGCCGCCGGTGAAGAAGTGCTGCGCGATCCAGTCGTCGCGATTGGCACGGTCGAACAAATAGGAGCCGGAGCGATGCGTGAAGACGTGCATGAAGAAGCGCCCCTCCGGCGCCAGCCAAGACTGCACGCGCGTCATCAGCTTGCGCCAGTTCATCATGTGCTCGAACATCTCCACCGACACGACGCGGTCGAACCGCTCGTCGGGCGCGAACACATTCATGTCGGAGGTGACCACGCGAAGATTCTTCAGGCCGCGCAGCCGCGCTTCCTCCTCGACATATTCGCGCTGCGAATGCGAGTTGGAGACGGCCGTGATGCGCGCATTGGGAAACTGCCGCGCCATCCAGAGCGACAGCGAGCCCCAGCCGCAGCCGAGTTCAAGGATGGTCTGCCCATCGGCAAGATCCGCGTGCTCGACGGTCTGGCGCAACGCCTCCTCCTCGGCCTCCTGCAAGGTGGTTGCGGCGGTCTTGTAGAAGCAGGCGGAATATTTCCGGTTGGGGCCGAGCACGTCCGCGAAGAAGATCGAGGGCACTTCATAGTGTTGGGTGTTGGCAGCGTCGGCATGTTCGGCGATCGGTCGCAGCATCATCTGGCCGGCGAAGGCGCTGTCGTCGGCGATGCTGCGCCCGGAGAGCCGGGTCGCGGTGCGCGAGCACAGGCGCTGCACGGCGGCGCGGATCACGACGTCAGGCAGCGGTACGCGCTCGGCGGTGCCGATGATGGTGGAGACGAAGCTCATGGGGGCGCTCCTTCCTGAGCAAGGTGCTTGGGTGGCAGCGGAAAGAACATGCTGGTCCGCGCCTGATAGGCGCGGTAGCGCTCGCCACGGGAGCGCAGCATCTGGGCCTCGAGCGGCGGGATGCCGGTGACGTGGACCAAAATCCAGTACATGAAGACCGGCGCCAGCAGGCTCGCCCATCCCCATGCATAACCAGCCGAGAGCGCGATCACGGGGTACGCCAGCCAGGACAGCCATTCGAAGAAGTAATTCGGGTGGCGCGACCAGCGCCACAGGCCGGCATCGCAGACCTTGCCCTTGTTGGAAGGGTCCTGCCTGAAGCGCAGCAATTGCGCGTCCGAAAGCGCCTCGCCCAAAATGCCGGTCAACAGGATCGCTGCGCCCAGAAAATCCTGAGCACGTAAAGTTGGCTCGGGCACATGGGCGACGACAAAGATCGCGAACACCAGGGGCACCGAGCCCAGTGCCTGGTTCTGGAGGAAGATGAACATCCGCCGCGGGGCATTGAGACCCCATTCCTGCGCGAAGGCGGCGTAGCGGGGGTCGTCGGTGATCCCGGCCGTGCGGATCGCGATATGGGTGCCGAGCCGGAGCGACCACAGGGCAATCAGGGCCGCGACCAGCCATTGCCGCGAATTGGGTGCCTCGCCCGAGATCGGCCAGAGCGCGCTGCCGGCGCCGGTCAGACCCACGGCGAAGGTCCAGATCGTATCGACCCAGCCGGAATTGCCGGTTCGCTGCTGCACCACCCAGGCAAACGCCATCAGAACCGCAAGCGACAGCGCGATGACGGCAAGTGCCCCGAGGTGCGTTGTCATGCAAGAATTCCGGTATTGCCCCTGCGAACGCCGAAGTTTTGCAAAATACGTGGATACCAAAGCCCGGTTTCAGCATTGGGTTCCCTGCTCATCCCCGAAATCCGCCGTTCGGACGCTTTTTTTGGGCCGGGCCTGTGCCATAGTGCTGGTGGTAATTTGAGGTTTCGCAACGGATGACACCGGCCATGCCGCCTGGCACTTCGCCCCGCTCCCCCATGGACATGGACTTCATCAAGCTGTCGTCGCCCAGCGTCTTCCTGGTGCGAATGCTGGTGTTTTTGGTGCTCTGCGGCCTGGTGGGCGTCGTGCTCTACAAGCAGATCATCACCGCCTTCTTCGCCAATCCCGGGCTCAACGCCCTGATCGGGGGCGTGCTGTTCATCGGCATCATCCTGGCCTTCCGGCAGGTGATCCGGCTCTATCCCGAGGTCTCCTGGGTCAACAATTTCCGCATCGCCGATCCCGGCCTTGCGCCTGCCCGCCACCCGAAGCTGCTGGCGCCGATGGCGATGATCCTCGGCGGCGAGCGCACCGGCCGGATGTCGATCACCCAGACGACCATGCGGCACCTGCTGGATTCGATCGCGACCCGCCTGGACGAGGCCCGCGACATCTCGCGCTACATGACCGGCCTCCTCGTCTTCCTCGGCCTGCTCGGCACCTTCTGGGGCCTGATCGAGACGGTCGGCTCGGTCGGCAAGGTGATCGACGGCTTGAAGGTCGGCGGCGATTCCGGCGCGCTGTTCGACACGCTGAAGGAAGGCCTCGCAGCCCCGCTCGGCGGCATGGGCATCTCTTTCTCGAGCTCGCTGTTCGGCCTCGCCGGCTCCCTGATCCTCGGCTTCCTCGACCTGCAATCGAGCCAGGCGCAAAACCGCTTCTACACCGACCTTGAAGACTGGCTCGCCACCACCGTGCGTGAATATGGCCGCGGCGAGGTAGCCCCTGCGGCCGGCGGCGGTGGCGCGGGCATCGCCAGCGGCGAGCTGCAGGCCGTGGTCGAGCGGCTGCGCACCGTGCTCGAGGAGAGCAGCGGCAATCGCGGCACGACGGCGGCGATGGCGAACCTTGCGGAAGCCATCCAGGCGCTGGTCTCGCATATGCGGACCGAGCAGCAGATGATCCGTGAATGGGCCGACGGCCAGGGCGAGCAGAACCGCGAAATCCGGCGCCTGCTGGAGCGCCTCGCGCGCCAGCCGGAGAAGAGTTAGCAAGCGGAGACATCCATGGCCCTGGCCCGCGGCCGCCGCAGCGACGGCGCGTTCAATTACTGGCCCGGCTTCGTCGACGCGCTGTCGACGCTGGTGCTGTCGATCGTGTTCCTGCTCTCGGTCTTCCTGGTCGTGCAGTTCTTCCTGTCGCAGGAGGTCACCGGCAAGGACAAGGCGCTGGAGCAGCTCAACGCCAGGATCGCCCAGCTCAACGAGCTGTTGTCGCTGGAGAAGCTCGGCAAGCTCAGCCTCGACGACCAGGTCTCGCAGCTCAGGGCCGGACTGACAGCGGCCGAGGGTGAACGCGACCGGCTGAAGGGCCTCTATGACGGGCTGGCGAGCTCCGGCAACGACGCGCAGGGCAAGGCCAACGAGCTCAACAAGGCGCTGGATTCCGAGAAGCAGGTCACCGCGCGGGCGCTGGCGCAGATTGAGGTCTTGAACCAGCAGATCAGTGCGCTGCGCCGGCAACTCGCCGCACTCGAAGAGGCGCTCGACGCCTCCGAGAAGCGCGACAAGGAATCGCAGACCCGGATTGCCGATCTCGGCTCACGGCTGAACGTGGCGCTGGCCCAGCGCGTGCAGGAATTGTCGCGCTATCGCTCGGAGTTTTTCGGCCGCCTGCGCGCCATCCTCGGCAACCGGCCCGACATCCGCATCGTCGGCGACCGCTTCGTGTTCCAGTCGGAAGTGTTCTTCGACACCGGACAGGCGACCTTGCTGCCGGAAGGCCGCGCCGAGCTCGACTCTTTGGCAGCCGCGCTGATCGAGCTCGACAAGAAAATCCCGAACGAGATCGCCTGGGTGCTCCGCGTCGATGGCCACACCGACGTGCGGCCGGTCAACGGCCCGAACTTCAAGTCGAATTGGGATCTGTCGGCGGCGCGCGCGATCTCGGTGGTGCAATACCTGGTCTCGCTCGGTGTGCCGGCCCAGCGCCTCGTTGCTGCCGGCTTCGGCGAATTCCAGCCGCTCGACAATGGCAACACCGAAGAAGCCTACAAGCGCAACCGCCGCATCGAGCTGAAGCTGACGGAGCGGTAGTGGCCATCCAGCTCCGCCCCTACCGTCCCGAGGACGAAGCTGCGACAATCGATCTCTGGCATCGCACCTGGCAGCAGGCCTATCCGCAGATCGACTTCGCGGCGCGGCTGGACTGGTGGCGCGAGCGCTGGCGCAAGGATCTGGTGCCGAAGGCGTCGATTGTCGTCGCCGAAGAGGACGGCGCGCTGACGGGCTTCGTCACCATCGACGGCGAAGGTTACCTCGATCAGCTCTGTGTCACGCCGGAGCGCTGGGGCTCCGATGCCGCAAGGCTGCTGGTGGACGAGGCCAAGCGCCTCTCGCCGTCCGGAGTCGCATTGCTGGTCAACAAGGACAACAACCGCGCCATCCGCTTCTACGAGCGCAACGGCTTCGTGCATGCGGGCGACGACGTCAATCCGACCTCGGGGCGGCCGGTGCTGCGGATGGAATGGCGGACGTAACGCGCCGCACCGACCTCTAGCGACGGAGGCTAGCGATGGACTGGAGCGATGTCGCCAAGGGCTGCGCGGTCTTTGGTTGCGTGCTCGTCGCGGGATGGTTGTCGATCGGCTATGTCGACCGGCAGTTTGCAACGCCGCCCGTGGCCGAAACGTCGGACCCGACGTCGACCGCCTGCGTCAACACCGATGGAAGCTGGAAGAACTGGCCCTGGCCGAACGTTCCGGCGCTGTCGCCGAAATGTCCACCGGACCAGAAGTGACGCTCTCACACCCCTTCGAACTGCAGGCGCGCGAGCCGCGCATAGAGGCCGTTGGCAGCAACAAGCTCGGCATGCGTGCCCTGCTCGACGATCCTGCCCTGGTCCATCACCAGGATGCGGTCGCATGACAGCACGGTGGCCAGGCGATGCGCGATCACGAGCGTGGTGCGATGGCGCATCAATTCTTCCAGCGCGGTCTGCACCAGGGTCTCGCTTTCCGCATCGAGCGACGAGGTCGCTTCATCGAGCAGCAGCAGCGGGGCGTCGCGCAGGATGGCGCGGGCAATCGCGATGCGCTGGCGCTGGCCGCCGGACAGCATCACGCCGCGCTCACCGAGCGCGGTCTCGAAGCCCTCCGGCAGGCGGCGGATGAATTCGGCCGCGTGCGCCAGCTCCGCGGCGCGCTCGACCTCGGCATCGCTGGCGTCGGGCCGGCCGAAGCGGATGTTTTCCCGGGCGCTGGCGGCGAACACCACCGATTCCTGCGGCACCAGCGCGACGCGCGCACGCAGCTCGCGCGGATCAACCGATCTGACGGGCACGCCGTCGAGCGCGATCGCTCCGGATGCAGGATCGTAGAAGCGCAGCAACAGATGAAACAGCGTGCTCTTGCCGGCGCCGGAGGGGCCGACGATCGCGACCTTCTCGCCCGGACGCACGCTCAGCGACACGGCATCGAGCACATTGACGTCGGGCCGCGCCGGATAAGCGAAGCTGACGCGGTCGAAGCCGACCTCGCCGCGAGCAGGCGACGGCAGCGCACGTGGCGCTGCGGGCGCGGCGATCTGCGGCTGCACGTGCAAAATCTCGAACAGGCGTTCGGCCGCGCCTGACGCCGCGGACACTTCGCCCCACACCTCGCTCAACTGGCCGAGGCCGGCCGCGGCGAAGGCCGCATAGAGCACGAACTGGCCGAGCCGGCCCGGCGTGATGGAGCCGACCAGCACGTCATGCGAGCCGATCCAAAGGATCGCGACCACGCTCGAGAACACGATGAAGATGATGATGGCGGTGAGCACCGCGCGCGCCTGGGTCGACGTGCGTGCAGCCTCATAGGCCTGCTCGACTTCGCCGCCAAAGCGCTTCTCGGCGAAACGCTCACTGGTATAGGCCTGCACGGTGCGGATGGCGTTGACGAGCTCGGACGCATAGGCCGAGGCATCGGCGAGCGTATCCTGCGCATTGCGCGACAGCCGCCGTACCCAGCGACCGAATGCGACCAGCGGCAGCACGATCAGCGGAATCGCCAGCAGCACGAAGCCTGACAGGCGCGGGCTCGTGATCACCATCATCGCGGTGGCGCCGAAAAACATCATGAGATTGCGCAGCGCGATCGAGACGGAGGCGCCGACCGCGGACTTGATCTGGGTGGTGTCGGCGGTGAGCCGCGACACCAGCTCGCCGCTGCGCGCGGTGTCGAAGAAACTCGGCGAGAGCGACAGCAGATGAGAGAACACATCGCGCCGGAGATCGGCGACGATGCGCTCGCCGATGGTCATGACAAGGTAGTAGCGCGCGGCACTCGCCAGCGCGAGCACGGCCACGACGGCGATCATCACCGCGAAGTAGTTGTTGATCATCGCGATGCCTTCGGCGGTCAGGCCGAAATCGATCATGCGGCGGACCGCGACCGGCACCAGCAGCGTCGTCAGCGCGGCGATCGTAAGCGCAATGAAGGCGAGCGCGGCGCGGCCGCGGTAGCGGGACACATAGGGCGCAAG
>JAEWBW010000457.1 GCA_023390955.1 Pseudomonadota bacterium
GCGGCGCCCAGCACGCCGTGGTGGCCGGCATAGTGGCCCGCGACGCCGCCGACGATGGCGCCCTTGATGCAGCCCTTGGCGTCGGCCGACGGCGCGACGGCGAACGACGAGAGGACGACGGCGAGAACGACAGAACAGGATTTCATGTTCGATATCTCCAAAGACGATGGCCGCTTCTCAACGAGCGCAGGCGCCGCGCCGTTCCACAAGCGCAGTCGCGCGGGCTCGCAACTCGCCGTTGCAGCCATGAACCTGGCATTGCGCGGGCCCGTCAAAGGCTGTGGAACAGGCCCGTGATTTTGCGGATTGATGCACCGAGGCGACGCAGACTAGCGTTTGATGTCGGCGACCTCCAAAGGGGCGGGCGAACATGACGGTCGAGAAGCTGAACCGCCAGCGCGTGCTGGATTTGCTCGATGCGCTCACGCGCAGCGATCACGACACCGCGCTGTCGCATTGCACCGACGACGTCGACTTCCTCACCCACGCGCCGATCGACGTGCTGCCGCATATGGGCCCGCGCCGCGGCAAGGCCGAGCTGCGCGAGCTGTGGGAATTGGTGGACAGCCGCTATTCCGAGATGCGCTATCAGATGCCGCAGATCGTCACCGAGGGCGACACGGTCGCGGTCTATCTGCGCGCCTTCTTCAAGAAGCGCAGCAACAGCCGCGTCGTGCAGTTCGACATGGCGGTGTTCTACAGTTTTCGCGGCGGGCTGGTGAGCCAGATCCGCGAGATCATCGACTCCTACGACCTGGTGCAGCAGGTGCTCGAGCGCGAGATCGGCCCGCTGATCGTCGGCGGGCAGGACGGGGGCTGAGGCCCGGCCACGGCAGCCTCCCCGGCTGTCGTCCTGGCGAAGGCCAGGACCCATAGCCACCGAACCCTGCAATGGGCAGGCTGGCGATTGCAGGCCTGCCGCCAAACCCGCTCTAGGGGTAATGGGTCCTGGCTTTCGCCAGGACGACGGCGGAGGGAACCTCTTGAACTCCCTCGCCTTCCCCGGCCTACGGGCAAACCGGCAGAGATAGGCATCCCACCCACGGGAAACTACGGGGTTCTATTGCAAATCTCACATTTGGCCCTCAATTGTGCATTGCAATATCGTGAATTGCGTTTTGGCTAAGAACGACTATCTGTTTGTACACAAATGAATTGAACGACCCCGCGCCACCTACTGTGCATGGGGTTGTTTTCCGTTTTTCTAAGCAGCCAGTTTCAGGACCGAAGCAAATGACAGAGCACAGCCTCTGGCGTTTCTCGCGTGCATTGCATCGCGCGATCAACGACCGGCAATTTGAGGACATCGAGGCGCTGATCGACGAGGACGTCGACTGGGCGCTGTATGGCCCGATCGACATGTTTCCGTTCATGGGCGCCCGCCATGGCAAGCGCGCCGTGCTCGAGGTGATCCGGCAGCTGGCCGACAATTTCCATGTCCGCCGCTTCGACCGCGAGACCGTGATGCTCGGCGTGGATTCGGCCGCTTCGATGCTGCGCTATTCGCTGACGGCGCAGGATTCCGACAAGCCGATCTCACTGCGGGTGGCGCAGTTCGCCCAGTTCAGGGCCGGCCGCCTCACCAATCTGCGCGTGCTGATCGACAGCTTCGACCTGGTCGAGCAGGCGCTCGGCCAACCGATACACCTGCCCCGGATGACCAGCGCAGGCTGACGAGTTACCAACGGGCCCCTCAACCAGGGACCGGCAAAGACACCAGCGCTCGAGCTTTCGGCCTCCAGCCCCGCCGAAGCTCGCGCTTGACGTCGCCGGGCGCGCCAGTCGCGCGGCCCGTTGGTTCGATTTTGAAGGCCAGATGACATTTGGCCCGCGGCATTTTGATTTGCCACCGCGCGAGCGCCGCGCCACAATTTCGGACGGTTGGGTCCGCATCGTGGACGGACTGATTTGCGCAGGACTGCATCACGGAAAGCTGCACACTTTCCCGGTCATGCGTGGGGTTTGACGGGCAGAGACCATGGAATTGTCGACAGGTTTTGGCTGGGCCAGGCTGCCGTTGCTGGCGGCCGCATTGCTGCTGGCGGCCGGATCGGCCGCGCCAGCGCAGATGCCGCCGGCTCAGGCGACGCCGGCTGCGGCTCCCGACGACGAGGCGGAGGCCGAGGCCGCGCCCGACGTCAACAATGCCGACGTGCTGAGGGATATCGACGTCGACAAGCTCGACTGGAGCCAGCTCGCGGTCGATGCCGCCACCCTCAACGACGCCATCGCCGCGAAGAAGCGCGCCGCCAAGGCCGGCTCCGACCCCGGGCTGAACTGGTCGTCCGACCGGCGCGCGGATGGCAGCTCCGCCGTGACCGTCAAGCAGTCGGTCACCCCGTTCTGGGACACGCGGATCGGCGCCGACATGACGGTCGCCCCCACCGCCACCACCATGTCCGAGCTAATGGCGCAGAAGGCTGCCAATGGCGGCAACCTCCCGCAATCCTCCGGCAGCGCCTGGGCGGCGGCGACCGCGCCCGGCGCCGGCTCGATCTGGGACAAGACCTCCGTGGAAGCCCGCGTCGACCCCGGCGCGGAGCAGAGCAAGCTCGGCGCCAACCTCACCAAGTCGGTGCCGCTGTCGGGCGATTATTCGCTGACGCTGCAGAACGGCTACAACGTCATCCAGCAGGGCACGACGCCGATCCCCGGCATCGCCGGCCACATCACCCGCAACTACGAGACCGACCAGTCGGCCAAGGTCACCATCACCGACACCGGCACCAGCTTCATTGCGGGACAGACGATGTCGAGCACGGACGACCGCTGGCTGCGCAAATTCGGCGCCGAGCAAAAACTGTTCGACAACGTCACCGTGTCGGGCTCGGTCGGCGAGACCTCGCAGGGCACCGTGAACAAGAGCCTGAGCGCGGGTTTCAAGAAGAGCTGGTGAGACCAGCGCCCTATTCCCTCCCCTCATCCTGAGGAGCGCGCAAAGCGCGCGTCTCGAAGGATCGAGGCCCCGCTTTCCATCGCTAAAATGCGAGCGAAGCGCCACGGCAAAGCCGCCGAATGGCCGGTCCCTGCCGCATCTCGGCCCCTATGCCGTCAAAATCGGACGCCCTGATGCCACCGTCATCACAGCTTCGCGGGGGACACTCGCCAAGTGGGATAGTTGGTGGGAACAAGGGGAACAGCGATGAGCGTCATTCGTTCGGAAAAGATTGAATCAACCTCGACCGAGACCGAAACCGTCGATGCCAATCTGGCCGCGGTGTCGGAGGTCGAGAACGGCATCCGCGATTTCGTGCGCAACGACATCGCCTATCTGCGCCGCCCGGCGGCTGGCAACGAGGCGCCGCTCGAGCCGACCGCGGAGGCCACCGTCTCCAACGTCAACTCGCTGATCCAGCGCGTCGCCGGCACCTCGCTCGCCGAGATCGAGAATCTGGTCTCCGAGCTTGAGAGCCTGCGTGAGCTGCTGCATGCCGAAGGCCAGCGCGTCCAGCGCGAGATCTCGGGCTATGCCCAGCTCAGCCAGGCCGCGATGAAGTCGACGCGCATGATCGCCGACAACGTCCAGCAGTGGAAGCGCGCCGCCGACGGCCTGCGCAACAGCTAAGAGCTGCGCATTCGTTTCAACCGCCGCGTTCCCGAGGGAGCGCGGCGGTTTTTTGATTCCAAGTAGGACGCCTTCGCGGGGCATGACGACGACAGGGCGGCCTGCCGCGACGTGAACGCCCGGCAACATCCTCACTTGAACTTAACTTGCGTCCGCCGCGACTAAGGTCTAGTCGCAGACCGTACATTTACGGCATTCGACGTTTGCGACTTGGTGGGGGACATTTCATGGAAAGCATTCGGCCCGAGACCACGGATCCGATTCCGATGCGCGCCGCGCCGACGCAGTTCGGCACGATCATGCTCCGCTTCGTCGGATTGCTGGTCGTGGCAGTCGCGATCCTGGCGTTCGTCTACAGCCGCTGAAACGCGGCTGCGCCTGTCATCAAAGGTTAACGAAAGCTTAAGCGCTGAATCTCAGCGCAAGAGGGACCTTATCGGTCAATCGAGAAGGTCGAGGCTTCGACGGTGTAGCCGCTCTCGGCGTAGCCCTGCACCACCATGCCGGCAACGAGCATCACGGCGAGCGTCGCGGTCGCGAAGATAAAGCCTACGAATTTCAGTGCGCCGCGGTCAGCCATGGTCCTCGATCCCCTGTCGTCTACCCAGTTCGTTCAAATAGACAGCGACAGGTTCATAATTAGTTAGCATCTCGAGGGTTCCGCGAAGCACTTTGTCGCCCCGCGCGAACCGTCGCCGGGCTTATGGCAGGGGTGCTGAATCGCGTCCATAGCGCGCGGGCAACACCTCGGCACTTTCGCCTGTGCCTGGCGCGCCAGTTCCCGCGCACTCGATCGATTCTAAACTGCGCTTTTTAAGCTGCGCCCGTTTTAAGCTACGCCCTTGGCGCGCATCGGCACGAAGGCGGAGGCGGTGATCGAATAGACCTCCTCGCCGCGCTGGTTGGTGCCGGTGGTGCGGGCCGTCAAAATGCCCCAGCCGGGACGCGAGCCAGAGGCGCGCTTGTCGATGACGACGTTGACGAAGCTGATGGTGTCGCCGGCGAGCACCGGCTTCATCCAGCGCAGATCACGGAAGCCGGGCGAAGGTCCCCACACCGCAACTTCCTCGCCGCGCTCGGTCGCTTCGCGCGCCAGTCGCTTGCCGTCATCGACGAGCAGCCGCATGCAGGCGGAGCCGACATGCCAGCCGGAGGCGGCGAGACCGCCGAACAACGACTTGCGGCCCTCCTCCTCGTCGAGATGAAAGCGCTGCGGGTCAAACTTGGCGGCAAAAGTCTTGATCGCCTCCGCGGTGAAAGTGTGCGAGCCGATCTCGCGGCGCTGGCCGATCGCGATCTCTTCGAAAAAGCGCATCAGACAGCTCCGCTCTCGCGCTTCATGATCATCATCGGCGACGTCATCTCGCAGAGCGCGTCGCCCTTGGCGTTGCGCGCGGTGCATTTCAACGTGACGATGCCAAGTCCGGGACGGCTCTGCGATGTCCGCATCTCCAGCACGTCGACGTCGAGCGTGAGATCGTCGCCGGGGCGCAGCGGCGCGAGCCAGCGCACCTCGCTGACGCCGGGCGAGCCCAGCGAGCCTGCCTGGGTGATGAAGCCATCCGCCATCATCCGCATCATCAGCGAGCACAGATGCCAGCCCGAGCCGGACAGGCCGCGCAGCATGCTCCTGGAAGCAGCCTCCTCGTCGAGGTGCATCGGCTGCGGATCGAACTCGGCGGCGAAAGCCAAAATCTCGTCGCGGCTGACATGGCGCGGGCCGAACGTGCCGAAGCGTCCAGGCGAAAAATCTTCGTATGTGAGGGTCATCATCGGAATTGCTGGAGGGAATGACAGATTGTGGCCGCACTTTGCGGCAATCTCAACCCGCCCACCCGCATGGCACGTGCTACATAGCAAGACAACGGCTTCGCCTGAGTCGGATCGGCGGGGGCGGGTCCGATTGGCCGGGAGAGATCATGTTTACATTCAGCGACCTGTTCCAGTGGGACCGCTTCATCACGCCGACGATCATCAAGACCTTCTACTGGCTGGTGATCGCGCTGATCATCCTGTTCGGCATGTCCGGCATCTTCTACGGCCTCACCGAAATGGCGATCAGCCCGTTCGGCGGCTTCCTGATCCTGCTGCGCTCGATCGCCGGCGTCGTGGTCGGAACGGTGTTCTCGCGCATCGCCGCGGAGCTGATCCTGATCGTCTTCCGCATCAACGAGCACCTCGGCGCGATCCGGGATCAGGGCGGCGGGTTGAGGTGAGGCTCTCGTATCCCGGACGCGGCGCGGCATGAAATGACGCGACGCAGAGCCGGGACCCAGGTCGCTCCAATCAAAGTCTCTGGGCCCCGGCTCTGCAGCGCACCGCTGAAGAAGCGCTGCGCTGCGTCCGGGGCACGCGACCGACTTACGTATTGAACCTGAAATGCATCACGTCGCCGTCGAGGACGACGTATTCCTTGCCTTCGAGGCGCAGCTTGCCGGCATCGCGGGCGCCGGCTTCGCCGTTCAGCGCGACGTAGTCGTCATACGCGATCGTCTCGGCGCGGATGAAGCCCTTTTCGAAGTCGGTATGGATCACGCCCGCCGCGCCCGGCGCCTTGGTGCCGCGATAGATGGTCCAGGCGCGCGCTTCCTTCGGTCCCACCGTGAAGTAGGTGATGAGATCGAGCAGCGTGTAGCCGGCGCGGATCAGACGATCGAGGCCGGCTTCCTCCAGCCCCAGCGTTTCCAGAAAGTCGGCGCGTTCGTCGCGCGAGATGGTGGCGATCTCGGATTCGATCTTCGCCGAGATGACGACGGCAACCGCGCCTTCCTTGGCCGCCTGCTCCTCGACTGCCTTCGAGAAGGCGTTTCCGGTCGCGGCCGAGCCTTCCTCGACGTTGCAGACATAGAGCACCGGCTTCGACGACAGCAGGCCGAGCATCGCGAAGGCGCGCTCCTCCTCGGGCTTGCGCTCGACGAGGCGGGCTGGCTTGCCGTCGCGCAGCAGCACCAGGGTGCGGTTGACGAGGTCGAGCTGCTCCTTGGCGTCCTTGTCGTTGCCCTTGGCCTTCTTGGTGAGGTTGTCGACGCGCTTCTCGAGGCTGTCGAGGTCGGCGAGCATCAGCTCGGTCTCGATGGTCTCGA
>JAEWBW010000604.1 GCA_023390955.1 Pseudomonadota bacterium
AGATCGAAAAGATCCGCGACAAGACGCCGGGCTTCACCGGCGTGATCTCCGACATCGGCGGCCCCACCGCCAACATGTACCGGATGGCGTGCAAGGACCCGAAGGTCGAGGCGGCGTGCCGGCGGCCCTCCTGCGTCTTCCCGGAGATCTGTCCGAATCTCAACACCTCTCACGATGACCTGATCCGGCTCTATCGCAAGGTGCGCGAGACCAAGGGCATCAAGAAGGTGATGGTGGCGTCCGGCGTGCGCTACGACCTCGCGGTCGAGAGCCCCGAATACATCAAGGAGCTCGTCACCCATCACGTCGGCGGCTATCTCAAGATCGCGCCCGAGCATACCGAGCGCGGGCCGCTCGACAAGATGATGAAGCCGGGCATCGGCGCCTACAACAAGTTCAAGCGGATGTTCGATGAAGCGGCCGAGCGGGCCGGCAAGAAGTACTATCTCATTCCCTATTTCATCGCGGCACATCCAGGCACGACCGACGAGGACATGATGAACCTCGCGCTGTGGCTGAAGAAGAACCGCTACCGCGCCGATCAGGTGCAGACCTTCCTGCCCTCACCGATGGCGACCGCCACCGCGATGTACCACACCGGCGTCAATCCGCTCCGCGGCGTGCGGCACGGCGGCAGCGATAAGGTCGAGGCGATCAAGGGCCTGCGGCAGCGCCGCCTGCACAAGGCGTTCCTGCGCTACCACGACCCCGACAACTGGCCGGTGCTGCGCGAGGCGCTGATCGAGATGGGTCGCCGCGACCTGATCGGCTCGCAGCCGCACCAGCTCGTGCCCGCGCACCAGCCCCCAGGCACCGGCAAGGCCGCCGGCACCAAGCGTCCCCTGCGCCCCGGCGGCAAGGGCCAGCGCTTCACGACCAAGGGCCTGCGGGTGATGAAGTAGCGCAACCGCCGCGCGATTTGCGCCGGCGGGTCCCGCGATTGGCGATTCCTTAACCATAAAGCGGTCTACTGGTACTCCCCAACCGGCGGAGCATCAGATGGCTATCGACTGGACTGCGATTCGGCTCGAAATCGCGGAGTTCGACGCTGCGGCGAAGACGACACTGAACGAGCTGCGTCCGCTGTTTGCCCAGGCGCTCCCCGCCATCATCGAAAACTTCTGTCGCTTTGTCGCCAAGCATGAGCCGGGTATCGCAGCCCTGCGCGATCCGCAGTTCATCCAGGAGTCTATCCGCCTGCACCTCGCGCATTGGCAGCTGATCGCGGCGGCCAACTTCGGCGACGAGCTGAGCAAGTCGGCGCTGCAGATCTGTCACCATCACCAGAAGATCGGCCTGCTACCGCCCTGGTACATGGGCACGCGGATGATGTTCGTGTCGACGCAACTCGGCAAGGTGGCCGCCGCCGGCGTCACGATTCCCCGCTACGGCCGCGGCGTCCAGCCGGCCCATGACAAGCGCGCGGAGATGCGCTCGACGATCACCAAGGCGGCCGCGCTCGACACCGAGGTCACGACTGCCGTCTATTTCGGATCCAACCGGCAGATCAGGAAGGACGCCATCGCCAGCGCGAAGGAACGCTTCAACGCCATGGTCACGACCCTGACCGCGGCGTCGCGCGACCTCACGACCACGGCCGAGCGCCTGAGCAGCAACACGGACAATTCCACGCGCCTCGCCGGCGTCGTGGTCGGCGCCTCCACCGATGCGTCGAGCAACGTCCAGACCGTGGCCGCGGCAACCGACGAGCTTGCGACCTCGGTGCAGGAAATCTCGCGCCAGGTCGCGGATTCCAGCCGCGTCGCGGCCGAGGCCGTCGAACAGGCCAACCAGACCAACGCGCGAATCAACTCGCTGTCCCAGGCGGCCAACCGGATCGGCGACGTCGTCAAGCTAATCACCTCGGTCGCGGAACAGACCAATCTGCTCGCCCTCAACGCCACCATCGAAGCGGCACGCGCGGGCGATGCCGGGCGTGGCTTTGCGGTGGTTGCGCAGGAAGTCAAAGCCCTTGCCTCACAGACCGCAAAGGCCACTGACGAGATCGGCACCCAGATCGCCGGCATGCAGGCCGCGACGCAGGAAGCGGTCAGCTCGATCAAGATGATCGGCACGACCATCGATCAGATCTCGGCGATCACCACGGCGATCACATCCTCGATCGACGAGCAGGGCAAGGCCACGCGGGAGATCGCGCAGAACATCCAGCGCGCCGCGACCGGAACGTCCCAGGTCGCGGACACGATCACGCAGGTCAGCAACAGCTCGGTCGAGACCAAGGCCGTGTCCGGTTCACCTGCTCACATCGGCCAAGAGCCTGTTCGACAATACGGCGCGGCTGGAGAGCGATATCGACGGCTTCCTGACCTCGATCGCGGCGACGGCGTAAGCCGCGCCTAGAGATCGAGCACGACCGCGCCGGAGACGGCGTCCGTGACGCCGCGCCCGCCGCCCTGGTCCTCGAGCACCGCCCGAAAGCTGTCGAGCGTCTTGATCATCTCGGACCGCGCCGCCATCAGCGCGTCCTGACTGGACCATGTGCCGATGAGGCAGAAGGTCTGCTCGCCGGTCTTGATGATGACGCCGTGCTCGAGCCCAGGCCATTTGGCCTTGCCGTTGCGGTGCGCGTCGAGGAAGGCAGCTTCCTCGCCCAGCTTCACCTTGAACTTGACCACATTGTAAACCGGCATGATGCGCCTCCTGAAAATGGATTGAAGCAAACGAGCGCCGCCCAAGTCCGGACGACATTCCAAAACGGCCGCCCGGGCCGATTGTTGCCCTCGCCTTCGGCGGCGTCAAAGTGACAAATCATCAGGTCGGCCGGAGGCTCTCGGCAAAGCTTCGAAAACAACCCCATGCACAGTAGGAGGCGGGTTGCAGGGGTGAAGCCCTGCCGCACTGGCAAAGCCGTTGAAGCGGCGAACAAATTCGGCCGACCGACGCAAAAGCCGGGGGCCCGGGAAAACTGCCGGGCGGCGCGGCGATTGTCAGCCTTCGATGTCGCCTGTGGCGCACAGCGACGCCTCAAGCGCGCGGCTGGCTTGCGACGCGAACTCCGCAAATGCCGCAGCCGCCCGGCCAAGGCTGTGGCAGCCGCAACTGTCGACCGAGGCATCGACGCGCAAATCGAACAGTTCCATCCAGAACAGCGGCGCCTCGGATGAACCGGCACCCAGCGCTTCGAACATGCTGATCTCGCAGTCCCCGACCCGTTCGAGCGCAACCATACGGCTGCCATGGGCGATATGGGGGATTCCAAGCAACTCGCCGTAGCCTCGAATGATTTTCAGACGCACAGCAGCGTCGTCGTCACGGATAGACATTAAGATTTTCAGACAGTTTGGGGGAGGAGGCGCGCTCGAAGGCACAAGCCGGATTTAAGTCACACGGCACGCCGGTTCTTGATATCGTAGGCCAATAATTTGACTTCTCGCGCCGCCACCGCGACCTGCCAGCACCAAAGGCGGCCATGATGAGGGGGTTGAGTTGCCGGCTGCCCGTTCGCCCCGGCTACACCTGATGCCCAGAGCCAGCGGCACCATCACCCGCCTGGTCTGGGCGCGCCTGCAGCAAGCCGGGATCGAGGCGAACGGCTTGCTCTCCAAATCCGGATTGACCCTCAAGCAGATCGAGGACCACAAGGCGCGCCTCAGCGCCGAAAGCCAGATCCGTTTCCTCGAACTCGGCGCCGAGGCCTTGCAGGATGACGCCCTCGGCTTCCACCTGGCACGCGACTTCGACCTTCGCGAGATCGGCCTGCTCTATTACGTCGCAGCGTCCTCCCGGACGATCGCCGAGTCCCTGTCGAAGGCCGAGCGCTATTGCCGTCTCGCCAATGAGGGCGTCGCGCTGCAGTTTGCGCCAAAGGACATGGCGATTGCGCTGCGCTATGTCGGCGTGAAGCGGCGGGCGGACTGCCACCAGATCGAATTCTGGCTCACCGCGATCGTGCGGCTCAACCGCTTCCTGTCAAATCGCCGCCTGGTGCCGGAGCGGATCCGGGTCGCACATCACCGCCGCGCGATGCCCACCGAGCTGAAATCGTTCCTCGGTTGCGAGATCGAGTTCGGGACCGATGTCGACGAGATCGTCCTGCCGCGATCCTCGGGACCGCTGCCGATCGAGAGCGCCGACCATTATCTGAACGATCTGCTGGTGGCCTATTGCGAGGAAGCCCTCGCGCACCGAAGGGTTGGCGAGGGCTCGCTGAGGGCACGCGTCGAAAACGCCATCACGCCGTTGCTGCCCCACCGCGAGGTCCGCGCCGAAGAGGTTGCGCGAGGCCTGGGCATGAGCCACCGCACGCTGACGCGGCACCTCGCCGCGGACGAACTGACCTTCGCGCGCATCCACGACGAGCTGAAGATCGACCTTGCCAAGACCTATCTTGCGAAGGACGAGCTGTCGATTTCGCAGACCGCCTGGCTGCTCGGCTATGGCGAGGTCAGCGCATTCACCCGCGCCTTCAAGCGCTGGACCGGAATGACGCCGAGCGATTGGCGCGCCGACGCAGCTTCCAGGCACGTCCGCGATGCCGACGACATGCCTGCGCCTGCAGCAGGTGCGCGGGCGGGCGCCTCTCGCCGCTAGCAGCACCCAGCCAGCCCTGCGTTTCCTGTCGCCAGAATTGCATCAACCGGCATCGCAAACAGGCCGGATCGTCCATAGATTGGCGCCATGAAGAAAATCGGATTCTTGTCCTTCGGACACTGGACGCCCTCCCCGCAATCGCAGACCCGCTCGGCCGGAGACACGCTGCTGCAATCCATTGAGCTTGCGGTGGCGGCCGAACAGCTCGGCGCCGATGGTGCCTATTATCGTGTGCATCATTTTGCCCGCCAGCTGGCGTCGCCCTTTCCGCTGCTCGCCGCGGTCGGCGCCAAAACCAGCAAGATCGAGATCGGCACGGCCGTGATCGACATGCGCTACGAGAACCCGCTCTACATGGCGGAGGATGCGGGCTCCGCCGATCTCATCGCCGGCGGACGGCTGCAGCTCGGCATCAGCCGCGGCTCGCCCGAGCAGGTGATCGATGGCTGGCGCTATTTCGGCTACGGACCGGCGGAAGGCGAGAGCGACGCCGACATGGGCCGGCGGCACGCGGAGGTGTTCCTGGACGTGCTGCGCGGCGAGGGATTTGCAAAGCCCAATCCGCAGCCGATGTTTCCGAACCCGCCGGGCCTGTTGCGGCTCGAGCCGCATTCGGAAGGCCTGCGCGAGCGGATCTGGTGGGGCGCCGGCTCGAACGCGACTGCGGTCTGGGCCGCGAAGCTCGGCATGAATTTGCAGAGCTCGACGCTCAAGAACGACGAAACCGGTGAAGCCTTTCACGTGCAGCAGGCCGCGCAGATCCGTGCCTATCGCGAGGCGTGGAAAGAAGCCGGCCACACCCGCACGCCCCGCGTCTCCGTCAGCCGCAGCATCTTCGCGCTGATCGACGACCGCGACCGCGCCTATTTCGGCCGGGGCGGCGAGGAAGAAGACCAGGTCGGTTTCATCGACCCGCGCACCCGCGCCATCTTCGGCCGCTCCTACGCCGCCGAGCCCGACAAACTGATCGAGCAGCTCCGGAAGGACGAGGCGATCGCCGAGGCCGATACGCTATTGCTGACCGTGCCGAACCAGCTCGGCGTGGACTATTGCGCGCATTCGATCGAGGCGATTTTGACTCACGTGGCGCCGGCGCTGGGGTGGCGGTGACGCCACGAAACTACGCGATCAGCTCACCAGTTGACACGGAAACCGACCTTGCCGGTGTAGGCAAAGCCGCCACCGTCGAACCGGCTCTGGTAGGACGCATTCGCGTAGAGCGTCGTGCTCGTGTTCACTTGACCGCTCACACCAGCGTTGATCTCTCCCCATAATCCTCCCAGGTTCGCGTGGAATGGGACGAAGCCGGATTCCGAGGAGAACAGCGTCGTTGGGTTTCCGAGGAATTCGTTCCACAAATTGGGACGAACCCATGCGGTGATCGTCTGCGGACCGTTGTCGATCGCCCAGGTCCTGCCGAACCGGGCGCCAACCCGCGCGGCCAGCGAATTCACGTCAGTGAAGCGGATTTGCGCGGCCGTATCGTTGGCATTGTTGATGTGGATCCCCTGATAGACGAGCTGGGCCTGTGGCTCGATGAAGTAACCTCCGCCGAGCTTGAAGGGATAGCCGCCTTCGACCGAAGCGGCGGCGCCCTGTGCGCCGGTCTTGAGCGCAGGAAGCTCGCCATTGCCGGGGCTGCTGATATCGTAGAGCGTGCCTTGCAGGATCGAGTCGACATACCATCCGGCCGGGCCGAAATGCGTCCAGTAGCCGCCGAACGTATAGGCATTGAACCCGCTGTCGCCGGGCGTGCCGTCGAAATGGGTGACGCGCCCGCGCGCCGTGCCGATCGCGAAATAGGCGCCGGCCTGATCGCGCGAGCCGTCCGGACGGTCGTGGCGGTAGACATCCATGCCGCCCTGCAGGGCCAGAAAGTCATACGCGAAGCGCGGGCCCGCTGAGCCGCCGAGCACGCCGAGACTATCGCCCTGCTGCACACCGTTGACGCCGATCATGCGGGCCCAACCGACCTTCGCATTCTCGGGATTTATCCGGAAGCGTCCATCTTCCTCGTCTCCCACGCGCTCGTGAAGCGTATCGAGCAGGTTGCGCCCGTATAAGAGCGCCATTGCCGGAATGGCTGCGTAGAACGACGTCTCCGGCCTGAAGTCGGGCGTAACGTCACCGCCACCACCTCCTCCTCCGCCACCTCCGCAAATCGGCAATTCGGGATGATTGGCACAGAAGTCGCCGCCTCCACCTGCACCCCCGCCACAACCAGGCAACTCCGGGTGGTGCAAACAGTCGATTTCCGAACGCAGGTACCAGGCTTCGGGGTTGCTGGCATCGAGGCTCGATCGGAACAACGTATATCGGTAGGGACCGGCCAGGACAGGACGCGCGAGGCTGAAGGCGTCCGCCGCAGTGGTTCCACCATTGACCGCATCGACGACGAGAATCCCGTTACCGTTGGTCAGGTCGCCGGCACCAATTGTGTTGGCGATCCTCAGGAAGGAGTTGCCGGTGGCGGTGCCGCCATTGATGACGAGCGATCCGAGGGCGAGCCGTCGGCCCCTAGAAACGTATTGAGTCCGATGGTGCCGCTCTGCCCCACATAGTTCACTGCCGTCAGGGTCCTGTAGCTCGATTGCTGCGTCGGATCGCCGGTGGGCGGTGTGAACTGGATGAAGCTCGAAGCGTTCGTCAAACTGGTCACGTTCGAGTTTCCCGTCATGGTCCAGAGTGAACCGCGTTGCAGGGTCACGTTCGACGTGCTGCCGGCATCGGTGATCGCCGCGCCTTGCAGGGTCGAGCCTTCGGCGACGAGATTGAGCGTCGAGCCATTTCCGACGTTCAGCCACTGGCCGTTGTTCACGATCGCCTCGACGCCAAACAGGTTCACATTGCTCGTGCCACCGCTTGCCGCGATGGAAGCCCCGTTCGGACTGGTCAGGATCGACAATGTAAGCGACGCGTCACCGCCGCTCACATTGAGGGCGTTCGAGCCCGCACCGTTGGCGGTCAGATCGGCGGTGGTGGTCAGCGAGCCGCCTCCGGTCACAGCTGCGGCCGCTGCATTCGCACCGGTTGTCGTCACCGTGCCGCCAATCACGCGCACCGAAGAGTTGGCTCCGGCTGCCAGCAAGCCAGTTGCGGACGCACCCGATGTCCTGACCGTCGCGTTCTGAAGTGCAACGTTGCCAGAATTGTCCGCCTGCACACCGACGGCATTGTCGCCGCTGGTGCCAATGCTGGTCCTGTCGCCGGTCACGGCACTGCCGGCTCCGGTGGCCTGAAGTGCGATGGCGGAGTTGCCGCCAGTGGTAACACTGCTTCCGTTCAGGACGATTACGCCGGACGAAACCGCCTGCGCACCCGTACCGCTGTTGCTGGTCGGAACGGTGACCGACAGGTCGGTGCCCGTAATCATACTCCCGGCACCGCTTGACTGAAGCCCGATCTCACCGCCGTTGCTGCCCGGCGCCGAAACGCTGCCTCCATTCAGCGTGATCGTCGCGCCGGCCAGCGCCTTTGCCCCGCCATCACCGCCACTGCCTGACACTGTGACCGCTGTGTTCGTCGCCTGGATCGCGCTTCCCGCAGATTGCGCCAGCAGGCCGGTCTCGCCGCCACCGTTGCCCTGAACGGTGATCGTGTTTTCGATCAGCGTCACGGTCCCCGCGGCGTCCGCCCGAACGCCGACATCCCCACCACCGCCGCCGGACATCGAAACCGTCGTGCCCGTCGATGAAATCAGGCTGCCGGCGCCGTTCGCCCAAAAGCCGGTGTTGCCGCCACCGCCTGCGGCGTAAGTCACGGCGCTGTTGAGCAGAACGACCTTGGCACCATTCGTCGATTTCGCCGCAACGTTGCTGCCCGCGCCATTCAGGTTGATGGCGAGGCCCGTAGCATTGATCAGGCTGCCCGCTCCATCGGATTGCAGCGCGATGCCCCCACCTCCGAAGGCCGGATTGATGACCGCGCCGGTCTGGAAGACGATCTGGCCGCCGCTTTGCGCCGACGCAGCGACGCTCCAGTTGCCGTTGATGCTCGATCCGTTGCTGAAGATGATGGTGCCGAACGTGTCGGCGAGGCCACCGACGCTGCCACCATTGAAAGGATTGATGGTGACGTTGTTGGTCGTGATCTCGGCGTTCGAACTGGCATGAACGGCGGGTGTGCCGGTTAGCGTCGTGTTTGGAGCGATCGAGCAACTTCCGCTCGTGGCAGTGACGGTCGAGCCAGGCGCCACCGTGCAGGATTGAGCGGCGGCATCATCGACGAAAAGGCCGGCAAGGAGGCCGGCACACACCGCAAGACAAGCTTTTTTCCGATGGCCCGTGACCGCCGGGGAACAGCGGCGGCGCAGCGCACTCCCCCTTCGATCTCCCGCGCAACCCGAAACGACATCATTGTCCATCGCGCCACTCCAGAACGTGCCTGCCGTCAATTCTGACAAAACGAAGGGCAGTCACGCCGTTCTGGCGCGAGTAAGATGCGTAAAATTATTTCGATCTCAGGTAGTGCATCATGGTCTTTTCACTCTCACCCGAGAGAGCCATGATTGTGGCGATGGCACGGATGATCGCACTCCGTGACGGACTGTCGCCAGCTTGCAACAGAATGGACAGCAGGCCTGACAAGCCGCTCAAAAGCGCAGACGCCAAGCTGCAGGGATGATCACGCAGGTTTCGATTTCCGGAGGCCAGGCGTCACCGATCGACCGGCACGCCCGGCCCGAGATGATATCGGCTCGAAAAGAACACCAGCGGAGTGGTGTCGCGGTAGTCGCAGGTCGAGACTTCGGCGATGATCAGCGTGTGGTCGTTGACGTCGACGTGCCGGGTGACCTCGCAGGCGAAATAGGCCATGCAGCCGGAGAGGCGCGGCAGGCCGTCGACGATCTCGTAGTCCGGGGTCGTGCCGGCGCTGGACTGGTTGGCAAAGTGCTTCGACAGCTCGCGCCCGTGATCGGGCAGCACGTTGACGCAATAGCGCCCTGTCGCCGAGATCGCGCGGTGCATCCGGCCCGGCATCACCGAAACCAGCACGGTCGGCGGCGACAGGCTGACCGTGACAAAGCTGTTCGCGGTCATGCCGCAGACGCGGCCGTGCTCGTCCAGCGCGGTCAGCACCGCGACGCCGGTCGCAAATCGCGATGCGGCCTCGCGGAACGACGCCGGATTGGCGCGCTGCATCTCAGTCTCCGCTGGCAAAGTGAAACAGCGTCGCGCCATCGGGCGAATAGTTCGGCACGTCGGCGGCGACCTTGGCGCCGATCGCCGATTGCAGCCCCGCGCCCATCGCCGCTGCGTCCTTGAACCAGGCCTGGAAGATGCAGAATGGCGCGAGACCGGGGCCGAGCGGATCGGGATAGGCAAAGGAGCAGGAGATCAATCCCGGAAGCTGCTTTGCCAGCGGGACATGGGTTTGCTCGTAATAGGCCTTGAAGTGCGCGGGATCGCGCGGATGCGGATAGGTGACGGTCAGGCAGTGCATCGATCGATCCTCACGCAATCGCCCGGATCGGCTCAGGCGGCGCCGACATCCGCTCGATCCAGGCCTGGATGCGTGCGGGCGTGGAGATGCGATCCCACTGGCGGTCCGGGTAGTTGAAATTCTCGGTGAACTCGTTGGCGAGCGCCTGGTTCTGGCTCATCGCGCCGATCAGCATGCCCAGCGATTCCGAGGGCGGCTGCAGCATCACGTTGGTCCAGCGCGAGGCCGCCAGCACGCGGTCCTGCCGCTTGAGGTCGATCTTCTCGCAGAGGCGCGCGTCGAGCGCGTCGGCGTTGACGATCTCCTCGCCGAGCACGAAGGCCGCATAGGAGGCGACGTTGGCGCCCTGCCCCATCATGGGATCGACGATGGCATGGACGTCACCGAGCGCGATGGCGCATTTGCCGTCGTCGAACTCGACCATCGTATTGCGCACGGTTGGGACCACGCCGCCTTGCAGCAAATCCTGCGGCTGCGCCAGATCGAAGCGCGTGGTGTCGATGCGGTTGTAGGTGGTTGGATGGTGCTTCTCCAGCTTGCCCAGCAGCACTTTCAGGAAATGCTTCGGGTTCTCGTCGTAGCTGAGCGTCGCCAGTTCCTCCATGTCGCCGCCCGGCACGTTCTCCATCAAGAGCGCGTTGGCGACGCCGTCGAAGGTGATGGTCGGGATCACGATCATCTCGCCATGGCCCGGCGACACTGAGAGCGTGACGTTCATGGGATCGGGCTGGCGCACGCCGGTGTAGAGCCCGACGCAGAGACGCCGCTGCGGCTGCGAATAGGGCGTGTGCTCGGGACGGTAGCTGAAGAGCTGGCCGAGCGGGCCCTTGCCGGTCGAGACCACCAGCAGATCGAAACGCGCGACCAGCGGACGGATGTCGCGCTCCTCGATTCGGCGATACTCGATCTTGCCGCCGCGGCTGGTGAAGTCCTGCATCAACGCCGGCAGATAGATCCGGTAGTCGACGGCGCGGCTCGCCTTGGAGAAGTCGCCGCGAAAACTCAGCGGCTGCGGGAAATTGAAGACGTGGTCGTGGTAGTAATAATGATCCTTCGGATCGGTCCAGTGATTGACGCCGAGATAGTCCTCGCGGGCGATCGTCACATGGTGGTGGGCGACGGTGTTGAGCAGCCGGATGTTGCGGTAGTCCTCCGGCGGCCGGTCCGTGATGATGGTGGCGTCGACACCATGCTTCTGCAGGTACAGCGCGAGATGCAGGCCGGCGATCCCGGCGCCGACAATTCCGATGGTGCGTGCCATTTGTCGTCCTCCCCTGTGATTGCTTGTTTTGAGGGAGCCTAGCGATGCGCCTGCTTGTCCGATACGGAATATATGGGATATAATTTATTCCAGATCGGAATGAATAATGGACCGGATCGATTGCCTGCGCGCCTTCGTGCGCACCCTGGAGGGCGGCAGCTTCTCGGCGGCGGCCAAGGAGCTCGGCATCGGCCAGCCCGCGATCAGCAAGCGCATCGCGATGCTGGAGAGCGAGTTCGGCACGCAGCTATTCTTGCGAACGACGCGCACGCTGAAGCCGACCGCCGAGGCGCACCGGATCTACGATCTCGCGCGCCAGATCATCGGCACCTTCGACATGGCGCGATCGAGCGTCGAGGAGGTGGCGCCGCGCCCCACCGGCACGCTGCGGATCGGCGTGCCGTCGTCGTTTGGACGACGCTACATGATGCCCATCATCGCCGAATACGTCCGGCACTATCCGGAGGTGCGGGTCGACATCCGCTTCAGCGAGCGCTTCGTCAATCTGGTGGAGGAAGGCATAGAGCTGGCGCTGCGGATCGGAAACCTGGAAGCGAGCACGCTGGTCGCGCGCCGGCTCGGCACGGTGCAGCGCCATCTCGTGGCGACGCCGACCTATCTGCACGGCCGCCCGATGCCGCGGACGCCGGACGATCTCGCATCACACCAATGCATCGTCTTTTCGCGGATGTCGCCGGCGCATCAATGGACATTCGAGTCCGAGCACGGCCGTCATGTCGCCTCGATCAACGGGCCGATCCATGTCGACGATGCCGATGCGATGCAGGAGGCGACGATGCATCACCTCGGCATCGCGATCCTGCCGGACTGGAATGCGGCGGAGGGCCTGCGCAGCGGCGAGCTCGAGCATTTGCTGCCGGACTACACCATCGCCGCATTGCCGCTGCACGCGGTCTATCCGGAGACGCACTGGATGTCGCTGCGCGCGCGGAGCTTTCTGGACCTTCTGGTGGAGCGCGCGGAGCAGTTTGCGCAGGGCTCAAACGGAATGGCTTAGATTGGACCGCGCTGCCGCCGCGGCCGCGTTGAACCTCTCCCGCTTGCGGGGGAGGTCGGCGCGAAGCGCCGGGTGGGGGCTCTCTCCTCTTGG
>JAEWBW010000685.1 GCA_023390955.1 Pseudomonadota bacterium
GAGATCTGGTCGATGCACAGATCCGGATCGCGCAGATGCTCGCGGATGAAGAACTGCGCGCGCACATACATCGCCTCGGGCCCGACGCGATCGAACATCGTGTCGGCTTCGCGCAGCGGCAGCAGCAGCAGGTCGATCAGCGAATCGGCGACGCCGACCGCGCTGTTCGCCGACAGCTTGGCCGCCTCGTCGAAGGTGGCATGGACGAAATCATGGGCGATGCGCCCCGTGCCCGTCTTCGCCGACAGCTTGCAGGCCGGCATCCGCTGCGAGGGAAATCCGCGGTCGCGCAGCAGCGCCTTCGGCACGATCACCACGTCGTGCCGCGTGAAGGCGGGACTGATGATCGAATGTGGGCAGGAGACGTCATAGGCGATGATGTCGCCGGGATTGATTTCGATGTGGCGGCCTTCCTGCTCGAAATAGGACACGCCGTAGGTCTGGAAATGGATCTTGATGTACGGGTGTTCATTGGCCTTGGCACGCGCCAGCGTGTGCGAGATACGATGCTGGCTGACCTCGATCTGGCAGAGCTTCAGGCGCGAGACGCTGGTGTAGTCGATGCGCCCCTCAAGCGAGGACGCCTCCAGCGGATCGACATCGAAATACCCACACAGGCTCGTCAGCCCGTCGATCCAGCTCTGGATCTGCCGCTTCGGCGTCATTCCGGTCGTCGAGAGCGTGTGAATTGTGTCGGACATTAATCCAGCCACTGGTTTGTTCCGGAGATTCGACGCGAATCGCGACCAGCGCCGCTGGAGCCCTCAGCCGTGATCGCGTGACGTTTACCTCGAAATTGAGCGGTCTTTTGCAACGAGCGCCATCGTTACACTGCCACCCTTGAAAGATAATCCTCCGCCTTAGTTGCAGCGCCGTCAAGGGGAACCTGAACGTAGAAGCTGGCCCCGAAGCGGTGCGGAAGCCGCTGAATTCGCTACTGCAAAATCAAAATCTTGGCGTCCGTGCGCTGTCAAGCAAACCGCCTTCTCTCTTGGGCAAGTTTCCCGATGGCGAAGTCGTTAGGGATTGCGGCAGGAACAACAAAAACGGGCCACTCCCGCACGTGGACCCGTAGCTCTCATCAGGAGGAGGAAACCCACAGCATCGTTTCTGGTCCCAATCGTGACCGCCCTGCACGAGCAGACGCCGGACGAGAAGCCCGGTGATTAAGCAATGCTTCGGAAACAATAAACGAGACCAACGGAGGAATAACTATGCGCAAGGTGCTACTGGCGACCTTTCTTGGCTCCGCGGCGGCTCTGGCCGTCGGGGGCGCGTCCGCCAATGACGAGTTGAACAAGATGTCGCAGAACCCGAAAGACTGGGTGATGCCGACCGGCGATTACGCCAATACCCGCTATTCCAAGCTGAACCAGATCAACGCACAAAACGTGGGCAAACTCCAGGTCGCCTGGACCTTCTCGACCGGCGTGCTGCGCGGCCACGAAGGCGGCCCGCTGATCATCGGCAACATGATGTACGTCCACACGCCGTTCCCGAACAAGGTCTATGCCATTGACCTTTCCAACGAGAACAAGATCGTCTGGAAGTATGAGCCGAAGCAGGATCCGAACGTCATCCCGGTGATGTGCTGCGACACGGTTAACCGCGGCCTCGCCTTCGGTGACGGCAAGATCTTCCTGCATCAGGCCGACACGACCCTGGTCGCGCTCGACGCCAAGACCGGTCAGGTCGCATGGACCGCCAAGAACGGCGATCCGGGCAAGGGCGAGACCGGCACCTCGGCGCCGATGGTCGTCAAGGACAAGGTGCTGATCGGCATCTCCGGCGGCGAGTTCGGCGTGCAAGCCCACATGTCGGCCTACGACATCAAGACCGGCAAGCTGGCCTGGCGCGGATTCTCCGAAGGCCCGGATGACCAGATCCTGGTCGACGGCGAGAAGACCACTGCGCTCGGCAAGGCGGTCGGCAAGGACTCGAGCCTCAAGACCTGGCAGGGCGATCAGTGGAAGATCGGCGGCGGCGCCACCTGGGGCTGGATCTCCTACGATCCCGATCTGAACCTGATCTATTACGGGTCGGGCAATCCCTCGACCTGGAATCCCAAGCAGCGTCCCGGCGACAACAAGTGGTCGATGACGATCTGGGCACGTAACCCGGACACCGGCGTTGCCAAGTGGGTCTACCAGATGACGCCCCACGACGAGTGGGACTATGACGGCGTCAACGAGATGATCCTCTCGGACCAGTCGATCAACGGCCAGGCCCGCAAGCTGCTGACGCATTTCGATCGTAACGGCCTCGGCTATACGCTCGATCGCGCCACCGGCGAGCTTCTGGTCGCCGAGAAATACGATCCGAAGGTGAACTGGACCTCCGGCGTCGACATGGACAAGAACTCGCCGACCTATGGCCGTCCGAAGGTGCTCGACGCAGCTTCGACCGACAAGGCCGGTGAAGACCACAACGTGAAGGGTATCTGCCCGGCCGCGCTCGGCACCAAGGACGAGCAGCCGGCAGCCTACTCGCCGGACACGCAGCTGTTCTACGTTCCGACCAACCACGTCTGCATGGACTACGAACCGTTCAAGGTGAGCTACACCGCGGGCCAGCCCTATGTGGGTGCGACGCTCTCGATGTATCCGCCGGCTGGTGAAAGCCACATGGGCAATTTCATCGCCTGGGACGGCAAGACCGGCAAGATCGTCTGGTCGAACAAGGAGCAGTTCTCGGTCTGGTCGGGTGCGCTCGCAACCGGCGGCGGCGTGGTGTTCTACGGCACGCTCGAAGGCTATCTGAAGGCGGTCGACGCCAAGACCGGCAAGGAGCTCTACAAGTTCAAGACTCCCTCCGGCATCATCGGCAACGTCACGACCTATGAGAACGGCGGCAAGCAGTATGTCGCAGTGCTCTCGGGTGTCGGCGGCTGGGCCGGCATCGGTCTCGCCGCAGGCCTGACCGATCCGACCGCCGGTCTCGGCGCAGTCGGTGGCTACGCAGCCCTCAGCAACTACACGGCGCTCGGCGGTACGCTGACCGTGTTCTCGCTGCCGGCGAACTAGCCCTCCCTTCGTGTCGCTCCGGCGCGTGGATCAACTCCACGCGCCGGCTCGTCTCACCTGATGTCTTCGAGGACAAATCTCTTGCGTAAAATCTGCTCTGCTCTTGCTGCGATCATCTTCGTTGCTTCGGGGGGAATTGCTGCTGCGGAAGGTCCGGGCGACCCGACCGCCGTGAAGAAGGAAGACGACGGAAAGTGGCTCGATAAGGAAGGCAACCCGACCTACAAGATCACGGACGGCACGGTGGACTGGTTCACCTATTCCGGATACCGCCGCTATCACTCCGACTGCCACGTCTGTCACGGCCCCGACGGCATGGGGTCGACCTACGCACCGGCGTTGAAGGACTCGGTCAAGTCCATGAGCTATGGCGACTTCCTCGGCGTCGTCGCCTCGGGCCGCAAGAACATCTCGACCGCGCAGGAGAACGTGATGCCGGCGTTTGGCGACAATCCCAACGTCGCCTGCTACATGGACGATCTCTACGTCTATCTGCGCGCTCGCTCCGACGAGGCGTGGGGCCGGCAGCGGCCCTCCAAGAAGGAGGACAAGACGGAGGCCTATACCAAGGCGGAAGACGCCTGCATGGGCCATAAGTGAACGTTACGGGGACTGCCAAGACTACTTCTTGGCGTTCTTTCGAGAATTGAGGAGCTACCTATGAAGACACGTGCCGCCGTCGCTTTCGAAGCCAAGAAGCCGCTCGAGATCGTCGAGCTCGATCTGGAAGGACCGAAGGCCGGCGAAGTCCTGGTCGAGATCAAGGCGACGGGCATCTGCCATACCGACGCCTACACGCTCGACGGCTTCGACAGCGAGGGAATCTTCCCGTCGATCCTGGGACATGAGGGTGCAGGCATCATCCGCGAGATCGGCCCCGGCGTGAGCTCGGTGAAGCCGGGCGACCACGTCATCCCGCTCTACACGCCGGAATGCCGGCAGTGCAAAAGCTGCCTCAGCCAGAAGACCAATCTCTGCACCGCGATCCGCGCGACGCAGGGCAAGGGCGTGATGCCCGACGGCACCAGCCGTTTCTCCTACAAGGGCAAGCCG
>JAEWBW010000686.1 GCA_023390955.1 Pseudomonadota bacterium
CCGAGACCATGGCGATTGTGACGGAGGCTGCCGCCGCACGGCGCGGCAAGCCGATCGAGAAGGACAAGCTCGACGCCATGAAGGCGCAGATCGTCGGCGTGTTCGACGGCCAGATGGACGTGTTCTCCACCAGCGCCCGCGTGCTCGACGACGGCGTGATCGATCCGCGCGACACCCGCGCGATCCTGTCGGAGGTGCTGGCCATCTGCCGCGAGGGCGACGCCCGTACGCCGCAGCGCATGCAGTTTTCGGTGGCCCGCCCATGAGGAACGGATCAGTGCAGCATCACCCGTTCTTCAAGGTCCTGATTGCCAACCGCGGCGAGATCGCCCTGCGCGTGATGCGGAGTGCGCGCAAGCTCGGCCTCGGCGTTGTCGCAGTCTATTCGGATGCGGACCGCGACAGCCTCCATGTGCGGCAGGCCGACCAGGCCGTGCGCATCGGCGAAGCGCTTCCCGCGCAATCCTATCTCAACATTCCCGCCATCATCGCTGCGGCAAAGGCGAGCGGCGCAGATGCGGTTCATCCCGGCTACGGCTTCCTCGCCGAGAACGAAGACTTTGCGCAGGCCTGCAAGGACGCCGGGCTCGTCTTCATCGGCCCGTCGCCGCAGGCGATCGAAGCCATGGGCAACAAGGCCGGCGCCAAGGAGATCATGAAGAAGGCCGGCGTGCCCTGCGTGCCCGGCTATCAAGGCGCGGATCAGGGCGACGAGGTCATGCTTGCGGAAGCCAAAAAGATCGGCTTCCCCGTGATGATCAAGGCGGTCGCGGGCGGCGGTGGCCGGGGCATGCGGCTGGTCGCGGATGCAGCGTCGTTCCCTGATGCGCTGCGCAGCGCACGCTCGGAGGCGAAGGCCGCGTTCGGCGATGCCACCGTGATCCTCGAGCGCGCGATCCAGAATCCGCGCCATATCGAAATCCAGGTCTTCGGCGATAGCCACGGCAACGCAATCCATCTCGGCGAGCGCGATTGCTCGGTGCAGCGCCGTCACCAGAAGCTGATCGAGGAAGCCCCGTCTCCCGCCGTGACGCCGGAGTTGCGCGCTAAGATGGGTGAGGTCGCGGTCGCGGCCGTCAGGGCGCTGCGCTACGAAGGCGCCGGAACGTTGGAATTCCTGCTCGACGAGCGCGGCGAATTCTACTTCATGGAGATGAATACCCGACTGCAGGTCGAGCATCCCGTCACCGAGGCGATCACCGGGCTCGATCTCGTCGAGTTGCAGCTGCGCATCGCGCGCGGCGAGCCATTGCCGGTGAAGCAGCAGGACATCAAGTTCTCTGGCCACGCCATCGAGGTGCGGCTGTGCTCGGAGGACGCCGCGCTCGATTTTGTGCCGCAGTCCGGCCGCATGGCGCGCTGGCAGGTGCCTGAGAGCATCCGCGTCGAGCATGCGCTGCAGTCCGGCAGCGAGATCCCGCCGTTCTACGATTCCATGATCGCCAAGGTGATCAGTCATGGCGCGAGCCGCGAGGAGGCGAGGGGACGGCTCATCGTCGGCCTGGAGCAGCTCGTCGCCTTCGGCGTGACCACCAACCAGGCGTTCCTGGTGTCCTGCCTGCGTCATCCCGGCTTTGCCAAAGGTGAGGCGACCACCGCGTTCATTGCGGCGAATCGGGATGCATTGCTGGCGTCGCGCGCGGATGACGGCACCGACGCCGCGCTCGCGGGTCTCCTGCTCTACGTCACCAATCCGCACGCACCATCCTGGCGCAACGGCCGGAGCCTTGCTGCGACATTCCCGCTGCCGGTCAGGATCGAGATCGGCGGCACCACACATGAACTCGACGTCACGCGTCAGCGCGACGGCGGCTACATCGTCGCCAACAATGGCCACTCGCATGCGTTCGAGATCGACGAGCTATCCGATGGCGCCATTCGCTTCCGCCATGGCGGCCTCATGGACACCGCAAACTTCCTGCGCGATGGCGATCGTCTTCATCTCCAGCGTCGCCATGGGCCGCTGCTCGCGACTGACCTGACACTGGCCGCGCCGAAGACAGCGGCGGCGAATGGTGGCGACGGCAAGGTGCGCGCCGCCATGAACGGCCGCGTCGTCGCCGTGCTGGTCAAGCCCGGCGACCGCGTCGTTTCTGGCCAGCCGGTGATGACGCTGGAAGCGATGAAGATGGAGCACGTCCACAAGGCCGGCATCGACGGCGTCATCGCGGCGATCGACGTCGCCGCGGGCGAGCAGGTCACCACGGGGAAGATCGTGGTCGAGATCGAGGCCGATCAAAAGACCAGCTAGATCGCGCGCCGACTGTCTCGCGAGCGACAGGCATTGCAGGGCTGACTTCCTCCGTGTGGTCCCCCCGTCGGGGGAGGCGGTCTGTTCTATTAACCGGCATAATTATCAGTTATTTCAATTAGATGAGCCTCGAAGGCAGATTGTTGCAATGAAATATTGAGCAGCGCTCAAGTTTAGGCTATTAGTCGTGAGCGCTGCTCAAGTTGTTGGATGACCCTGCAACTCGCGAGCATGAACCGAGTGACCCTCATGCCCCAATCACCGAACCGCCCGCTGTGGTTCGCCGTACCGCAAGCCCGCGAATACCGTCTGATCGGCGCGCTCCTCATCCTCGCGCTGGTCGCGATCCTGGCGCCAGCGACCCCCGCCGCCACGTGGCACATCCCGCACTTCGTCGACGTCAGAAGCTGGATGGGTCTGCCGAATGCGGGCGACGTGCTCAGCAACCTCCCGCTCCTCGTGATGGGTGTCTGGGGTCTGCTGCGTCTGCGTGCCCGTCGGGACGCGTCTCCGGCTGCCATCTGCTTCTTCGTGGGACTGATCCTGACTTGCGTCGGATCGAGCTACTATCATCTCGAGCCCGACGCGCCGGAGCGTCTCGTGGCCGACCGTCTCGGCATGGCAGTGGTGTTCGCGGGCTTCCTGGGCATCGCAGCCGGCGAACGCATCAGCGTGCGCGCCGGTCACGCGGTGGTCGTGCTGGTCGCCATTGCAGGCGTGCTCGCGGCCTGGGTGGCACGCGACAACCTCACGCCGTGGGTGGTCGTGCAGTTCGGCGGCCTGGCGCTTGCCGTGGGACTGGCGCTGACACGACCCCTGCCCGATGCGCTGGGCGTGTCATTGGGCGACATGCTCCTTCTTTATGTGCTGGCCAAAGTGCTCGAGTTTTGTGACGGAGGCGTGTTTAACGCGACCCATCACATTGTCTCGGGCCACTCGCTCAAGCACCTCGCTGCTGCGCTGGCGGCGTGGCCGATGATCTGGGCGCTGCGCAATCGGAAGGTGGTTAGCTCTGCAGTTACGCGAAGCGCAATTCGCGCTGCGTAACCAATCGCGTCGCTCGGCGCGGAAACGAAGAGGGTGGGTTGCGCTTCGCGAACCCACCCAGCGTCTACGGTGACCGTCCCGTCCCTTCATTCAACAAGCACGCTACCTGATGCCCGTCGCCGAGCAGTGCCGGCCGCTCCGTCTTGCAGCGGTCCATCGCAAACCGGCAGCGGGTGTGGAAGGCGCATCCGGACGGCGGATTGACCGGGCTCGGCACGTCGCCGTCGACCAGTGGCGCCAGCTTCTTGGCGGTGGGGTTGGCGACCGGCACGGAGGCCAGCAGCGCCTGCGTGTAGGGATGGCGCGGGTTCCTGAACAGCTCGTCCTTGTCGGCGATCTCGACGATGCGGCCGAGATACATCACCGCGACGCGGTGGCTGATATGGGCGACGACCGCGAGGTCGTGCGCGATGAAGAGGTAAGAAAAGCCGTGCGCGCGCTGCAGGTCGATCAACAAATTGATCACCTGGGCCTGGATCGAGACATCGAGCGCGGAGACCGGTTCGTCGCAGACGATCAGGCGCGGTTCCAGCGCAAGAGCGCGCGCGATGCAGATGCGCTGCCGCTGGCCCCCGGAGAACTGATGCGGAAAGTTGCGCATCTGGTCCGGCCGCAGGCCTACCTGCTCGAACAGCTTTGCGACGCGTTCATCGAGCGCCTTGCCGGTGGCGAGCCCGTGCACCGCGAGCGGTTCGCCGACGATGTCGCCGGCGGTCATGCGCGGATTGAGCGAGGCGAACGGATCCTGGAACACGATCTGCATCGCGCGGCGATGCGGCCGCAGATCGGCCTTGGAGAGGCGGGTGATGTCCTCGCCGCGCAGGCGGATCTGCCCCGATGTCGGCTCGACCAGCCGCATCACGCTGCGCGCCACCGTCGACTTGCCGCAGCCGGATTCGCCGACGAGGCCTAGCGTCTCGCCGCGACCGACCGAAAAGCTGACGCCGTCGACGGCATGCACGGTGCCGACCTGCCGGCGCAGCACGCCGGCGCGCACCGGATAGTGCTTGATGAGATCGGTGACCTCGAGCAGCGCCTCGGTCATGCCACCTCCTCCACGACATCGGCCGCGCGCCAGCAGGCCGCGAGGTGACCGCCGCCCCAATCCGCCAGCGGCGGATATTCCTCCCGGCAGCGCGCCACTGCGAGCTTGCAGCGCGGCGCGAACGCGCAGCCCTGAGGCAGCCGCACCAGCGATGGCACCGTGCCCGGAATTTCGTTCAGTCGCGCCTGTGCGACAGCGCCTGACGCCGGCACGGCCGGGATCGAGGCCATCAGCCCTCGCGTGTAGGGATGCCGGGGATCGGCGAACAGCGCCTCGACGCTGGCTTCCTCGACCTTCCGTCCCGCATACATCACGATGACGCGCTGCGCGGTCTGCGCGACAACGCCGAGATCGTGCGTGATCAGGACGAGCCCGGTGCCGAGCTCCTTTTGCAGATCGAGGATCAGCGCGAGGATCTGCGCCTGGATGGTGACGTCGAGCGCGGTGGTCGGCTCGTCCGCGATCAGCAGCGCCGGCCGGCAGGCCAGCGCCATCGCGATCATGGCGCGCTGGCGCATGCCGCCTGATAGCTGATGCGGATATTCCCTGGCGCGCCGCGCCGGCTCCGGAATGCGCACCAGTCGCAGCATCTCCACCGCGATCTCCTGCGCCTCGCGGCTCGACAGTTTCCGGTGCAGCCGCACGGCCTCGACGATCTGGTCGCCGATCCGCATCACGGGATTGAGCGACGTCATCGGCTCCTGGAAGATCATGGAGATGCGGTTGCCCCGGATCGCGCGCATCTTCGCATCGTCAAGCGCGAGCAGGTCGGTGCCTTCCAGCGTGACCGAGCCGCCGACGACGCGACCGGGCGGATCGGGCACGAGACGCATCAGCGACAGCGCGGTGACGCTCTTGCCGCAGCCGGACTCGCCGACGATCGCCAGCGTCTCGCCCGCATTCACGTGGAAGGTGACGCCATCCACCGCGCGGTTGATGCCGTCGGGCGTACGGAAGTGGGTCTGGAGG
>JAEWBW010000690.1 GCA_023390955.1 Pseudomonadota bacterium
TTTGCGCATGGCGGACCTCGCATGAAGGGAGCCGCACGCTATGCCTGGGTCCGGTAAGCCGCAGCCGCCGCTGTCCCGACCGGTGCCGGGAAAATCTCACGACGTTGGACCGGGACGCCCCGCGATGCTTTCCGCAGCGTTCGTTCTGCCGTTAAATGCCGCCAAACGGCCAGTCCTCGCGCAAGGTCCTTTGCCCATGTGGAACCGCCAAAAGTCCGACCTGAAGGTCCGCCTGACGTTGCGGGTGGCCGCCATCTCGGCGCTCTGCTTCACCGCGATCGCCGCCTATTTCCTGGTCGATGCCGATCGCACCGTTCGGGCGCGGACCGAGACCATCGCCGAGATCACGGCGAGGACCCTGGAGTTGCAGAAGACCAAGCTGCAGTGGATCAACCATCCACGCTCCGAATTTCCCGACCTCGACAGCGTTGCCGCCTCCGTCATGACGCCGGGCCTTTGCCTCGCCTTCCGCGCCGAGAATGGTGACATGGTCCAGCGCATCTGCGGCGGGCAGGCCAGCCAGGCCGATGCACCGCCGCAGGCTTTTGCCGCATTCTATCGTACGCTATTCGCTCCGGGTCGTGAGGCCGTCCGGCCCGTGGCGTCTCGCGGCACAAAACTGGGCGATGCCGTGGTGTTCGTCGATCCGGAGGTGCAGACGGCGGAGGCCTGGCACGAGGCCGGCCGCCTGATGATCGCGCTTGCCGTCACGCTGCCCCTACTGTGCGTGCTGGTCTATGCGGCGCTGGCCCGTGCGCTGCGCCCCACACGGCTGATCTGCAACGGCCTCGAGCGCATCGCCACCGGCGACCTCAGCGCGCGGTTGCCGCCGTTCGACCTCGCCGAGCTGTCCGCCATCCGCGACGGCTTCAACCACCTCGCCGAGAGTCTCGATACGGCGCTTAGCCAGCGCAGCGAGCTGACGCGAAAACTGATCGCACTTCAGGATGAGGAGCGCCGCCACCTGGCGCGCGAGCTGCACGACGAATTCGGCCAGTCACTGGCCGCCGTCCGCGCGCTCGCCGCGTCCGCACGCCAGACCGCTGTGCAGGATTGCCCTGCCATCCTTCCGGAATGCGACGGCATCGCGCGGACGGCGACCGACATGATGGAGACGCTGCGCGGCGCGCTGTTCCGGCTGCGCCCACCCGACGTCGAAGAGCTCGGGCTCGTCGCCAGCCTCGAAGGCCTGGTCGCGGGCTGGAACGGGCGCAGCCGCGGCGAGACCCGCTTTGCGATCCGCTTCGACGGCGCGTTCGAAACCCTGCCGTCCACGATCAGCGCGAACCTCTATCGCATCGTGCAGGAGGCGCTGACCAACGCCGCCAAGCACGCCGACGCGACGCGGGTGATCCTCCATCTGGCGATGCGGTCCGAGGCGATCGAGCTCGCCATCGACGACGACGGCCGATCGAACGATCCTGCGACGAAATCCGGCATGGGGTTGCTCGGCATGCGCGAGCGCGTCGCCTCCTTGCGCGGCAGGTTGAGTTTTGAACCCGGACCGCAAGGCGGCTCGGCACTGCGCGTGGTGATCCCCTTCACCGCTGCCGATCAGCCGACGCTGGAGCGCGCGGCATGAGCGGCACTGAAGCCACCATCCTGCTGGTCGACGACCATTCCGTCGTCCGTGAAGGCTATCGCTCCGTGCTCGAAAAGCAGCCGGGCCTGCGCGTCGTCGCCGAGGCGGCCGACGGTGCGGAGGCCTATCGTTTGTTCAAGTCCGAGACGCCTGACCTCGTCATCATGGATTTGAGCATGCCCGGTATCGGCGGCATCGAGGCCGTCAGACGGATCAGGCAATGGGACAAGACGGCGAAGGTTCTGGTCTTCACCATGCATCAGAATGCCGGGTTTGCCGTGCAGGCGATCCGCGCCGGCGCGAGGGGCTATGTCACCAAGACCAGCCCGCCGGAAACGCTGGTGCGTGCGGTGATGGACGTGCTCGCAGGGAAGATCGCGATCAGCCCCGATATCGACCACGAGCTGGCGCTCAGCCGCATCAGCGGCGAGACATCCGCCGCCGACCTGCTCACGCCGCGCGAGTTCGAGGTGATGCGCCTGCTGCTCGCGGAGAAGACGACGGACGAGATCGCTGACACGCTTCATGTCAGCCCGAAGACGGTGGCGAACCTGCATTCCCTGATCAAGGACAAGCTCGGCGTCGGCTCCGACATCGAGCTGGTCCGGCTCGCGCTGCGCCAGGGTATCCTCACGCAGGCCGATCTCGGCGAGGCCTGATCGCCGGCTCTCACGCCCCGTCAGCACGCCGGCCGCAGCGCGCGAGCGTCTCGCGTTCGTCGAGATAGTGCTCGTAGGCCGAGATGGCGCGGTTGGCCATGCGGATGCGGTTCGTCTCGCCGTCTTCGACCATGGTGCTGACCCACTGGGCCAGAAACACACATGCTTCGAACTCGTCACGAATGGCGCCTGATCTGGCGAGAAAGTCCCACGCGATCTCGTAGGCCTGCGCGGCTGCGGGGTTGCGGTAGTCGCTGAAACCAAGCTGTGACATCAAGGGCAAAGCGCCGCAGCCGGGTTCGTTCCTACGCTCGCGCCCGCCAAATGTGATGCATCTCACATAAGCCGCCGGCCATTGGGGCTAGGTTCTGCGCCGACGGAACGAATTGCTTCCGGCGGAGAGAACCATGAGCGGGATCGAGCAGATGAAGGCGCAGATCGCTCGCGTTGAAAGGCTGGCGAAGCGCGTATTGGACAGAGTGACGGTCAGGTTGCTGCTGACCTTTGCCGGTGAGTGTCAGGCCGAGCCGACCTCACGCACGCACTGACTGACGTCTCGCTATTGCTGCGCCTTGCGCAAGGCCGCGCGCAGCGTCGCTTCCTGCTTCCGCCAACGGTCCTGTTCGGTCTCAAACCGCTGTTCGACCGCCGCGCGTTCGGCTTCGATATCCGCCACTTTGGCCTCGTGATCTGCCCTCGCGCGATCGAACGCGGCCTGGGCCTTCGCAACAGCCTTCTCCCGCTGCGCTCGCTTCTTCTCCTGCAGCGATGCTTCGCGTTGGCGCGCGGTTTCGCGCCGCTTCTCCTCACGCTCGAATTTCAGCGCGGCATCCCGTGCGGCCTTGTCGTCGATCTTGCGCGACGGCGGCGGCTCTTTTGCCTTGGCACGGCGCTTGGCGCGCGGCTCTGCCTTCCCGGTCGCCAGTTCGTCGGGAAGATCGGCGTGCTCGGCAAAGCGTCCGTGCGAGCCGACCGCGCGTTTGAGCACCACGCCGGGCTTCGCCATGGTCGCCTCGACCACGGCAGGCTCGTCCGTTTCCCGGGCGAGGCCCTGGTGAAAGAGATTACTGCCGGCGCCCCACGCCTCCAGCGCAGCCTTCATCGAGGGCGCCGCGACCGCGAGATCATAGAAGCCGATCGAGGTCTGAAAGGTTTTGAGCTTTCTGGCCATGACGCTTCGATAGCGTCTATTGCGGCCGTCCGCCACTCGCGGCGCCCGAAAACCTAATCCTTGCCGCCAAGCTGCCGGTCGAGCTTCGAGGCCGTGTCGGCGCTCCTGAGACGCTTGAGCAGCGCATCCCGCTCCTTGCCGGCAGGGACCGCATCCGCCTTGTCGCGGATCGTCCTTTCGAACTCGGCAAGGCGCTCCTGAAGTGTGGTGGTCTGCTTGATGCGACGTCTTTTCAGCACGGCGGGTCTCCCGGTGCCTCGGCGTCCCCGACCGCGCACAAGCCACCCACCATAGGCAGGAATGCAAGGCCGTCTCTAACAAATGATGAGAGCCCGTCGTGTGCGTCCTGCACCTACGTCGCGTGCAGCAGGAATCCGGCGTTCGGCAATTTAGAAATTTATTAATCGGCACGCGCTAAAAGAGCCGGCCGAGGGTGACCACATGCCGCTATCGCAAGACGTGCAATCGGTGACATTCGAACGTCCGCTCGAGGCCCAGATGATGGCCATCGACGGGACGTGGCGACGGCCCTGCGCCGTCAAGACCATCTCGGAAAGCGGCGCGACGCTGACGGTCGAGGTCTCGATCGAGGGCCTCGGCCTTTCCGAATTCTTCCTGGTGCTGTCCTCGACCGGTCTCGCCTATCGGCGATGCGAGCTCGACGGCGTCAACGGCGCCGAGATCATGGTCAAGTTTCTGCGCGCCAAGAACAAGAAGCAGGCGCGCATGAAGAGCCGTGACGCGTATGTCTGACCGCTGACGTCAGCTTTCCGGCAGCAGCGTCAGCTCCAGCAGCGCCATCCGCTGCAACGCGGTGACGTCCCGCTCGCCATCGCTGGCCGTCCGCAGGATCGACTCGGCGATCCGGTTCACATCGTGCGAACGCACCGGCTCCGGCAGCGTTGCAACCGCCGACTGCAGCGCTACGGTCATGAGCTTGACGACGTCGGGAGAGAATGAAGCGTGCGCAAAGTCTTTCATGAGCCCGCCGGCAGGCCCGGCGCTCCCTAACAGTCCAGCGACATTACATGTTGAACTTGGCCTGGCCGTCGGATGATCGACGCCGGACCTCGTAGAGGAGAAACGCCGATATCCCTCAGGCGTTCCCCGATCTCACGGTGCTGTCATCCCCGCGCGCAGCAATCGACCAGCAGGTTCCAGATGCGCTCGGCATTGGTCTTGCGGTCAAAGTCGAGCTGGCCGTCTGCGGCCGGCGGCGTTGCGGCCATGGCGGGTGCCGCGCGCGGCACGATCCATCGCTCTGCGATCGGGTCGTACCACTTTCCAATGTTGGTTTCGGTCACGTTGATCGTCTCGCGTAGTCCGGTTCGGTTTTCCAACCGGACACGCGAGCAAACGTTCCCTGAAGCGGACCTCAGGCCAGATAGCGCGTGAGATAGCCTTCCATCGCGTAGAGCGCACACAACGCCAGGCTCGACCACACCGCGGCACTGAAATACAGGAACATCCAGGTCAGCTCGCCCTTCCAGTGCGCGATGTCGTGGGTCACCACCCAGCGCGTGGAGACGTCGTGCAGGCCTTCGAGGAAGCCGAGGAATTTGTTGCCCTCGGCGTGTCCCGCCTTCCAGCGGCTGAAATACATCGGCACGTCGACGGTGACGAGGAAGGCGATGAAGCAGGCGATCCCGACGACGCCGGAGATCAGCGCCCAGCGCACCGGTCCCTGGAATTCCGGCATCAGCCGGCACAGCGCGACGCCTGCCAGGAAGAAAGTCACCGCCCACAGCGAATTCTCGATCGCGTTGTAGAGATAGTTGGTGGTCACGACCGCGTACCAGGAGAAACACTCCGCGATGACGATCACGGGCACGATCACCCAGGCGATGTTCACCGCGGTCTCCGCGCCCGTCATGGTGCCGAGCTGATGCAGGATGATGGCCCATTGCGCGACGAAGCAGAGCTCGGCCACGGTCGCGACCGTGCGCCCGACGAACACGCTCGACAGCCAGGTGTCGAACAGGCAGATGCGCTGCACGTCCGCGCGCGGCAGGAACGAGCGGAAGGCGCAGCCGAAGACGTAGCCGGCGCAGAGCAGGAACATCAGCCCGATGTCGGAGCCGCCGCCGGATGTCGGCGAGAACTCGCGGTACAGCATGAACCAGACGAGAATGTTGGCGCTGCTCACCAGCGTCAGCGATCCCCACCACCACGCGAGGGGATTTGATCGCGCCTGCCACTGCAACATGAATCGCTCCGCTGTCATCGAATCCGACATGTGTAATCGATCCGACATGCCCAAGTAATAATTCTGTCACAGCAGATCAGGGAATCACGACCAAAATTCGCGTGTGCGGCGAGTTTGTCTCTCCTCTCGCGCACGGCCGGAGCCCGTCAAGAATGTCCACATAGTGGACGATACTTCTGATATTATCGAATCTATTGGACAAACAACGCCAATAGGTCCATTGAGCCAGCATGGCTCAAACCGTCCGCCCAAAAGCCCTCGCCCCTTCCGCCGCCGCCGTGCTCGCGGAGAGCGCCGATGACGCCGCCTTTGCGACGACGCTGGCAAAAGGCCTCGTCGTGCTCGAGGCCTTCAAGGCCGGCACCACGCTGCTCGGCAATATGGAGCTGTCGACCCTGACGGGAATTCCGCGCCCGACCGTGGCACGGCTGACCCATACGCTCGCCGAGCTCGGCTACCTCCGCTACGATTCCGAACGCGCAAAATATCGTGTCGGCGCACGGGCGCTGCGCATGGCGCACCCGCTGCTCGCCGACCTGAAATTCCGCCAGGTCGCGCGGCCCATGATGCAGGAGCTGGCGCACAGCGTCCGCGGCACCGTGTCGATCGGGCTGCTCGACGGCACCTCGATGATCTACGTCGAGACCGCGCGCTCCGGCGACGTCGGTCCGCACACGCCCGACATCGGCATGCCGATCCCCGTGGTGATGACCGCGATGGGCCGCGCCGCGGCGGCCACCTTGCCTGCCGACGATGCCGGGCAGCTCGACGCCCGGCTCGCGACCGAGGATGCCGAATTGTGGACGGCCTTCCGCGACCGCTATCGCGCCGGCATCGCGCAGAGCACGTCGCGCGGCTTCTGCACCTGCTTCGGCGAGTACATGGCCTCGATTCACGCCGTCGCCGCGCCGCTGTTCTTTGCCCGTGAGCTGAAGCAGGCGTTCTCGATCAATTGCGGTATCCCCGCCTTCCGCCTGCAATCCGGCCAGCTCGAGGCCGAGATCGGCCCCCGCATTGCAGCCCTCGCCGACAGCATCCGCGTCCTCGTCAACGAGGCAAAGCCCGCGGCGCCGGCGCCAAAGTCGAACAAGAAAGCCAGAGCATGAAAAACAAGACTGGCACGCCGGGAGGCCACCATGACCATCACGCGCCGAACATTACTGGGCACCCTTGCCGGCGCCTTTGCCGGCGTGTCAGCGGGCCTTCCGCTCCCTGTCTCTGCTGAGGAGGCCTGGCCCACACGCCTGGTGCGGCTGATCTCGCCCTATGGCCCCGGCGGCTCCAACGACATCTCGCTGCGCCTCCTCGCGGAAGAATTCGGTCGCAGCCTGCACCAGCAGTTCATCGTGGAGAACAAGCCGGGCGCCGGCACCCGCATCGCCAATGATCTGGTCGCGCATGCACCGGGCGACGGTTACACCATTCTCTACGTCGCCGCGCCCTACGCCACGGCCGAAGAGCTGTTCGGCAAGCTGACTTACCAGCGCAGCGAGCTGCAGCCGGTCGCCATGGCGGTCGTTGCGCCACTCTTCCTGATCATCAGTGCGGATGCGCCATTCAAGACGCTGCCGGAGCTGATCGCCTACGGCAAGGCGAAACCGGACGGCCTCACCTTCGCGTCCCCCGGCGCCGGCTCGCAGCCGCATCTGGCCGGCGAGCTCCTGTTCAGGGATGCTGGCGTCAAAGGCCTCAACATCCCCTTCCGCGGCGATGCCGCCTCCTACACCGAGTTGCTCGCCGGCCGTGTCGACGCCACCCTGACCGCCTTGCCTACGGCGCTGCCCTACATCCAGAGCGGCAAGTTCACCGTACTCGGCGTCGCCTCGGCCGAACGCAGCGCGCTCTACCCGCAGGCGCCGACCATGCGCGAGCAAGGGTTTGCCAATGTCGTTGCCGCTGGCTGGTACGGTTTCATGGTCCCTTCCACGACACCGCGCGTGATCGTCGAGAATCTGCAAGCCGAAGTGCTGCGCGCGCTGGCGGATCCCGTGATCAAGAGCAAGCTCACGGCGCAGGGCCTCGAAGTGCGCTCCGGCTCCGCGGCCGAGTTCGGCAAATTCATCGACGACGAAACACGCAAATGGAGCGGGCTGATCCGTGCGGCCGGCCTCAAGGGCGAATGACCGACCAACAGGGAATGGAAATGACCAAAATGCTCTTCAAGCTCACTGCCGCCTCCGCGCTCGTTCTCGCGCTGTCGGCTCCAACGGCCCAGGCCCAGAAGAAGTACGATGCCGGCGCCAACGACACCACGATCAAGGTCGGCCAGACCGTGCCCTTGAGCGGCCCGGCCAGCGCCTATTCCGTGATCGGCAAGACCCAGGCCGCCTTCATGAAGATGGTCAACGATCAGGGCGGCGTGAATGGCCGCAAGATCGAGTTGATCCAGTATGACGACGCTTATTCGCCGCCGAAGACGGTGGAGCAGACGCGGAAGCTCGTCGAGGGCGACGAGGTGCTGCTCACCTTCCAGATCATCGGCACCGCGCCGAACGTCGCCGTGCAAAAATATCTCAACGCCAAGAAGGTCCCGCAGCTCTTCGCGGCGACGGGCGCCTCCCGCTTCACCGATCCCAAGAACTTCCCCTGGACCATGGGATTCAATCCCTCCTATCTCGTGGAGGGCCGGATCTACGGACAGTACATCCTGAAGAACTATCCGAACGCGAAGATCGGCGTGCTCTACCAGAACGACGATCTCGGCAAGGACTATCTCGCGGGCCTCAAGGCCGGGCTCGGCGACAAGGCCGCGAAGATGGTGGTGGCCGAGACGTCCTACGAGATCACGGAGCCGACGATCGACTCGCAGATCCTGCGGCTGAAGGATGCGGGCGCCGACGTGCTGTTCAGTGCGACGACGCCGAAGCAGGCCGCGCAGGGCATCAAGAAGACCGCCGAGATCGGCTGGAAACCGCTGCACATCATCGACATCAACGCCTCCTCCGTCAGTGCGGTGCTGAAGCCGGCGGGCCTGGAGAATGCCAAGGGTGTCGTCAGCGTCGGCTATGTCAAGGACAGCGTCGACGCCGAATGGAAAGATGATCCCGGCATGAAGCGCTACCTCGCCTTCATGGCAAAATACTATCCGGAAGGCGACAAGGACTCGAACCTGAACGTGTACGGCTACATCACCGCCCAGCTGCTGGTGCAGGTGCTGAAGCAATGCGGCGACGATCTCACCCGCGAGAACGTGATGCGCCAGGCCGCCAGCCTCAAGAACGTCGAGCTCGACCTGACCCTGCCGGGCATTTCGGTCACGACATCCCCGACCGACTACCGCGTCAACAAGCAGTTCCAGATGGTGCAGTTCGATGGCGAGCGCTGGCAGAAGCTCGGCGACATCATCACGGATGAAGCCAGGGAATGAGAACGCAGTCGTTACCGGACGACAGGCGCGCCGTCCCGGAACGGTAACTCGCTCTAGCCCTTCATGGCTTCCGCATACGCCGCGAGCTTGTCCAGCGTCTGGTAGCCGTATTCGACGGCGCCGAACCCGATCATGCCGTCGCGCTGCTCGGTGGTCGAGGCGAGCTGGCGCATCATCAATACGGTCTTGCCGTTGGCTTGCTCGGCAAAGGTGACCGTGAAGCGGAACATGCCGGGATCCTCGTCCTGGTCGAGACCATGGTCCATCTCCATCAGCTTCGGCCGCTCGATACGGCGGAAGCGCATGCGGTTCGGATAGACCGTGCCGTCGGGACCGACCATGTTGAAGCGCCAGACCCCGCCCTCGCGCACGTCGATCTCGAAGGTCTCGAGCTTGAATCCCTTTGGCCCGAACCATTGCGGCAGGTGCTTTGGATCAGACCATGCCGCGAAGACGAGGTCGCGCGGCGCATCGATCACGCGCGACATCACGATCTCGCGGTCGAGCGACCATTGCGACAGCGCGGGGTTGGCAGAACTGGACATTACTCGGCACCTTTCCGTTTGGTTGTGCGGGACGGCTTCTTGGCCGCCCGCTCCTTCTCTTTCTTGAGCGTCATCACATAGGCCTCGAACCGGTCGAGCCGCGCCTCCCAGATCGCGCGCTGCTGCTGGAACCAGTCCTCCGCGCCAACCAGCGCGTTTGGGCTGAGGCGGCAGGTGCGCACGCGCCCGGATTTCTCCGACAGCACCAGCCCGCTCGTCTCCAGCACATGGATGTGTTTCATGAAGCTCGGCAGCGCCATCTCGAAGGGGTCTGCGAGTTCGCCGACCGAGGCTTCGCCGGCACATAGCCGCATGACGATCGCACGTCGGGTGGGATCGGCGAGCGCGGAAAAGACCTGGTCGAGCTGGGATAATTGGTTAGCCATGAAGCTAACTATGGAGCGACGCGGGGAGCCTGTCAACGATTGTTAGCTCGACAGCTAAGTTTTATTACAGGAACCCAATGCGCGCGATTGTGACTTGGGATGCGTGGTCGACGGGCCTTAGAATCCATGCCGGGCCCATCGCATCATCGACCGAGCCGTGCCACCTGTTGTCACCTCTCATCTCACCCGGCGCGCCCTCGCCGCGCTCGTTCCGCTGGCGATTGCGCTCGCCCGGCCGCGCCCCGCGCTTGCGGACTCCGACATGATCGCGGAGATGCGCGACATCATCGCCGGCGAGCTTGCGCCGACGGTGACCCCGGATCATCCGGGCGGCCTCGCCGTCGCGCTCTATGCCGGCCGGCACCTCGAATTCTTCAGCTACGGCGTTGCCGATGGCGCCAGCAGACGGCCGGTGACGCCGGACACGCTGTTCAACCTCGCTTCGCTGCGAAAGCCGTTCGAGGCGGCGCTGGTCGCGCTCGGCACGCTACGCGGTGAGCTGCGCCTCGACGACCGGCTGCCAAGATACCTGCCCGAGCTCACGGGCGACTATGTCCGCCGCGTCACCATCGGCGAGCTCGCGACCCACACATCGGGACTACTGTTGCCGACAGATCATCCGCCCTGGCCCGATGATAGTTTTACGCGCGACCAGTTCGTCGCCATGCTCAATGCCTGGCGGCCAAAGAATGGCGAAGCGCCCGGCAAGCAGCGCATCTACAGCCATGCCGGCTATGTGCTGCTCCAGCTCGTGCTCGAGCGCCGCTATGGCGAGCCCATCGCCGCGCTGATCGAACGCCGCGTTACAAAGCCGCTCGGCATGACCGCGACGGTGATCCCCGAGCGCGGCCCCGACAACCGCGCCGTCATGAGTGAAGCCTGGATGCAGCGCGCTGCCCAGGGCTATTCCGACAAGGGCATGGCGATCGGCCCGGTCGGCAACCAGCAGAGCTATTTCGATCTCCCCGGCACCGGCCAGATGTTCTCGTCAGCGCGCGATCTCGGCGCCTTCGTTGCAGCGTGCGTCGACGGCCGCGCGCTCGATCCGCAGCTGCGCGAGGCGCTGCGGATGACGCTGCGCGAGAGCTTTCATGTCGACCAGAAGTTCGGCCGGGCCACCTTCGGCCAGGCGATGGCGTGGGAGAACGTGCACTTGCCCGGCGTGACCATTGTCGACAAGCCCGGAGGCCTCAACAATGCCTCCGGCTATCTCGGCCTCGTGCCGGCGCGGCGCATCGGCATCGTCCTGCTCGCCAACCGCGGCGACTACCCGCACGAGATCGCCCGCTACAAGATCTTGCCGAAGCTGGCGCGGCTGGTGGCCGCGCGGTGAGAAGAATCGGCCTCCTCTCCGTCATTGCGAGGAGCTCTTGCGACGAAGCAATCCAGGCTTCCGCTGCGGAACGATTCTGGATTGCTTCGCTTCGCTCGCAATGACGAACGGATAGACCTGCCGCTCTACACCGACCGCGTCAGCCCGCCATCCACCCGGATGTTCTGCCCCGTGATGTAGGCTGCCCCCTCCGACGCGAGGAACGCGACCGTCGCGGCGATCTCCTCGACGGTGCCGTAGCGCTTCAACGGCACGGTGTCGCGGCGCGCGTCGGTCTGCGGCAGGCTGTCGATCCAGCCGGGCAGCACGTTGTTCATGCGGATGTTGTCGGGCGCATGGGTGTCGGTGAAGATCTTCGTGAAAGCCGCGAGCCCCGCGCGGAACACCGCCGAGGTCGGAAACATCGCGCTCGGTTCGAACGCCCAGGCGGTCGAGATGTTGATGATCGCGCCACCCTTCTGCGCCTGCATGATCGGCGTCACCAGCCGCGTTGGCCGGATCGCGTTGAGCAGATAGGTGTCGAGCCCGGTGTGCCACTGCTCGTCCGTGATCTCCGTGATCGCCGCGCGCGGTCCGTGGCCGGCGCTGTTGACGAGCACGTCGATCCGCCCCCATTTCGCCATCGCGCCGTCCACCAGGCGCTTGAGATCGTCGTTCGACTTGTTCGAGCCGGTCACACCGAGCCCGCCGAGCTCGTTCGCCAGCGCCTCGCCCTTGCCGGAGGACGACAGGATCGCGACATGAAATCCGTCGGCCGCGAGCCGCCGCGCCGCCCCTGCCCCCATGCCGCTGCCGCCTGCGGTGACGAGTGCGACCTTCTGTACTGCCATGACCGTGATCCCTTATGCCGTGCGTCGTCGGGCAAGGCTTGAGCGCTGCCCGTCCCGACGTATAGTCCGAACGTGAAGCCGTGCACACGGGTAACGCACCATGGATGACCTGCAAATCCGCATCATGCGACCGGATGACATCGCGCTCGCCGTCGAGTGGGCGGCGGCGGAGGGCTGGAATCCCGGCCTCGCGGATGTCGGCTGCTTTGCGACGGTCGATCCCGAGGGATTTCTGATCGGCGAGATCGACGGCAAGCCGGTCGCGACCATCTCCTGCGTCAATTACGACGACGCCTTTTCATTCCTCGGCTTCTACATAGTGCGCCCGGAGTTGCGCGGCAGCGGCCATGGCCTTCGCATCTGGAACGCGGCGATCGCGCATGCCGGCAAGCGCGTGATCGGCCTCGACGGGGTCGTCGCGCAGCAGGACAATTATCGAAAGTCGGGCTTCACACTGGCCTACGCCAACATCCGCTACGGCGGCACGATCACGACGCCGCCGTCACAGCCCAGGGGCATCGTCGCGCTCGACGGGATTCCGCTCGCCATTGTTGAGGCCGATGACGCTACGGTCTTCCCCGCCCCGCGCAGCGCGTTCCTGCGCGCCTGGATCGGCATGTCAGGCCACATCGGCCGCGCACTGATGCGTGATGGGAAACTGGCCGCATGGGGCGTGATCCGCCCCTGCCGTCACGGTCACAAGATCGGTCCGCTGGTCGCGGACGACGGCGCGGGCGCGCAGGCGATCATGGAAGCACTGCTCGCGGCTGCAGGCCCCAGTGAAATCTTCCTCGACGTTCCCGGCGTGAATCCTGACGCGGTGGCACTCGCCGAGAGCTTCGGCCTCGCGCCGACGTTCGAGACGGCGCGCATGTACACGGGGCCGATCGCGCCGCTGCGGCTCGATCGTCTCTTCGGTGTGATGAGCTTTGAGCTCGGCTAGAGCATGATCCGGAAAAGTGCGAAGCGGTTTTCCGATAAGATCATGCTCAAACAATAATCCTAGTAGCAGCGCATGATGTTGACGGAGTGCTCGGTGCCGCCGCGGCCGGGCACGATCACCGTCTCCGACGGACAGCTCGGCACATAGGGCCGGTCCGACGGGATGACGTTCGGCGGAAAGCGATGGGTGTGATCCCAGGGAACGTCGTAGCTGTAGGTATAGGTGTATTTGATGTCGTCCGGGATCGGCTGCGCCGCACCGGCGAACGGTTCACCTGCCGAAGGGCCGTAGTAGAAGCCGCCACCCGGCCAGTAATTCCATGCATTCCGATTGTGAAACCGCCCGCCGTGCCCGATCGGGCCATGGGCTGCGGCGACGCCGCCGCGCGGGCCTGCGCCGCCCGGTCGTGCAAAACCATCACTGGCGGCAAGGAGCAGCGCGGCTGCGCTGAACGAGGCGAACAACGCCCGATACATTCTGTACGACATGATACGCACCACTCGTTTGGCTTCGAAGCAACTCCCCGCCTCACGCTAGGCCGGGCTTCCGGCCAGCCGCAAATGTATAATTAATTATTGGTTAAAAAGGAGAATTAATCGGGAACACGCTGCGGCCAATTCGCCGCTTCCGCTGTCAAGAGATGTTCGGCGATTTCATCAGGGAACACGATTCATAACCTGTTGATCGCGACGTGAACGCCTTGGGCCAGGATTTCCGGAACGCTGCTCCATCGCATCCGTTGGCCCCCGACACCAAGCAGGGAGAATCCCCCAATGCAGAACAGATCAAAACTGCTGTGCCTGACTGCGGCCACGCTCATCGCGGGAACGGCCGCCGCATCCGCGCAAGGTTATGAATGGAACGGCTACCGCGCCGGCTGGGACGGCGGTCCCGCCTACGAGACGGTGCAGCCGCGCGCGTCCTATTATCCCGACTATGCTCCATATGGCGTCATGAATGGCAGCAACCATCCGGCGCCGAGCTCGACACAGGGCGACGTCGGCCCCGAGGGCAACAACAACGGCACGCGGACCGGGATCTATCGTAGCTGGTAGGTCTAAGGTCTCCTGAAGGACCCGCCGCTTCGCAAGGAGCGGCGGGTTTTCTTTGGGTGGGCGCCGCGAGATGCGAAGGCGCGTCTGATAATGCTCCTGCGAGCATAGGCTTTCTCACCGTCACCCTGAGGTGCCGGAGCGCAGCGGAGGCCTCGAAGGGCGACGGCCCATCTGCAGCCGGGCCGTTCATCCTTCGAGGCTCGCTACGCGAGCACCTCAGGATGACGGAGCGTGCATCCCATCCCCATCCGCAATCACACTTGCTTCACCCCTGCCCCGCTGCAACAAAACTGTCATGCAGCGAAACTAAACGAAGGCGGCGGCCGGATCTGGCCGCACGCCTCACCGCAGGGAGACATTCGATGCGCCGTTCACTGGTGTTGCTGTCCGCTGGCCTCGCCGTGCTGTCCAGCGGTCTTGCGTCCGCGCAGAACAACGCGCCAAAAAACCTGATCCTGTTCGTTCCTGACGGTCTGCGCGCGCTGAAGGTCACCCCGCAGACGGCGCCTGCGATGGCCGCTGTCCGCGACAAGGGCGTCAACTTCAGGAATTCGCACTCGCTGTTTCCGACCTTCACCATGGCGAACGGCTCGGCGATGTCGACCGGTCACTATCTCGGCGACACCGGCGTGTTCTCCAACACGATCTGGACCAACTACACCTCCGCACCCGCCGGCGACACCGTCGTCCCCTTCATCGAGAACGACGCCGTGCTCGGCGACATCGACGAGCATTTCAACGGCAACTACCTCAACGAGGAGACCATCCTGAAGATGGCCCGCGACAAGGGCCTCAGCACGGCTGCGATCGGCAAGGTCGGCCCGACCTACCAGTTCGACCACACAGACAAGCCCGAGAAGCCAGGCCTGCACTCGGTCGTCTTCGACGACTCCACCGGCAGCAAGACCGGCGTCGCGCTGTCGGACGAGGTGAAGGCGGCGCTGACCAAGGCCGGCCTGCCGCTCGCGACGCCGTCGCGCGGCGACAATTCCAAGGCGGGCGATGCCAGGACGCCGGGCACCATTGTCGCCAACGTCGCCCAGCAGGCCTATTTCGCCGACGTCGCCACCAAGGTGGTGCTGCCGATGTTCAAGGAGCGCAACAAGCCGTTCGTCCTCGTGTTCTGGTCGCGCGATCCCGACGGCAGCCAGCACAACACCGGCGATAGCCTCAACCAGATCATGCCGGGCATCAACGGACCGACCTCGATGGCCGGCATCAAGAACGCCGACGACAATCTTGCCCAGCTCCGCAAGGCGCTCGACGATCTCGGCCTTGCCGCCTCGACCAACATCATCATATCGGCCGACCACGGCTTCTCAACCATCTCGAAGGAGAGCAAGACCAGCCCGTCGGCCAAGGTCAGCTATGACGACACGCCGAAGGACTTCCTGCCGATGGGCTTCCTCGCGCTGGATCTTGCCAAGGCGCTCTACCTGCCGCTGTTCGACCCCAACGACAAGAATGCCAAGGTCGAGGGCAACAAGCATCCGAAGGCCGGCAACGGCGTGCTCGGCAAGGATCCGACCAAGCCCGATCTCGTCGTCGCCACCAATGGCGGTTCCGACCTGATCTATCTGCCGAACAAGGACAGAAGGCTCGCTGCGAAGACGATCAAGGCCCTGCTCGCACAGGACTACGTCTCCGGCCTGTTCGTCGACGACCGGCTCGGCCGCTTCCCCGGCGCGCTGCCGCTGTCGACCATCAGCCTGCGCGGCAAGGCGGCGACGCCGACGCCCGCCATCGTCGTCAACTTCCGCTCCTATGCCAGCAATTGCGGCGAGGCGCCGACCAACTGCTCGGTGCAGATCGCCGACACCGTGCTGCGCCAGGGCCAGGGCATGCATGGCAGCTTCAGCCGCGGCGACACCATGAACTTCATGGCGGCGATCGGCCCCGACTTCAAAGCCGGCTTCGTCAATGAGCTGCCGGTCAGCAATGCAGATGTCGGCATGACCGCGGCCCAGCTGATGGGCCTGCGCTCTTCGCACAATGGCGGCCTCGTCGGCCGCGTGATGTCGGAAGCGCTGCCGGGCGGCATCGTGCCGAAGGCCTATGCGGGCACGCTGAAATCGAAACCGTCAGAGACGGGCCTGACCACTGTGCTCGCGTTCCAGCGCGTCAACAGCCAGCGCTATTTCGATGCCGCAGGCTTCCCCGGCCGGACGCTGGGGCTCGAGGTCGAAACCGGCAAACAAAAAACGGCGGGGAAATAACCCCGCCGTTCACGGCAACTCGCTAGAGCTGCGAAACTCTTACATGCCGATATCGAACACGTTCGGCAGCTGGCCGGCCAGCGGCAGCGCTGCGGCGCCGAGGAAGGTCGCGACCATCGCCATCAGGCGGCGGTTGCCCTGGCGCTTGCCGCGCATCTGGGCGGCGATCCACTCGAGCATGTCGCGGTTGACGCGGGAGGCGTAGCCCGGCGCCCAGCTCTCGATGTCGGTCTCGGCCGACAGCGCGACGCTGCGCGGCGGAACCGGCAAGCCGGAGACGCTGGCGGCGTGATGGGCAACAGCCTTGGCGAGAAGATCGTCGAACCGGCCACCATCGGTGCGCTCGGTTGCAGCTTCATTGATCTCGAACAGCGCCTCGGCCTCTGCACGGCTGACGGCCTGGCCGTTGACGGCTACGGCGGTGAGGATGCGGGAGCACCAGGCGGTGTCATCTGCGTCGAGCGAACGGGAGAAATGCACGCGTCCCTTGGTGGTGGGGCCCTCGCCCGTGATCACGCCATCGCGGACGATTGTCAGTGCGTGGGCAGCGGTATCGCAGCAGGAGGGTTCGAGGGACGGCTCAGACTTCGAGGCAGCGGCAGACATAGTTCACTTCCAGATTTCTTCTGATCGGCCAGCATTTTCATGCGGGCGTAAAGGAGCGGTTAATGATTCGATACCGGGATCACGACTTTTCCCGATGGTTGCCGATTGGTCGCTATGAGGACCGGTTTGGTTTCATCGGGCATCGCATCGGTGTGATGGAAGTCATAAAAGGCATTCTCGCGGCAACAAAGCCCGTGCGGCTCCGGTGGAGTTATTTCGTCGCAGACGACACCGTCACAAAAAGTTGCTAGGGAACGCCTGCTTCAGGGAAAGATTTCACATTTCACTTGAACGGGAGCTGAACAGGTTCCCATATCGCTTCCAGCGGCTTATATTCAGCTTCGCTACGTGGTGAATTTGCAAGCAAATTCAAATAGATGAGGTAGAGACATGACCCTTCCGATCGGCGCCACCGCCCCCGACTTCGAAGCCGAAACCACCGAGGGGAAAATCAAATTCCATGACTGGATCGGCAACAGCTGGGCGCTGCTGTTCTCGCACCCGAAAGACTTCACGCCGGTGTGCACCACCGAGCTCGGCGCGCTCGCCAAGCTGAAGCCGGAGTTCGACAAGCGCGGCGTCAAGCTGATGGGCCTCTCGGTCGATCCGGTCGACCGTCACGCCAAGTGGTCGGAGGACATCAAGGAGACGCAAGGCGCGGCCCCCAACTACCCCATGATCGGCGACACCGACTTCAACGTCTCCAAACTCTACGAGATGCTGCCGGCGGCCGTCTCGGGCAATCCCCTCACCCGCACCGCGGCCGACAACCAGACCGTCCGCAACGTCTTCATCATCGGCCCCGACAAGAAGATCAAGCTGGTGCTGGTCTATCCGATGACCACGGGCCGCAACTTCCAGGAGATCCTGCGCGTCATCGACTCGCTGCAGATGACCGCCAAGCATCGCGTCGCGACGCCTGCCGACTGGAAGCAGGGTGAGGACGTCATCATCGCAGGCTCCGTGACCAACGACGAAGCCAAGACGATCTATCCGCAGGGCTGGAAAGAGCCGAAGCCCTACATCCGCATCGTGCCGCAACCGAAGTAAACTGACAGTCATCCCGGGGCGATGCGCAGCATCGAACCCGGGATCTGGAGATTCCGGGTTCGGTCCTTCGGACCGCCCCGGAATGACAGCGAGCTAGCTAGCGACTCGATCCGCAATCAAAAGCCCGGCGGTCGATGAGACCGCGGTCACCACCGAACCCCATCCAATGTCGACGACCGCGACTGGCCAGCTCCAGTGCTTGAGCAGCGCCAGCGCGGTGAGGTCGAACGTCGCATAGCAAAACAGTCCGAACAGCGCACCGTAGAGCAACGTCGACTGCCAGGTTGCGCCTTGCGTCCCGCTGACGAAGATCAGCACGCCCACGACATAGAGCAGATAGAACAGCAGGGCCGGAACCGGCTTGAGCTCGCCCAGCATGTCGCCGACCTGGCTGGTGAAGAAGCCCTTGGCGACGAAGCCGAGGAACACGAAGTCGAGCCCCAGCAGCACGACCAGCGTCGCGACGTACAGCACGATATGGCGGTTCACTGTGGCCTCCACGCCCGCCGATGGCGAGCTGTCCCGGGATGCCACAAGTTACGCTGCGGCGGGCTGCAGAGTTTCAGCCCGCCTCGCTGCGATCAAGCCGCCCTGACGCCGTCGAGGAACTTTTCGACTTCGGCCTTCAGATGCAGGCTCTCGCCCGAGAGCGCCTGCGCGGAGGCAAACATCCGGCTCGACGTCTCGCCGGTCTCGCTCGCACCCTTGGCGGCGTGACGAACATTGATCGCGACGCCGGCCGTCCCGCTCGCCGCAGCGCGAACGCTGCTGGCGATGTCGTGGGTGGCGCTGCGCTGCTGCTCGACGGCCGCGGAGATCGAAGAGGCGATGCCGCTGATGCGTTCGATGGTCTGGCCGATCGCCTTGATGGCGGAGACCGACTCTTCGGTCGCCTGCTGCATGCTGGCGATCTGGCCCGAGATCTCGTCGGTCGCTTTCGCGGTCTGACCGGCGAGCGTCTTGACCTCCTGGGCCACGACGGCAAAGCCGCGTCCGGCATCGCCCGCACGCGCCGCCTCGATGGTGGCGTTGAGGGCGAGCAGATTGGTCTGCTCGGCGATCGAGGTAATCAGCTTCACGACGTCACCGATCCGGGCGCCGGCTTCCGACAGCTGCGCCATGCGCTGGTCGGTGGCCTCGGCCTGCCGCACCGCCTCGGCCGAGATCGCATTGGATTCCTGCACCCGGCTGGTGATCTCCGAGATCGACTTGGAGAGTTCGTCGGAGGCCGAAGCCGCCGACTTGACGTGATCGGAGGCTTCCTCGGACGCGCCGGCGGACTGCGCCGACAGGTCCGCGGTCGAACGTGCGGTGTCGGTCAGCTGTCGCGCCACGCGCTCGAACTCACCGGAGGAATTCAGAACGTTATCGAGAATGCCGCCGACGCTGCCCTGGAAGGCGTCGACGAACTTGCGCAGTTCCGACTTGCGCTGCTCGGCGGCAGCGGCGGTTGCCGCCGCCTGCTCGCTGCGCAGGCGCGAGCGCTCCTGCGAATTGCTCTTGAACACCGCGACCGTGCGCGCGATCTCGCCGATCTCGTCGGCGCGACCGTCGCAATCGATGGTGACGTCGTCCCGGCCTTCGGCGAGCGCCGTCAGCGAATGGGTGACCGAGCCGAGCGGCTTCGTGACCCGTCGCACCACCAGGAGGGTGATGATAAGCACCAGGAACGCGGCAACACCGGCGGCGATCTCCATGTTGCGCATCGTCTCGGCCTGCATGGCCTCGAACTGCGCCGTGGGGGTGCCGACATAGACGATGCCGATGACCTTGCCGGCCTTGTCCACGATCGGGAAATAGGCCGTCATGAAGGACTTGCCGAACAAATTGGCTGGCCCCTTATAGGCCTCGCCCCGGCGCAGCACGGCTTGCCCCGGATGGTCGGCGGCAAGCTGGGTACCGACGGCGCGGTCGCCGTTCTCCTTCTTCACATTGGTGGAGCGGCGGATGAACTGCCCGGAGGCGTCGTCAAACACGAAAAGGGTTGCATTGCCGCTGACATAGGACACCGCGCGATCGACGATGGCGTGATCCCTGAACTCGGGCATCTTGGGGATCTCGACGCGGGCGACCATGTCGCCCTTCATCGTGACTTTCACATCGGGAACCGTCTCGGCGAAGGCCAGCGCCAGCGTGCGCAGATTGACCTCGACGTCGCGCAATGCGCGCTCATTGAAGACGGAGGTGAGCGACCAATAGCCGGCTCCGACCACGAGTGCAGTATTGACCGCGATCAGCAACACGGCGCAGAGCGCCGCCTTGGTGCCGAGCCGCAGCTTCAACTGCGGCAGGAACTTCCCAGGCGAGAGGGTAGACATGAAACTCCTCGGAGAAAATGACGCATCTAGTCTCGACCATTGCGCTTACATTCACCTTAACGACCGGGAAGTTCCGGCAATCACACCTTCGCCTTAGGACTTGCCAATGCGTAAACGAGGCCCCGCCCCTGCATGACCAGCCCGCCCGTCATCGTCTGGTTCCGTGACGATCTCCGTCTGTCCGACCATCCCGCCCTCCATGCCGCCGCCAGGAGCGGCGCGCCGGTGGTCTGCCTCTACGTCCTCGACGAGATGGCCGGACGCCCGCTCGGCGGCGCGGCGCGCTGGTGGCTGGCGCAGTCGCTGCGTGCGCTGGGCGCAAGCCTTGTCGCGATCGGCGGCGCGCTGACGCTGCGCAAGGGACCGGCGGCGAAGGTCATCGCCGACCTCGCGCGCGAATGCGGCGCCGGTGCCGTCTACTGGAATACGATTGCGCAAGCGCCGCATCAGGCGGTTGAGACGCAGCTCAAGGCGTCGCTCGCAAAGCTCGGGATCGACTCGCAGATTTTCGCCGGCGACCTCCTCGCCCCACCGGCCGCCATTCGCAACAAGGAAGGCCGGGGCCTGCGCGTATTCACGCCGTTCTGGCGGCGCGTGCTGGCGCTCGGCGATCCGCCAAAGCCGTTGCCGGCACCGAAGTCGCTGCGGCCTGGACCGGCACTCGCAAGCGTGGGCCTCGACAGCTTCGGGCTCGAGCCGACCAAACCGGACTGGGCCGGCGGCCTGCGCGACAGTTGGAAGCCCGGCGAGGCCCAGGCCCGCGCTCGGCTGCGCGACTTCCTGAAGAAGACGGCCGGCACCTATGTCGGCGACCGCGACCGCCCCGACCGCTCCGGCACCTCACACCTCTCGCCGCATCTGCGCTTCGGCGAGATCAGCCCGCGCCAGCTCTGGTACGCCGCGCGCTTCGCCGCCGCGGAGAACCCGGCGCTCGGTCCCGGCGTCGAGAAGTTCCTGAGCGAGCTCGGCTGGCGCGAATTCTGCCGGCACCTGCTGTTCGACCATCCCGACCTCGCCACCGAGAACCTGCAATCAGGCTTCGATGCCTTCCCCTGGAAGCACGACACCAAGGCCCTCGCCGCCTGGCAGCGCGGACGCACAGGCTACCCGATCGTCGATGCGGGCATGCGCGAGCTCTGGCACACCGGCGTGATGCACAACCGGGTGCGGATGGTGGTCGCCTCCTTCCTGGTCAAGCACCTCCTGATCGACTGGCGCCATGGCGAGAGCTGGTTCTGGGACACGCTGGTCGATGCGGATGCCGGCAGCAATCCCGCCAACTG
>JAEWBW010000019.1 GCA_023390955.1 Pseudomonadota bacterium
GGATGACGCCGAGCACGCGACCGGGCTCCGCGACGACGAGTGGGGTCCCACCCTGCTCCGAGACTCCCCTGACGAGCGTGCCGACCCCGTCCGAGCAGATGACGTTCGAGCCGGGTACGAAGGTGCCGATGATGAATCTCGGAGGCATGCCCGAGACGTCGCCGGCCTTTGCGGCCGAGCAGGCCGTGCCGATTCCGCCGAGCCGCAACAAGGGCCTGCACATCCTGCATGCCGGTGGCGGCTATGACAGCCACCTGCTGGTGCCGCTGCTGTTGTCCTGAGCCCTCCCGCCTGTTGCGGCCGAGCGTCGCAACCGGCCAAATCAAAAATTGACATAAGTCCCAAAATTGGGAATTGTGTCGAAAAATAATGCAGGCCGCATCTTGCAGGCCTGCCGCGTCCACCGGGAGGATGAGGAATGTCGAAGCATCGGTTGGGACTTTGTCTCGCGTCCGCCATTTCGCTGCTGGCCTGCGACTTCGCGGCCGCCCAGGACAAGAAATACGATCCGGGCGCGAGCGATACCGAGATCAGGATCGGCAACACCGCGCCCTATAGCGGCCCGGCCTCGTCGCTCTCGGTGATGTTCAAGGTTGTCGACGCCTATTTCAGGAAGCTCAATGACGAGGGCGGCATCAACGGCCGCAAGCTCAAGTTCATTTCCTATGACGATGCCTATAGTCCGCCGAAGACCGTCGAGCAGACCCGCAAGCTCGTGGAGGGCGACGAGGTCTTGCTGATGTTCGGTTCGCTGGGATCGCCGACCAACGCGGCCGTTCAGAAATATCTGAATGCGAAAAAGGTCCCGCAGCTCTTCATCATGGCCGCCGCCACGAGGTTCGGCAATCCGGCCGAATATCCCTGGACCATGCTGTGGCCTCTCGACCTGCGCAGCGAAGGGCAGATCGCGGCTTCCTATCTCGAAAAGACCATGAGCGCGGCCAAGGTCGCGGTGATCTACCAGAACGACGATTTCGGCCGCGACGTGCTGTCGGGCTTCAAGCAGGGATTGGGCGAGCGGAAGTCCGCCATCGTCATGGAGACGTCCTACGAGACGACCGATCCCACCATCGACTCCGCGATCGTCAAGGCGAAGTCGTCCGGTGCGGATGTCCTGTTCGTGATGGCGACGCCGAAATTCTCGGCGATGGCGATCCGCCGCGTCGCCGAGCTCGGCTGGAAGCCGACCATCATGGTGCCGCAGAATTCCGCCTCGATCGGCGCCGTGTTGTCGCCCGCAGGCCTTGAGAATTCGATCGGCGTCACCTCATGGGCGTCGTTCAAGGACGCCACCGATCCGGTCTGGTCCGGCGATCGCGATCTCGAGGAATGGTCGCAGTTCATGACGAAGTACTATCCCGAGGGAAACCGGAAGGATGGCGGCACCGTCTCCGGCTACATCCTGGCGCAGACGCTCGAGACCGTGCTGCGTGCGGCGGGTGACGACGTCTCCCGCGAGAACATCATGCGCAAGGCGGCAAGCCTGAAGGACGTCAAGCTCGGCATGCTGCTGCCCGGCATGACGCTGAATACAGCGCCTGACGACTACTTCCCGACCAAGCAGGCGCGCGTCGTGCGCTTCAATGGAACGGTCTGGGAGCCGGTCGGAGATCTCATCACCGCGCGTTCCACCAAATAGAGTTCGCGTGCGGGCAGGGAAGCGCGACACAGTGTCGTGCTTTCTTGCAAATCGTGCCGACAGGCACGAACAGGTGACGGCCTGATGTCGTTGGCATCGTCGACTCCGAGCGAGTCGGGGTGCTATGGAACGGCAGACTCAGGAGTCCCCGCATGAAACCTCACGTCACCTGCCTGATGGCCTCGAGCGTCGATGGCCGTACGCATCACAGCCGCTGGCGGCCGAAGGGGACGGGGGCTGATCTGTTCGAGCGGGTGCACGACCAGCTCGGCGGCGATGCCTGGCTGATCGGCCGCGTCACCGGATCGGAGTTCGCCAAGGGCAAGCCGTATCCGGCCACGACGGAAAAATTCCCGCGGGAAAACTGGTTCGCGCGGCGCGATGCCAAGGCTAACGTGAAGGCCTATGGCGTCGTGCTCGATGCCCACGGCAAGATCGGCTGGGGCCGCTCCGACATCGGCGGCGATCCGATCGTGGTGGTGCTGACGGAGAACGTGACGGATGCGCATCTCGCGGGCCTGCGCGGCGAGGGCGTGTCCTATATTTTCGCCGGCAAGTCCGAGATCGATCTGGCGCTCTCGCTGGGGATCCTCTATCGCGAGCTCGGCGTCAAGCGCCTGTTGGTCGAGGGCGGCGGCGCCGCCAATGGCGCGTTCCTGCGCGCCGGGCTTGTCGACGAGCTCAATCTGATCCTCTGTCCGGCCGTGGACGGCGCCCGTGGTGCGCCGATCGTGTTCGACTCGACGGAAGCGGAGAGCGATCAGCGCGCGCCCGTCACGGCGATGACGCTGGAGAGCACGACGCCGCTGGGCGGCGGTGCGCTGCTGCTGCGCTATCTCATCACCAACGATCCCGCGGCGGTCGGCAGGTAAAGCCCCGAGCATGCCGCGGAAGGAGACGAGCCATATCGTCATTGTCG
>JAEWBW010000036.1 GCA_023390955.1 Pseudomonadota bacterium
CCTCCAGACACGGAGAGCAGCACCCATCCGACGCCGAAAAAGGCGATCACTGCTTGCCCCGCTGTAAGAAGTATCAACGGCGCCCATGACCGTGCGTAGGCGCTCCCGAACAGGATCTCGACGAGTGGCTGGCCCACGGCATAGAGGAAGGCAAGGACGCCCCAGGTAATGAGGGACATCGCCGCGGCGGAGAGAGCGAGCATTCGCTGCAGGTCGCGCAAGTTCCGCGCGGCGTACAGTTGCGCCAGGCGCGGCCCGAGGACGACGTTGAAGATCGTCAGCGGGGTCGAGATGATGACGATCGCCGATAAGGCGACGCGCAAGAATCCTGCTTCAGGGGGCGGGGCAATCGCACCGACGATCAACAATCCGGAAACGGCGTTCAGCTGAACCAGGATGTCGCTGATCGCAAGCGGGACCGTCGCGCGGGCCCAGCCGCCTACATCGACTGCGGGAGCAACATCCCTGCAGCCCTTCGGCAAGGCGTTGCGAAGCCACCAAAAGCCGAGCGCCAGTGTTACCAAAGCCGCGGGAAGCTGCAGGACGATGGCCATGCCGGGAGTGAGCCGTCCCGTCGACAGATAGACCGCGACACAGAGCAGCAACAACAGCCCAGGACGGATCAGGATATCCAGCGCCTGGCCCGACATATATCGATGAAGTGCCCGGAGCTGGGCGAAATACAGCGAGCTGAGCGCGAGCAGGGGAACGAGAGGAGCAGCGTAAAGCACCTCTCTCGGAACAGGATGACCGTACTTTTCGTAAAGCATGAGGCCGACCAGGAACGTCAGAGCCAGAAGCACTGAGGTCGTCAGGACCGTCCTCGGAAACCAGCGGACGACGCCTTTCACCAATGCCCAGTTTTGCAGTTCGGTGTGGACGGCCACCTCCCGCAATGCGAGCGTCGGCAGGCCGGCCTGCGCTATGCCGCTGATCGCAAGCGCGACAGCTATTGCAGTGCCGTAAAGACCCAGGCCCTCCGGATTGAGGACACGGGCGAGTAGGACCCCTATCGCGAAGGATATGATTGTCCCGACGATCCGGAGGACAAGGCTCCACGCGAAGAGACCGTAGAAGTAACTGAAGATCGCGTTCTTCCCCGAAGACTCCACGGCGGTTAAGCCAAGCTCTGGCAGCGGCCCCCGAGGCGGCTGAACAGCAAGTCGATGTGAGGGGTTGGAACGGTTGGCGACATCAATCGAAACTCCGTCGCCGAGGAATGAAGCGTCGCATGGCGTCTAATCGGATCGCGTTGCTCATGGCAAATCTTGCCGGCGGCGGCGCTGAAAGGGTGGCGCTGGTTCTTGCCGAGGGATTCAGGGACCGCGGTTACGAGGTGGACCTCCTTCTTCTGAAGCAGGAAGGCGCTTTGGTCGATCTGGTCCCGGCAGGCGTAAACCTCGTCGATCTCGATGCTTCAAATGTCTGGTCGGGGTTTCTCCGCCTGGTGCGATACCTGCGGACTGCCCGGCCAGCCGCGCTCCAGGTGAACCTCTGGCCATTGACGGTCTTGGGCGTCATCGCCGGGCGGCTGACTAGAACACGCGTGGTGACCTTTGATCACGCCGCTTTGTCGATACAGCTCAAAGGATCGCGGAAGCGCCTCTACGCCCTGAAGTTCGCGGCAAGACACGTCTATCCCCTCGCGGCCGAACGGGTCTTTGTTGCGAAGAGCGCGGTCGACGACATCAGCGACTTCGCGAATGTGCCGCGTAGCTGGTTCAAGGTCATCTACAACCCTCTCCGGCGCTTCGAAGTCCCGGGCAAAGATCCTCAGATCGAGGCACTTTGGGAGGGTTGTGAGAACCGCGTCGTCACTGCAGCCACGCTGAAGCCCCAAAAGAACCATGCGCTGCTGATCTCGGCGATGGCTCGACTTCAAAGTCCGGCAAAGCTGATGATCATCGGCGATGGACCTTTGCGGCAGGACTTGGAGCGCCAAGCCGCGAGCGACGGTGTCGATGTGATCTTCACCGGCTTTGTGATCGACCCGCTGCCCTATCTGGCGTCGGGCAGCATCTTCGCGCTTTCTTCGGACTACGAGGGCTACCCTGTCGTGCTTCTCGAGGCGATGCAGCTCGGGTTGACGATTGTCAGCACCGACTGCCCGAGCGGTCCGGCCGAAATACTCGACGACGGGAAGTACGGCTATCTTTCGCCGTGCGGCGATCCGGATGCGTTGGCGGCTTCACTTGAGAAAGCGATACGTCTTCCTTTGAGCGGGCGCGCCAGGGAACGCGCGAAAGCACTCGCGAGCGAAGATGTTGTCGGACAGCATTTGCGGCTGCTTATCCCTTCCGAAGGATAGCGAGCTTCACCGGGTCACCGGCAAGTTTGATCCGAAGAAAGCGCCACGCTCTCGAGATCAGACCGATCGGTTTCCGTCGTTCCAATTCCCAGGTGCGGTAAATCTCGACTGAACGAACCTGGTCGAAGGCTTCGCGGACGCCAGTCGGTAGCCCGTCGGGAACCGTTCCCGACGTCTTGAAGGTATCGACGACGGAACTGAACAGCGGGACTGAGGGCAAGCTCCGCTCATAATCGTCGGGCTGCCACTGCAGGTCCTCGACGATGTACAGGCCGCCATTCTTCAGCGTTGGCATCAGGACTGCCATGCTCAGGAATTGATGGAACGAGGCGTGCGACGCGTCGTCGATGATGATGTCGAAGGGCCCTTGGTCGACCAGCTTCTCGAGATCTTCGCGAACGCCGCAATCGCCGCGAACGAAGTCAAAGCGCTCATGAGTGAAGTTGGCGAAGTCGCTGATGTCGAAGCCGGTCAACTTCGCGTTGGGGAAATAGGCCGTCCACATTTCAATAGACGGAGGTGAGCCGACAATCCTGTCAGGACGGATGCCGTGTTCAGGTCCGCCGATCGCCAAGCCAAGCTCAAGTATTTTGAGGGGCGCCTCCCGCAACGGTGAGAGTATCGGCTCGTAGACCAACGTGTATGCGTGACCGCCGCGGTGGGTGGTTCCTTTATCGGTCCCAGCCGCGTTGGCCAGCTCGTCCAGATTCAAGCTCGTGACTTTCGAAGGGAGGGGGTTCTATGCGCGGCGACGATAAGCATCGCGCTCGACAAGTCGAGATGCGATCCTTGCGCGGTGCGGGTGCGCTCCGTAGCTAAAGACCAGCCGTTTCAGGTAGAGAGCGCATGCCAGTTCAAGTCGTGGACCCACACTCCGGTGAAGCGCTGGTACAGGCCGGACCCGATGCGCTCCGGTCTTCGCAACGCTCGTTCCGGGTCGTGCGCGGCGTTCCGCGGCTTTGCGAGGAAGAAAATTACACCCACAACTTCGGCATTCAGTGGAATGCGTTCCCAGAGACGCAGATCGATGCCGGGCTTGGCGACATCAAGCCGAGCGAGCGGCGACTGTTCGCGGAAACGGCATGGGATCCGAAGGCGCTCGACGGGTTGGACATCCTGGAAGTCGGGTCGGGGGCCGGGCGGTTCAGCCGCGTCCTGCTCGAGCGGACCCAAGC
>JAEWBW010000047.1 GCA_023390955.1 Pseudomonadota bacterium
GACCTATATCGACGTCGTCTTCATCACCGACCACATGCCGACCGGCGACGAGAAGCACGTGGCCTCCGACTACGCGGTATCGTTCGGCGGCAACGCGGTGACCGCGGCGTTCTGCTGCGCCAAGCTCGGCATCGTGCCGGATCTGATCGCCACCGCCGCCAATGACTGGCTCGGGCGGATGTTCCAGGACATGTGCGCGAAATACGCGATCTCGCTGCACGGCCGGAAGGTGAACCAGTCGTCGCTGTCCTTCATCATGCCCAAGGACGGCAAGCGCGCCATCGTCCGCTGCCGCGACGACGAGCACATCCATCCCTTCCCGATGCTCAATCTCGGCGGCTGCCGCGCGCTGCATATCGACGGCCACCAGCCGGATGCCGCGATCCACTACGCAAAGGTCTGCCGCGAGGCCGGCATCATGACCTCGCTCGACGGCGGCGGCCTGCGCACCAACACGCATGATTTGCTGGAGTTCATCGACGTCGCCATCGTCGCCGAGCGCCTCTGCGAGCAGATGGACCTGACGCCGGACAAGATGCTCGACTACCTCAAGAGCCGCGGCTGCCGCATCGGCGGTGTGACACAAGGCGAGAAGGGCCTGCTCTGGTACGACGAAACAGGCACAGTGCAGACCATGCCGGCGATGCCGATCCCGCGCGAGCGCGTGATCGACACCAACGGCGCCGGCGACGTCTTTCACGGCGCCTATGTCTATTCCTACCTCGCCCATCCCGGCAAAAGCTGGCGCGAGCACTTCGATTTCGCCCGCGCGGCCTCGACCTTCAAGATCCAGCGCCTCGGCAACGAGGCGGGATTGCCGACCCTTGTCGACATCGCCAAGGTCAGGCACGAATTCGAGGTCAGGGTCTAAAGTCTCGCAGAGGATCTCATGGGGCGCGTCTTCGTTGCCGGCAGCATCAACATGGATGTGGTGGCAACCGCCGACCGTCATCCCAGGATCGGCGAGACCATCGCCGGCAAAGAGGTGCTGTACTTTCCCGGCGGCAAGGGCGCCAACCAGGCGGTCGCGGCATCGCGGCTCGGCGCGCGGACCACGCTGGTCGGCCGGCTCGGCAAGGACGCCTTTGGCGCGGAGCTGAAGACCTTCCTGGGCGACCAGGGCATCGATCTCAGTCACGTGCAGGAAACCGCGGAGGCCCACACTGGCACCGCCATCATCACCGTCGCCGAGGCCGACAACACCATCGTCGTCATTCCCGGCAGCAACGCGCTCGTCAGCGCCGATGACGTCGGCGTGGTGCCGCTGGCCAGAGGCGATGCCGCCGTCAGCCAGTTCGAGATTCCGCTTCCCACGATTGCCGCCTTTTTCCGCCGCGCCCGCGCGGCGCAGGCGACGACGGTTCTCAACCCGGCGCCGGCGCAGAAATTTTCGCGGGAGTTGCTGGCGCTGGTCGATGTCCTCGTGCTGAACGAGACGGAGCTCGGCCTGCTCGCCGACACAGAGCTTTCGGACAGCGACGCGACCGCAAAGATTCTCGATGCCGCGCGGCGGCTGCAGGCAAGCCCCGAACAGATCATCTGCGTGACGCTCGGCAAGCGCGGCGTTGTCGCGCTCGCCGGGCGGGACGAACTGACCGTGCCGGGCCGTGCCGTGCAGGCGGTCGACACGACCGGCGCCGGCGACTGCTTTGTCGGCGCGCTGGCCGCCCAGCTTGCCGACGGCACACCCCTGCGTGATGCCCTCGCCTACGCCAACGCCGCCGCATCGATCTCCGTGCAGCGGATGGGCGCAGGGCCTTCGATGCCGACGGCGGCAGAGGTGGCGGCGATTCTCTAGGCATGCTCTCGTCATTGCGAGCGTAGCGAAGCAATCCAGACTGTCACCGCGGAGGGATTCTGGATTGCTTCGCTACGCTCGCAATGACGGAGATATCACGCCAGCGCGGCCTTGAGATCGTAGCTCTCGTCTGCCGCCTGCTCCGGCGCGAGTGTGCGATCCATGGCGAGGAAGCGGCGGCCGAACATGTGATCGCCGGCGCGGTTGATGGACTCGATGCCGAGCAATTTGTCCCCCTTGTAGCAGAAGGCGGAAAACGTCTTCTTGGCGGGATCGCCGCGCAGCACGACGCGGTCATAGCCGGTCGTGAGCCCTGCCATCTGCAGCTTGTCGTCACCCTGGTCGCTCCAGAACCAGGGCTGGCCGTCATAGACCTTCCTGTCGCCGGTGAGCCGGGCGGCGACGCAGCGGGCATGATCGGTGGCATTCTGCACCGACTCCAGCCGCAGCGAACCGCCGAAGCGCGGACTGTTGAACAGCGCGCAATCGCCGATCGCCGAGATGTCCTGATCCGACGTCGAGAGATATTCGTCGACGATGATGCCGGACGCGACCTGCAAACCGGCCTCGGCCGCAAGCTCGATATTCGGCAGTACGCCGACGCCGACCACGACGAGATCGCACGGCAGATGCCGGCCGTCGCTCAGGGAGACGCCGGTGACCTTGCCGCCCTCAGCTTCGATCGAGGTTGCCTGCACACCGAGGTGAATGCGGATGCCGGTCTCGCGATGCCGCGCCTGAAAATATTCGGAGACTTCAGCGGTGACGGCGCGCGCCATCACGCGCGGAGCAAGCTCGAGCACATCGACTTCCAGACCCTTGATCCGCGCGGTCGAGGCGAACTCCAGCCCGATGAAGCCCGCGCCGATCACCACCACCCGCGTCTTCGACGGCATGATGCTTCTCAGCGCCTCGCTGTCGTCGAGGATGCGCAGGTATTTGACGTCGGGGAGATTGGCGTTGGGCAGGTCGAGCAGGCGGTTGCGCGCGCCGGTCGCCAGAATGAGATGGCCGTAAGGCAGCGTCTCGCCCGAGGCGAGATGAACCTTGTGCCCGGCCCGGTCGATCGACGCGACGCGCCCGGCGATCAGCTCGATGTTCTGGTCCTGATAGAATTTCTCCGGCCGGAACATCAGGCTCTCGGGCCCGGCCGAACCCTTGATGTAGGCCTTCGACAGCGGCGGCCGCTGATACGGCAGATGCGCCTCGTCGTTGACCAGGCAAATGCGGTCAGAAAATCCCGCCTGACGCAGCGATGCCGCGGCCTGGTAGCCGGCATGGCCGGCACCGATAATGATCACCGGACCTTCCGTCATCGGAACAGCCCATTCCTGCAGACACGAGCGCGATCCACGTCGTCTCCCTTCCCACTGATTTCGGTTTGCTGGCCTCGTCCGGAAGAGCCGGCGCTCGTGTCCGTCCTCAAACGAAGGCGACGCCATTTGAGCCTATCGTTCCGTCCGGCGCAAGGGCACTGGAGCGGCATGCCAGCACCGCCGCCGGGGATTGTCACCCCTCGCCTTCTGCGATTTAGTTGCGCAAACGAACCTCTTGCCGGGGAATTTTCGAAATGCCTGCTCCCGTCTCCAAGCCCGACGATCCCGCGCTGCTGCGCGTGGATGGCCCGATCGCAACCATCACACTCAACCGTCCCGCCGCGTTCAACTCGGTCAACCTCGCCATCGCGCAGAAGCTCGAGCAGCTCGCAGCTATCATCGAAGGCGACGACGCCATCAGGGTCGTCGTGATCGAAGGTGAAGGCCGCGCCTTCTCCGCCGGCGGCGATCTGCAGACGATCGGCGCTGCCGCCGAAGCCAACACGGTAACGCCGGTCGTCGGCGAGTTGTTGAAGCACTATCACGCCTTCATCGAGACCATCAGGCGCATGCCAAAGCTGTCGCTTTCCAGCGTGCACGGCTCGGCTGCCGGCGCCGGCATGGGCCTCGCCTTCGTCACCGATCTCTGCATCGCGGCCGACGACGCAAAGTTCACCCCCGCCTATGCCAAGATCGGCGTGTCGCCGGACGGCGGCAGCACGGTCGGCATCGTCGGCACGGTCGGGACCCGCCGCGCGCTGCAGATCTTCCTGGCCGAAGACAGCTTTACGGCGCAGCAGGCTTACGAGTGGGGCCTCGTGGTCAAGACGGTTCCCGCTGCCGAGCTGAAGGACGCCACCCGAAAGCTTGCCGAGCGCCTTGCGCAAAATCCGCCCGCGGCAATTGCCGGCACCAAGTCGCTGGTCTACCAGGCCGCCACGACGCCGGTGAAGCAGCAACTCGACAGCGAGGAGCACAGGATCATCATGGCGATGAACACGGAGGAGTTTCGCGTGGCGGTGAAGAAATTCACCAGCAAGTCGAAATGACCTCCGTGACGCCATCGCGTGCGTTTTGCGGCCTTCGCCACTGCGCCACCGACTGGAACCGCCAGGGGCTGTTCCAGGGGCGGACCGACAATCCGCTGAACGGGGACGGCCTGCGGCAGGCGCACGAGGCCGTGGACATGCTGCGCGGCGCCGGCATCACCCGCATCGTCGCAAGTCCGCTGGTCCGCGCGGCGCGGACCGCCGAGATCATCGCGTCCGTGATCTCGGTCCCGCTCGCGCTCGACGACGGCATCATCGAGTTCGATTTCGGCAGCTTCGAAGGTAAGCCTGTCCGCGACCTCATGATCAAGCACGGCGTCCAGTCGGCGACCGGTCTCGTCTCGATCCTGCCCGACGACGGAGAGAGCTGGGAGTCCATGACCCAGCGTTCGCTGCGCTGCGTCGCCTCATGGCTCGACCGTCATCCCGACGACCACCTGCTGTTCGTCTGCCACGATGCCGTCATGCAGGGCATGGCCAACGCGCTGTGCGGCAGCTACTTCAAGAACCAGCACGGCATGCCGTTCCGCTATTCGCCCGAAGCTAGCGGATGGCGCGTCGAGCGCGTTAGCTAGAGCGCGAAGTTATCGAAGTTCCTGAGGCTAAAGTGTCAGACATCAAGCGAACCGCCGAACTCGAAGCGATCCGCCGGAAGCTTATTTCACTGACGGCATACCGTCAGCTCCTCAACGGCCCCGAGCACGTGTCGGATTGGCTGGCAGTCGATCAGGCGATGATCGACATGTTCGCCGACGCCACTCATGATCATCAATTCATTCACACGGATCGTCAACGTGCCGAGAGCGAAACGCCGTACGGCGGGACCATTGCGCATGGCTTTCTTACATTGTCGCTCCTGTCGGCGCTCGCCTTCGACGCGATGCCTGGTGTCGAGGGGACACGGATGGGTGTCAATTACGGGTTCGAGCGGGTTCGCTTCCTCAGCCCGGTGAAATCCGGGGCCCGGATAAGAGGCAAGTTTCGCCTGGTTGAACTGACCGAACGCGCAGTGTCTATCCAGTCGACGTGGGACACGGTGGTGGAGGTTGAGGGTTCGGTCAAACCAGCGATCGAAGCGCGCTGGACTACCTTGGCGCTGATTGATCCAGACGGCCCGACATAGCCTCCATCAAGCGGACTTTAGCGCGGCCCCTTCGGGTCCGGATCATGCTCACTGAGGACAGATATACCCCGTTCCCGCCGGCGACTTGAAGCAGCCGACCGATTCCGGCAGCACATGACGCGGCAGCCACAGCACGACGCTCGGGAAATAGATCGCAAACGCGATGGTCGACAGGAACACGATATAGATCGGCAATGCCGCCCTTAGCGCCTTCGCGAAACTTATCCCGACGAATTTCGACGCCATCAACAGCACCAGGCCATAGGGCGGCGTGATCAGGCCGAAGGCCAGCGTCGCGATCAGCACCACGCCCATATGCACGGCATTGATGTCGCCGGCTTCCGTCAGCGCGTTCACCAGCGGCATGAAGATGATGATGGTCGGAACCGGCTCGATGAAGTCGCCGACCACGGTGAACAGCAGCACCATCAGCAGCATGATCAGATGCGGATCATTGCCGGCGATCGAGGTGATCCACTCCGCGATGAAATTGGCGCCGCGCAGATAGGCCAGCATCCAGCCGAAGGCGTTGGCGGCGCCGATCGTGATCAGCGGCAGCGAGAAGATCAGGCCAGCAAGGCAGAAATCATAGGGAATCTTGCTGATATGACCGCGGTTAAGCGCGGGGATCACGACCAGCACGATCCAGACCACCGCGACCACGCCTGCTTCCGTCGGCGTGAACCAGCCGGTGAGGATGCCACCGAGCAGGATGACCGGAATCATCAGCGGCAATGCGGCGTCGCCGGCGGCGAACACGACCTGCTTGAGCGGCGCGCGCGGCTTGCTGAGGCCGGACGGGCCAAAGAAATAGCAATAGATCATCAGGCCCATGCCGATCATCAGGCCGGGCACGACGCCCGCCATGAACAGGCCGGCGATGGAGACGTTGCCGACCGCGCCATAGACCACGGCGGTGATACTCGGCGGCACCAGTGCCGCGATGGTCGAGGCCGACGCGATGATGGCGGCGATGAAGGCGGGCTCGTAGCCCTCGCGCTTCATCGGGCCGCCGAGCGCGCGGCTCATCACCGCGACGTCGGCCGTGGTCGAGCCTGACATCTCCGAAAAGAACATGCTGAAGACGACGACGACCTGGGACAGCCCGCCCCTGATATGGCCGACCAGCGACACCGAGAGATTGGCTATTCGCACCACCACATTCGCCGAGCTCATGAGCTCGCCGACCAGCAGGAAGAACGGGATCGCCAGCAGCGCCTCGGAATCCATGCCGTCAAAGATCTTCTGGATGATCGCGGCAAGCGCAACGTCCGACAGCAGCGCACCGATGAACACACCGCCCATCAGCGCGAACGGCACGGGCACGCCGAGATAACCGAAAGCGAGGAAGCAGACCGACATCAGGAGGAGGACGACGGGAGGACTCATGGCTGTACCCTCGTCTGTCCGTCGATGACCTGGGGCGTCGCATCCTCTTCCGGTGGCTCGGGGTGATCAAAGCCGTTGCGCAGGCCGTTGACGAGCTGCTCGATCGTGAACAGGCCGATCAGCACGCCCGACAGCGGGATGATCGCGTAGAGCGAGGCGATCGGCGTGCCCGACGGCAGACGGAAGCTGCCGAAGCCGCGCAGGTAATTCTGGTAGCCGTACCAGACCAGGCAGAAGGCGACGCCCAACACGACCGCACGGATGATGACCTCGACGATCAGCCGCGACGTGCCGTGCATCGCCTCCGAGATCGCGGTGAGATAGAGGTGATCGTTGCGCCTTGTCGCCGCCGCCGTCCCGATGAAGATGGCGTAGATGAACAGCGTAGAGGTGACCTCCTGCAGCCACAGCCAGGGATGGCCGATGGTGCGGGTGATGATGTCTGCGGTCACCGACAGCGAGAAGCCGAAGCAGAGGATGCCGCAAAGCATCATCAGCGTCAGCTCGAGCCAGTCGAGCGAGCGCCATTTGAGATGACGCTGTCGTTTCAGGACCAGTTTGTCGGCGATAGGCATCAGCTCCCCCGTCGTCCCAAAGCTATCGGATGTGACAGCTGGGAAGCTGCCGGACGTGCTCGGCCTACATGGTTCGAGACGCCCGCCTTGGCGGGCTCCTCACCATGAGGGTCTAAGATCTCACCGCGAAACGCGACCTCATCCTGAGGAGCCCGCCGGAGGCGGGCGTCTCGAAGGATGGCCGCGAGCGCCGCCCCCCTTACTTCACCGCGCGGATCAAGTCCTTGATCTTTTCCGCGTGCGGGCCGAGATCCTTGGCGAGCTTGTCGAGATAGGGATCGGCGATCGTCGTAAAGCTCTTCTTGTCGACGTTCTCGACGACCTTGACGCCCATCTTCTTGAGCTTCTCGGCCGCGGTCCGCTCCAGATCGAACGCCTTCTGCGGCTCCTTGGAGCTGACCTCGTTGGCGGCGGCCATCACCCAGCCCTTCTGCTCGGCCGACAGGCTCTGCCAGAGCTTGTCGGAGATGAAGACCAGCGCGTTGTTGGCTTCGTGCTCGGTGATGTTGAGGACCGGCGCCACCTCATAGTGCTTGTTGACGAGGTAGACGTTGATGCTGTTCTCGGCGACGTCGACGACGCCGGTCTGCAGGCTGGTGTAGACGCTGCCGAACGGCATGTGCACGGTCTGCGCGCCGTAGGCCGGGAACATCAAATCCTCGGTCGCGGTTGCCTGCACGCGGATCTTGGCGCCCTTGATATCGCCGACGTTGTGGATTTCCTTGCGCGAGTACATGTGCCGCACGCCCTGCGAGCCCGTGGCGATCACGTGCAGGCCCTGCGTGGTCTCGTCGATCAAGGTTTTGAGCGCCTCGAACACCTTGGGATCGGCGAGGCCCTTCACCACGTGGTTCTCGTCGCGGAACAGATAGTGCAGCGACATCACGCCGGCCTGCGGCGAGATCGTCGCGGTGTTGGCCGAGGAGATGATCGAGAATTCGATATCGCCCGACTTGACGAGCTGGAGCACCTGCGGCTCCTGGCCGAGCTGCGCACCCGGATATTGATCGATGATCATGGTGCCTTTGCTCAATTCCTTGAGCTTGTCGGCAAAGAGATCGCCGGCGAGCGAATAGCCGGTGTTGCGCGGCTGGTCGTAGGCGAAGCGATAATGCTTCACATCCTGCGCCGACGCGCTTGAGACAAACAGAACGGCCGTCGTTGCCGCCAGCCAAAGCTTGGTTCGTGCAATCATCGTTTCCCCCTGTTGAAATGTTCGCCGCTTATGCGGTCTGAACGTCGTCTGGAGTGGTGGTCACCCCGTCTCGGTCTTCCCAGTCCTCTGCATAAAATCGAAATCGCAGCCCTCGTCGGCCTGCAAAATGGTCTCGTTGAACAGCCAGGCGTAACCGCGCCGGGCCTGTTCGGGCGCCGCCGCGGGCTTCAGCGCTGCACGGCGCCGCTCCAGCTCCGCATCGTCGACCTGAAGCTCGATGCTGCGCTTGGCCACATCGAGGCTGATCATGTCGCCGTTCTGCACCAGCGCCAGCGGCCCGCCGACGGCGGATTCCGGCGTGATGTGGAGCACGATGGTGCCGAATGCGGTGCCACTCATGCGCGCATCGGAAATGCGCACCATGTCCTTGGTGCCGCCGCGCGCCAGCTTCTTCGGGATCGGCAGATAGCCTGCCTCGGGCATGCCGGGCGCGCCCTTCGGACCCGCATTGCGCAGCACCAGCACGTCGTCGGAGTTCACGTCGAGGTCGGGATCGTCGACCCGCAAGGTCATGTCCTCGACGGATTCGAACACCACCGCGCGCCCCGTATGCTTCAATAGTTTCGGGCTCGCGGCCGACTGCTTGATCACAGCGCCGCGCGGCGCGAGGTTGCCGTGCAGGACGGCGAGACCGCCCTCCTTCTTGATCGGATTGTCGCGCGAGCGGATCGCGTCCTGGCCGGGCACGTCTTCCGCATTGGCGACGACATCGCGCAGCGTCTGGCCTGAAATCGTCTTCGCGTCGAGATCGACGAGGTCACCGAGCTGCTTCAGCAATTTCGGCACGCCGCCAGCGTGGTGGAAATGCTCCATGTAGTGTTCGCCGGACGGCTTGAGGTCGACCAGCACCGGCACTTCGCGGCCGATCTGGTCGAACACTTCGAGGTCGAGCCGGTGCGGCGAGCGATGCGCCATCGCGGTCAGATGGATCAGGCCGTTGGTGGAGCCGCCGATCGCCTGCAGCACGACCTGCGCGTTCTTGAACGAGGCCGGGGTCAGAAACTCGCTCGGCTTCGGCCCCTTGGTCTTCGCCATCTCCGCCGCAACACGGCCGCTGGCTTCGGCGAGACGGAAACGCTCCGCATGCGGCGCGGGGATCGTCGCGCTCATCGGCAGGGACAGGCCCATCGCCTCGATCATGCAGGCCATGGTCGAGGCGGTGCCCATCACCATGCAGGTGCCGACCGACGGCGCGAGGCGGCCATTGACGGCTTCGATCTCGCTGTCGTCCATCTCGCCGGCGCGGTACTTGCCCCACAGCCTGCGACAGTCGGTGCAGGCGCCGAGCACCTCGCCCTTGTGATGGCCGACCACCATCGGGCCCACCGGAATGACGACGGTCGGCAGGTCGGCGCTGATCGCGGCCATCACCTGCGCCGGCAGCGTCTTGTCGCAGCCGCCGATCACGATGACGGAATCCATCGGCTGGGCCCGGATCATCTCCTCGGTGTCCATCGCCATCAGATTGCGCAGATACATCGAGGTCGGATGCGCGAAGCTCTCGGCGATCGAGATGGTCGGGAACACGAAGGGCATGGCGCCGGACAGCATCACGCCGCGCTTGGCGGCCTCGATGATCTGCGGGACGTTGCCGTGGCAGGGATTGTAGTCGCTATAAGTGTTGGTGATGCCGACGATCGGGCGCTCCAGCGCGTCGTCGGAATAGCCCATGGCCTTGATGAAGGCCTTTCGCAGGAACAGCGAGAATCCGGCGTCGCCGTAGCTCGTCAGTCCTTTGCGCAAGCCGCTCGTCATCATGCCACTCCAGTTCGTGCCATATTGTCGCACAGGCCACCGGGGCATTGTCAATAACGATGGGCCATAATGGCCAAATTTCGTATCGACGCGGCCATCGAAAGCCTGGATTATTGACAATCCTTGCCGTCCCTGCTCCACAGGGATAACTGGACAGCAAGCTCCCGGTTCGGGAGGCCGAGAGATGACCGAGACGGCAGGGGCTGACACCGCCGCGCTGCGGCGCGACGATCCCGACGACGTGCTGGCGCGGCTGGAAGAGGACATCATCTTCGGCCGCTTCCCGCCGGCGGCGCGGCTGACCGAAGACGCGCTGATGTCGCGCTACGGCACCTCGCGCCATTTCGTGCGCCAGGCGCTGGTGGAGATGGAGCGGCGCGGCATCATCCGCCGCGAGAAGAACGTCGGCGCCACCGTGCGGTTCTTTTCGGCCGAGGAGATCCGCCAGATCTACGAGGTGCGGGAAATGCTGACGCGGCAGGCCGCGCTGATGATCCCCCTGCCCGCGCCGCAGAGCCTGATCGACGAGATCACCGAGCTGCAGCGGCAATATTGCGCCAGGGCCGACGCGCACGATCTGCGCGGCATCCATGAGGCCAACGACGCCTTCCACGTCGCGCTGTTCGGGGCCTGCGGCAATCCCTATCTGGTGCGCGCGCTGCAGGACTACATGAACCTGACGCTGCCGATGCGCGCGAAAAACCTCGCCGACCGCGAGGGCCTCGCCCAATCGCGCCGCCAGCACGATCTGATGATCGAGCTATTGAAAGGCCGCGACAGCTGGGCGCTGGCCCAGCTCTGCGTCGACCACATGCAGTTCAGCAAGTCGGATTATCTCGCGCGGATCGCGGGCGGGGACGGCGGACGCTAGGCCCGTCGCCCACGTGCGGTGTGGCTGAAATAGCGCACGGTCGCGTTATGCCTTCGTGTGAACTCTCATTCATGGCCCACGGGTTCCATTCCGCTAGGGTTCCATCAGTCGCGCCGACACCGGCCTGACGGTCCACAGAGACAATCAGGTGGGAATGTCGTGGTATCGGCGGATTTGACCAAGCGGGCCGCGTGGCTCGCCTCGACGGCTCTGGTTTTGACCTTGGCCGGAATGCCCGATGCGGCCATGGCTCAGGATGCCACCTGGCTCCTCAACCCCGGCAGCCTCGACTTCAACACCGCTACCAACTGGTCGCCGGCGACGGTGCCGACGGGCACCGCGTTCTTCGGCACGTCCAATACGACCACGCTCACATTCTCGTCGAGCACGACGATCGGCGGTTGGACCTTCAATGCGGGCGCGTCGGACTACACTATCAATAACAGCCTGGTTCTCTCCTTCACAGGCGCCGGCATCGACGTCCAGGGCGGCAGCGTCTACCTGCGCAACTACAATACCGTGAATTTCTACAACGCCAGCACGGCCGGCGCCGCGACCATCCAGGTCGATGCCGCCAGCAACGTCAACTTTTACAACACGAGCACGGCCGGCAGCTCCGAAATCAATCTAGGCGGCGGCCTCGCCAACACGCTCACCTTCAACAATTCCAGCACGGCCGGTCACGCCACCGTCAACGGCTACAGCGGCGGTACCTTGGTTGTGTTCAAGGACACCAGCACTGCAGGCAGTGCCACTTTGCGTACCAACAGCTACATGGAATTCAGGGACGCGAGCACGGCCGGCGACGCCTCCATACAGGTCGCCGGCCTCCTTCAGTTCTTCGACACGAGCTCGGCTGGCAGCGCCAAACTCACCGCTCAGAGCGGCGGTACGATCGACTTCTCAACCCTGACATCGACCGGAACGACCGCCGGGTCGATCGAGGGCGCAGGCTTGTTCAAGCTCGGTTCGAAGACGCTGGATGTCGGCAGCAACAACCTGGATGGGATGGTCAGCGGAATCATCGAGGGCAATGGCGGCACCCTGATCAAGACCGGTACCGGCACCCTCCGGCTCACGGGCACCAGCAACAGCTATACCGGCGCGACCATGGTCAATGGGGGCACGTTGCGGGTCGATGGCTCGATTGCAACCTCCAGCGATGTCACCGTGAACAACAACGCCAGGCTTTCGGGGTCAGGCACCGTCAGCAATACCACGATCAACAATGGCGGCACGCTCGCGGCCGGCAACGGCACCCCAGGCTCGTCGTTGAACGTGGCCGGCAGCCTCGCGCTGCAGTCCGGCGCCTTCTACATGGTGCAGCTCAATCCGACGACGTCGAGCTTCACCAGCGTGACCGGCAAGGCGGAGCTGGGTGGAGCGACGGTCAAGGCCTCCTATGCCAACGGCAGCTATGTCGCCAAGCAGTACACCATCCTGACCGCGGGCAGCATCGTCGGCACGTTCGGCGCGGTGGTCGATACCAACACGCCATCGAATTTCCATTCGACGCTCAGCTACGACGCCACCCACGCCTATATCAACCTGACCCTGAACTTCGCGCCGCCGGGCGGCAATTTGAACGGCAACCAGAATGCCGTCGGCAACGCCGTCATCAACTCCTTCAACAGCAATGGCGGCATTTCGCTCGTCTATAGCGGGCTGACGCCGAACGGCCTGACCCAGGCCTCCGGCGAGATCGCGACGGGATCGCAGCAAAGCACCTTCAACGCCATGAGCCAGTTCATGGGCGTCATGACCGATCCGTTCGCACCGGGCCGCAGCAATGGCGTCAATGCGCCCGCTTATGCGAACGAGGACGCTGCGAGCGCCTATGCCTCATCCGGCAAGCCGCGCAGCAGGAGCGAGCGCGACGCCTACGCCGCGATCTACAGCAAGGCGCCGATGCGCAGCAATTACGATCCGCGCTGGAGCGCGTGGGCGGCCGGCTTCGGCGGCTCGCAAACCACCGACGGCAACATCGCGGCGGGCACCAACAACAGCACCAGCAGCCTGTTTGGCGTTGCCGCGGGAGCGGACTATTTCTTCTCGCCGAACACCGTGGCGGGTTTTGCGCTCGCCGGCGGCGGCACCAATTTCAGCGTGGTCAACAGCGGAAGCGGCCGCTCGGATTTGTTCCAGGCCGGCGCCTTCGTCCGCCACACTGCCGGCCAAGCGTATGTCACCGGCGCTCTGGCCTATGGCTGGCAGGACATCAGCACGGATCGCACCGTCACCATCGCCGGCGTCGATCGCCTGCGCGCGCAGTTCAATGCCAACGCCTTCTCCGGCCGCGTCGAAGGCGGCTATCGCTTCATCACGCCATGGATGGGTGGCGTCGGCATCACGCCCTACGCGGCCGCACAGTTCACGACCTTCGACCTGCCCGCCTATGCCGAACAGGTCGTCTCCGGCAGCAACGCGTTTGCGCTCGCCTATGGCGCAAAAAGCGTCACCGCAACGCGCAGCGAGCTGGGCCTGCGGGCCGACAAGTCCTTCGCCATGCAGAGCGCCATCCTGATCCTGCGCGGCCGTGCCGCCTGGGCGCACGACTTCAATCCGGACCGCGCCATCGGCGCCACCTTCCAGGCGCTGCCCGGCGCCAGCTTCGTCGTGAACGGCGCGCGACAGGCGAGCGATTCTGCGCTTACGACGGCGTCCGCCGAGTTGAACTGGATGAACGGCTGGTCGGCCGCCGGCACCTTCGAGGGCGAGTTCTCCAACGTCACGCGCTCCTACGCCGGCAAGGGCACGGTTCGCTATACCTGGTGAGGCCCCGCGCGGCGCCACGAGTTGATGATCGAGCCGTTGAAGGGTGACTAGCGTTCAGTATCGCCTCAGCAGGCCACGATCCGCAGCGTCCTCGCCATAGGCGGCGCAGGCGCCTTTGGGATCATTGACCAGATCCGCCTTGACCCGCCTGAACGTCTTGCCGGCGGCCTCCGACACCTCCGGGCGGAATTTGCCGGGATCGTAGCTCTCGCCATTGCGAGCCTTGATGGCGGCGCCATAGGCGTCGATCATCGCCATCGCGGCATCGGGGCCGCCGAGCAGCCGGGCGCCGAGCCGAACGCCGCCCGCACCATCGACCTCGTAGCCGATGCATCGCTGCTCGAGCACCACGGATGCGGTGACGAGCTGGTCGAGAAACGTCGCCTCGGCGTCACTGAGCGTTGCGGCCCGCGCCGGTAACGACATGATCACCGCAAGCATCGCGATGGCTGGCAGTGTGGGATTCATTTTCGGGAACATCAGGAGGGACTGCGCGGCCGGATCAGATCGGTCGATCAGGCGCGACGACCGACGACGAGCCCGTACAGGAAGAGAAGGATGATCGCACCGACAATGCTCCCGATGAAGCCGGCGCCCTCCCCGAACTTGTACCAGCCCACGGCCTGACCGAGATAGGTCGCAACGAATGCGCCGACAATTCCCAGAACCGTCGTCAAAATGAACCCCTTGGGCTCAGATTTGTCGCCGGGCATGATGAACTTCGCAATCAGTCCAACAACAAATCCGATGATGATCGTCCAAAGGATGCCCATAACCATCGCTCCATTCGCATCGACGTTTGAAGGAAAGCGTGACGGCTGGATTGAGCCCGGTGGCCTCCGGAGCGACGTTGATCCAGATCAATGGACAGGCGCTATCGCGGAGCGTCCCCACCCCGCGTGCGGGGTGAGGAAGCGCATCGCGCTCTACTTCTTGTTCCAGTCGATGATGCGGCTCGGATCGGCGTCGAACTCCATGCTGCAGAACGGGCCGCCCTGGAAATAATCGCCGACCGGATCCGGCTTGAGCTTGGCCTGCTCGGCCAGCGCGTGGTCGCGGAAATCTTCGGCGCGCCCGGTCGGGCGATAGCCGAGCTCGTAGGCGCGGTGATTGTCCCACCAGGCGCGCTCGTTGAAGGAGGCGCCGTAGAACACTTCGAAATGGATGTCGGGATGCTCGAGCCCGATCTGGCAGAGCTGCACGAGATCCTCCGGCTTCAGCCAGATCGCAAGCCGGCGCCGATCGAGCGGCATCTCGCCGAAATTGCCGATGCGCAGGCACGTCACCTGCAGGCCGTGCTTGTCGGCATAGAGCGCGCCGACGGCTTCGCCGAACACCTTGCTGACGCCGTAGCGGCCGTCGGGACGCGGGGTGACGTCGGTATCAATCTTCTGGTGACGCGGATAGAAACCGACCGCGTGGTTCGACGATGCAAACACAACGCGCTTGACGCCCTTCTTGCGCGCCGCCTCGAACAGATTGTAGCCGCCGATGATGTTGGCTTGCAGGATCTGGTCCCAGGTGCCTTCGACGGAATAGCCGCCGAAATGCAGAATGCCGTCGACGCCCTCGCAGATCGCCTCGCACTGCGCGAGATCGGCGAGGTCAGCCTGCTTGAACGTCTCGTTCGCACCGAGATCGGCGGGCGGCTTGATGTCTGAGAGCACGAGGTCCGGATAGATCGGCGGCAGCAGTTTTCGCAGGCTCGTGCCGATTCCGCCCGAAGCTCCCGTCATCAAAATACGCGGCATGGTCTTTCCTCATTCGTAGCGACCGATTTGCGGCCACGTGTCTCTAATGATAGCAGGAATGTCCAGAGGGAACGAAACGAGAGAACCGACATGAATGAGGCATCGTCCCACGGGCAAGATCAGCGTCAGGGCTGGCGGCCGGCGACCTATTACCCCGATCCGGCCATCCATGCGCTCGATCCCCGCTTCGAAAAATACTGGCTAAAGCTTTCGGCAGTGGAGCGGATCGCCACCGGCCTGCGCTGGGCCGAGGGTCCGGTGTGGGTCGGCGACGGGCGGTATTTGCTGTGCAGCGATATCCCGAACCAGCGCATCCTGAGATGGGACGAGGAAACCGGCGCGGTCAGCAATTTCCGCAAGCCGTCGAACTTCGCCAACGGCAACACGCGCGACCGTCAGGGCCGGCTCGTCACCTGCGAGCATGGCGGCCGCCGCGTCACCCGCACCGAATATGACGGCTCGATCACGGTGCTGATGGACTCCTTCGACGGCAAGCGGCTGAACTCGCCGAACGACGTCGTGGTGAAATCCGACGGCGCGATCTGGTTCACCGATCCGACCTTCGGCCTGCTCGGCAATTACGAAGGCTACAAGGCCGAGCCCGAGATCGATCCGAATGTCTACCGCCTCGATCCCGACACCGGCAAGGCGACCATCGTCGCCGAGGGCGTGCTGGGACCGAATGGTCTCTGCTTCTCGCCGGACGAGAAAATTCTCTATGTCGTCGAATCCCGCGGCGTGCCGAACCGCAAGATCCTCGCCTATGACGTCTCGGCTGACGGCACAAAGCTCTCCAACAAGCGCGTCCACATCGACGCCGGCCCCGGCACGCCGGACGGCATGCGCTGCGACATCGACGGCAATCTCTGGTGCGGCTGGGGCATGGGCGATCCCGAGCTCGACGGCGTCGTGGTGTTCGCGCCCGACGGCGTTATGATCGGCCGCATCGCGCTGCCGGAGCGCTGCGCCAACGTCTGCTTCGGCGGCCTGAAGCGCAACCTCATTTTTATGGCGGCGAGCCAGTAGATCTACGCGCTGTATGTCAACACGCAAGGTGCGCTGGGGGGCTGAGGCCTGCCCGACTCTCTCCTCCTCATTGCGAGGAGCTCTTGCGACGAAGCAATCCAGACTGCCTCCGCGGAAAGATTCTGGATTGCTTCGCTTCGCTCGCAATGACGAAAACGAAAAAACGCCGGAGCGGTTTGCCGCTCCGGCGTTTGTTTGTTCGTGCGAGACAGCTTACGCGGCGCTGAAGCCGGCGACGGCCTTCACTTCGAGGAAGTCCTCAAGACCGTACTTGCCCCACTCGCGGCCGTTGCCGGACTGCTTGTAGCCGCCGAACGGCGCGGTGCGGTCATTGGGCACGCCCTGCAGGTTGACGTTGCCGGCGCGGATCTGCCGGCCGACGCGTTTGGCGTCCTCGACAGATGCACCGGTGACGTAACCGGCAAGACCATACGGCGTGTCGTTGGCGATCTGCACGGCGTCGGCTTCGTCCTTGGCGCCGATGATGGCCAGCACCGGTCCGAAGATTTCTTCGCGCGAGATCGTCATGTCAGGGGTGACGTCGGCGAAGATGGTCGGACGGACATAAAAGCCCTTGTTGACGCCTTCGGGCAGGCCCGGGCCGCCGGCAACAAGGGTCGCGCCTTCGTCGATGCCCTTCTTGATCAGCGCCTGGATCTTGTCCCACTGGCCGCGGTTGACCACCGGACCGATGGTGGTGCCTTCGGCGCGCGGATCGCCCGCCTTGGTCTTGTCGGCGACAGCCTTCGCGATCGCGGCGACTTCCTTCATCTTCGACAACGGCACGATCATGCGCGAGGGCGCGTTGCAGGACTGGCCGGAGTTGTTGAACATGTGCATCACGCCGCCAGTCACCGCCTTCTGCAGGTCGGCACCTTCGAGGATGACGTTCGGCGACTTGCCGCCGAGTTCCTGGCTGACGCGCTTCACGGTCGGAGCCGCGCGCTTCGCCACATCGATGCCGGCGCGGGTGGAGCCGGTGAAGGAGATCATGTCGATGTCGGGATGCTCGCTCATGGCAGCGCCGACCTCGGGGCCGAGGCCGTTGACGAGGTTGAACACGCCCTTCGGCACGCCGGCTTCATGGAGGATCTCCGCGAAGATCAGCGCCGAGGTCGGGGTGAACTCCGACGGCTTCAGGATCATCGTGCAGCCGGCGGCGATCGCGGGCGCGACCTTGCAGGCGATCTGGTTGAGCGGCCAGTTCCAGGGCGTGATCATGCCGACCACGCCGACCGGCTCGCGTAGCACCATGGCGGTGCCGACCGGCTCCTCGAAATGATA
>JAEWBW010000094.1 GCA_023390955.1 Pseudomonadota bacterium
CGAGATCTGGCATCTCGCCTTCGCCACCTTCATCAACGGCAGTGGCTGGTGCACCGACAATCCTGTGCGACGCGTGATGATCGGCGACGCCGTGGGCCGTGACAAGATGAGCCTGGCGATGTCGCTCGACGTCGGCGCCAGCAATGCAAGCCGCATGGTCGGTCCCGTGATCGGCGGAATCCTGCTCGCCGGAGCAGGCCTCCTGGGCGTCCTGGTCCTGAGCACGCTGATGTACTGCGCGGCGCTGCTAGCCGTTCTGACGATCCGCGCGCGCCACGCTCACGCCGCGGAGCCGGGGCCGGTGCTGGCGCGCATCGCCGAGGGGCTCGCCTTGGCGCGCGGCGACAAGCGCATCCGCGGCGTGCTGATCGTGACCGTGATCTACAATGTCTTTGCCTGGCCGTTCACCAGCATGATTCCGGTCATCGGGCGCGACCGCCTGCATCTCGGCCCGGAGGGCGTCGGCCTGCTGGCGACCATGGACGGGGTCGGCGCCTTCGCAGGCGCGCTCGTGCTGGCGCTGTGGCTTACGCCCAGATGGTACGGCCGGGCCTATATCGGCGGCGTGCTCTGCTACATGCTCATGGTGGTGATTTTCGCGCTGACGCAAAGCCCGGTGCTGGCAGGTGCAGCGCTGGTCCTGACAGGCTTCGGTGGCGCCGGCTTTGGCACGATGCAGGCGACGCTGGTCTATCTCGGCTCACCGCCGGAGATGCGCTCGCGCATCCTTGGCGTGCTGACCGTCTGCATCGGCATCGGTCCGATCGGTTTCCTGTGGCTGGGATGGCTTGCCGACCGCATCGGATCCCACAGCGCCACGGCCGTCACCGGCGCGCTCGGCCTTCTCGCCATGGCCACGACCTGGCGCTGGTGGAAGGACATTTGACGATGTGGCCGCCGGCTCACGGCGCCGGCGCCTCCACGAGATCGCCGATGCAGAAATGGGCCATGTGCGCGACGGCCTCCGCGCTGTGATAGTCGCCGAATTCGGCGGTGGCTTCCCTGCCGGCATACATGCGGGCGATGCCGGCCCCGCCGGGATGATGCGGCGCCCATTCGGTGATGTCGTAGACCTTTCCGCCGACGATGACCCAGCAATCATCCCGCGTGTTGTGCCGGGCGACCTCCTCGCGCGTCACCGGACGCGGGCTCTTCGCTGGAGTAGCCGGCGTCCAGAGCTGGCCAGTCATCGTTGCGTAGTTGGCCTTGGCGGCGCGGCGGAAATCCCATGGCCCCAATCTCTTGTAGGGCAGCTCCGTGCCGATGTTGCGGGCGTCGTAAGCATAGATCCAGGAGTCATCCTCGCCGCCCCGTTTGTCGTGGGCGAAGGCCGGGCTGACGCGCTCGTCGAGCTTCTCGAGCAGCGCTTTCTGCTCGGCGGTATCCCTCGCGCGCAAATGGTCGAAGGCGAATTTTGAGCCGAGCTGAAAGCGGGTCGCGCGGTAGTGCCGCACGCGTTCATAGTGCAACAGCGCCGTCGCCACATCGTGCTTGTGCAAAGCGAAGGCGCTGCCGAGCGCGGCGGCGTCCTCGAAGGACTGCGCGGCGCCCTGGCCGAACGTCGGAAGCATCGGGTGCGCCGCGTCGCCGAGCAGGCAGACGCGTCCCTGCACCCAGGTTTCCAGCGCGTCGCGATCGTAAAGGCCCCATTTGGTGGGACGAACGATCGCCCCCGCCAAAGCGAGCAGATCGTCCCGGCTGGTGCTCCCCTCGAACGCATCGCCCACCTCGCGCAGGATCTCGTCCCGGCCGACGGGAAACCAGTCGCCCTCCTCCTGCTCGAACGCGGCGGAGTCGGGCTCGTAGCGGGCGATCCACACGTTCAGCAGCTCGCCGCCGCGCACCCAATACGTCGTCGCCCCGCTCTTGTCGTTGCGGTGGCGGTCCATGCTGAAGGAGTCGATCGGGTTGTTGGCGAGCGGGCTGCCATCGGCCCTGCGGAGCGAGGCGACCACGGCGCGTGGAATCAGCCCGCGAAAGCAGGTCACCTCGGTCCAGCGCTTGGGACGCGGGTTCGGCCACGCCAGCTGCAGCGTCGCGGAGTTGATGCCGTCGGCCCCGACGAGCACCTCCGCAACGGCGGATTCGCCATTCGAAAACGTCGCGGTCACCTCGCCTGCGCCCTGGCGCAGCTGCGTCAGCCGGCAGTCCATGTGCACCTTGATCGGGCATGGCGCACCACTGCCGGGACCGAACTCGAACACGCGCTTGTAGAGACACATCAACAGGTCGAGCCTGTGCATGTGATGAAAGCCGGCGCCGTCGCCCGCAGCGGTGACATGATCGAACGGCCGCTTCGACACGCTGCCGTCCGCGTTGAACTGCCGTGTCGATTCCAGAATTGCGGCCCGGCCGCCGTCGATCGCGCCGTCAGGACCTTTGGAATCACCGCCATCGAGGTCCACGCCGAGCCAACGACATAGCCGCGCGCCGTTGGGCGGGATGTTCAAGCCAGCGCCTGCAGTGCTCGGCTTTTTCGTCTGCTCGTAGACATCGACCGATGCGAACACGCCGGACTGCCGCAGCGCCAGGGCCGTCATCAGCCCGCCCATTCCCGCACCGACGATCACTGCCCGCATCGTATCGTCCTTGTTTCGAAGCAAGCGAATGCAGGGTTCCCACCTCGCAACCGCAGCAAGATGGATAGCCGCTTGAATGGACGGACTTGAGACTAGCTGCGGGCGGACCGGCGATAAAGGTCCTTGTCCCGACCTCAGCGATCCTGCGCTTTGGCGCTTGTTGCGACGCGGTTGCGCCCTTCATTCTTGGCGCGATAGAGCGCCAGGTCCGCGCGGGACAGAATGTCCTCGGGTGCTTCGTCCTGCCTGACCTGGCTGACGCCCGCCGAGAGCGTCACCTCCAGTCCCCCGGCAATCGCCTCCCAGTTCACGTCGGCGACGATCTGCCTCAACCGGTCGACCGCCTTGGCTGCATCGTGTTGCGATGCATCAGGAAGCACGAGCAAAAACTCCTCGCCGCCATAGCGGCCGAGCTTGTCGACGCCCCTGAGGTTGGCGGTGACGGTCATGGAGAAGCTCCTGAGAACCTCGTCGCCAACGGGATGACCGAACCGGTCGTTGATCTTCTTGAAGAAGTCGAGATCGATGATTGCGACGGAACATGGTGCGCCGCCTCTCTGGGCGCGCAGCAACTCATCATTGAGAGCTTGCATGATGTAGCGACGATTGAGCAGGCCCGTCAGCTCGTCGATCTGCGCCAACTCTTCGATGCGGGCGTGGGCCTCCTTCAGCTCATTGCCGCGCTTGTAGAGCATCTCGCGAAAGGCGCTGCCGTAGAGGCCGGTGAAGGCGCATCGCCCCAGCGCCGTCACGAAGCACAGCAGCACCAGCTGGCGATCGACCGGCGTTTCCATCGGCATCGCGATCGGCTTGTCGGTGCAAACGAACAGGTAGGTGAGGCCGACCGCGGCGAACGTCCAGACCATCGCGGTCTGCCTCGCCGACATGCGCAGGGCGCCGAAGCTGAGGACGATGAAGATGATGCAGATGAAGAAGAAGCCGACTTCCGGAGCCTGGTACGCGGCGACCAGCTGGATCGCGATGCTGCCGATGCTCTGCGGCACGGTCAGATAATGGTCACGGAAGCGGTCGGTGATGTGCGTCTCCGACGCCGCCATCATCAGCGCGGTCCAGGCAATCCCCGCCATCGCATAGAGCACGGCGACCTGCGGATCGGTCCGGCCGGCCAGGTGATAGAGCCACAGGATGGCGCCATCGAGCAGGAAGCTGACGATCTGCGCAACATACATCGGACGCCGCTGACGCGCGCGTTTTCGGAGATCCTTGTCGACGGCCTGGAAGACCGAAAATCTGAGAGCAGCCTGTGCCATGGCAGTATTTTCCCGGAGCCGGCACAGAACACCGCAGATCGGTTAAGAAGCGGCCCTCAAAACTGGTTATTGCTGAACTAACGGGAACCGAAATGCCGTGTCGCTGCAACGCAGCACGGGCGGGCAGCATGCGCTATGGGCCAGGCGTCGTGGCCAGACGCGCGGCTTCGTATTCGACCAGTCCGACATTCTCCGAAGCGGCGAATGCCGCAACCGTGCATGGCTCGCGCCGACCAGCGAAGTGATAGACGGCGCTGACGCTGCCGGGCCCGCCTCCGGAGTGACCGACCGTAGACCCCGCCAGAGCGAACCGACCGATCATCAGGCCGAGACCGTAGCCGGTCTCTTCCCAGGGCCGATCGGGCAAGGCGCCGCCAAGCGGAACGGGCTTGGTCATCTCCGCCAGGAGAGCGCCAGGCAAGACATGCCCCGACATGAGTGCGTGCAGAAAGCGAACCGCGTCATGCGCGGTCCCGACGAGAAGACCGTGATACACCCACGCCGGATCGTAGCCGCGCGCGTTGCCCCACGCCGTCTCCGCGAGATCAGTCGCGGTGCCCGCGAGGCGGACGGATGTCATGCCGAGAGGATCGAACACCAGCCGGCGCAGCGCCATGTCCATGTCGAGGCCGGTGACCTCTTCGATCTTCCGGCGAACGAACATGTAGCCGACGTTCGAGTAGAGCCAGCCCTCGCCCGGCGCGAACTGCAACTGCGTGGCCCCGGCTTGCTCGAGGAGATGCGCAACATCCCAAGCCTTGTCGCCGCGCTCAACCGCCCGCTGGTACGACGAGAGATTGCCATAGTCGGGCACGCCTGCCCGATGCTGGAGCAAGTGACGAAGCGTGTAGGGCTGACCGTCGAACGGCTCATCCAGCTGAAGCTGCCCTTGCGCAACCAGGCGCAGAGCCGCCGCTGCAAGCACGGCTTTCGTAACGCTCCACCAGGGGACGGCCAATTGTCGTGCACCGTCAGGCGCTGAATCGCTGCGGGCCGTGGTGAAGTTGCCTCTCATGGGAATGGTTTAGCAGCTCCGATCGCTACGTCGAAGCCGCTACTGCTGCAGGACAGCGGCAATCACCCAGCGATGCCCCTTACCGCTTTGCCGGAGCGCATTTAGACATCCTTAACATCTCGACGTGTAGATGTCGGTTGTAACAACCGGTTGATACATCCAAAAAATACAATCAAAGGGAGTTCTAATGTCGACATTGAAGCGATTTTTCGCCGACGAAAGCGCCGCTACCGCGATTGAATATGGGTTGATTGCCGCCGGCATCGCACTCGCAATCATTACTGTCGTCAACCAGACCGGCACCGCATTGAGCGGCGTCTTCTCGACGATCAACACCAAGCTCACCGCCGCGCCCTAGAGCTTACGGAAAGCGAGGCGGCCATCGCTTCCCAGCGCCGACGACCGGATGCTCCCCTGGTGCAACCGGTCGGCCGCCTCGCGCACCCCACACGCCCTGAC
>JAEWBW010000096.1 GCA_023390955.1 Pseudomonadota bacterium
GTTCATCCACCGGCGCGATGACGTGACGGGCCATGCTGTCCTGTTCGCGTGATCTGATCGGAGAACCGGCATGCTTTCCGGATCATGCGGCGACCCGGTACAGCTTCCGCGCATTGTCGAGATAGAACGCCTCGCGATTGGCTTCGCTGACGCCCGGCGGCAGCACGCGCGACGGCTCATCATAATCCCAGTGCGGATAATCAGTGGCAAACAACAGCCGGTCCCAGCCGATCCACTTGATGACGTCAAAGAGATCCTCGCGCCGCTCCGGATCCTCCATCGGCTGCGTGGTCCACCACACCTTCTCGCGGATATATTCCGACGGCGGCCGCTTTACATGCGGCACCTCGCTCCTGAGCCGCTGCCAGACCTTGTCGAGCCGCCACGCCAGCGATGGCGCCCAGCCGAAGCCGGCCTCGATCATCACCATCTTCAGTTTCGGGAAACGCTCGAACACGCCTTCCAGCACCAGGCTCGCCAGCGCCGATTGCTGGCACTGGGAATGGCCGACCATCTCCTCGATGTAATAGCTCGGCCAGCCCGAGGGCGTGATCGGGTTGCCGCCGAAGCCGAAGGCGTGGACGCCGACGGGCAATCCAGCCTCTTCCGCGGCCTGGTAGATCGGCCAGTAGCGGCGCTGGCCGAGCGGTTCGACATTACGGCTCAGCAGCAGCACCTGGACGAAATTCTTGTCGCCGGCGCGCTCGCGGATCTCGGCGGCGGCCGTCATCGCGTCCTCATTGGCGACGACGATCGAGGCCTTCAGCCGCTTGTCCTTGCTGGTCCATTTGTCGATCTGCCAGTCATTGATGGCCGAGCACAGCGCGGCCGCGAGCTCGTGATTGCGGATGCCCTGCCCAGTGTTGAGCGGATTGAGCACGCCGAGTTGCACATTGTTGGGATCGAGCAGCTGCTGCTGCATGAAGGACAGCGAGGACCCCTGCGGACCGCCCTCCGGCGGATAGGCGTCGCGGCGCGAGGCGTTGGGCTGCGCCTTCGGATAGGGCGGGCCTTCCATCATGCCCTGATAGGCATGAACGCCGTAGACCTCGAGATGATGCTGCCAGCGTTTGGCCAGATACGGGTAGAGCTCGGTGCGCGTGGCCCGGGCCGGATGGATGTCGCAGTCCGCGATCGCGGTCTTGACGATGAGAGGGGATGCAGCTTCGGCTTGTTCGCGGAACTGGATATTCATCGCCATGCCTCCTTTGGCAGCGGGCTCAACTCAGGCGGGGATAAGTGTTGCGTGGATTGTCGATCATGATCTTGCGCACGAGATCTGCGGGCATTCCTGCGGGCAGCGCCTCGTGCCCGTCGAACTGCCAGTGCGGATAGTCCGTCGAGAATAGGACCAATTCGTCGGACTGCATATGATCAAACAGGCGAATTAATGTCTCGGGCTCCGCCGGGGCATCAAATGGCTGTAACGAGAAGCGGATGTTGCTGCGCACAATTTCCAGCGGCGCGCGGTTGACCCAGGGCGTTTCCATCCGCACGCCGCGCCAGAACTTGTGCAGGCGCCAGACATAGGGCGCGAGCCAGGAGACGCCGGATTCCAGCATCACCATCTTCAGCCGCGGGTGGCGGGCGAACACGCCCTCGACGATCAGGCTGGTCAGCTGGGTCTGGAACGCCTGCGCCTGCCCGACATAATCCTCGATGTGATAGGAGCCCCAGCCCACCGCGCTCGGCGGATTGTGATAGGCGGAACCGGCATGGATGCCGACTGCCAGGTCCAGTCGCTCCGCCGCCTCATAGATCGGCCACAGCGCCCGCTTGCCGAGCGGGGTGTCGCCCATGACCAGCATCAGCACCTGGACGAAACGCTTGTCGGCGGCGCAGCGCTCGATCTCGGCGACGGCTTTCTCAACGCTCTGTGTCGGGATGACGATCGAGCCGCGCAGCCGCGGATCCCGGTCGAGCCACTCCTTCATCAGCCAGTCGTTCAGCGCGCGGCAGAAGGCGTCCTGCATGTCCTCGGAGAACACCATCTGCACGCCGTAGAGCGGATTGCAGATGGCATAGGAGAGCTTGAAGGGATCGAGCACGTGACGCTGCATGTCGTCGAGGCGCGATCCGGGCTTGCCGGTCTCCGGGCGCCAGTCTTCGCGCGCTGTGATCGGTGAATGCTGCGGATAGGATTGCGAGACCAGATCGACCATGCCGCGCGTCGTCACCTGGTCGCGCCAATAATCGTTCAGATAGGGCAGCAGGCTGGTGATGTCGGGCACCGCCGGGTGCACATCACAATCCACGCCGCCCGCGACCAGTGAGGTCATGACGCTTCCTCTTCACGAACGCTTGGATGCGCCCTCTTGTGATGCCATTCAAGCAGGCCTGCCCGCCGCCCGCAACTCAGCCGGCGCGGCCGTCATATGCTAGGAAAGCGGAGCAAACGCTTCAGGGGGAACCGGACTATGAAAGAGCTCGTCGGCATCGCGGAGCAGGTCGCTGCCAAATTGATCGCGCGCAAACAGACCATCGCGGTCGCGGAATCCTCGGCCGGCGGCTTGATCTCGGCGAGCCTGCTCGCGGTGCCCGGTGCCTCCGCCTATTTCCTCGGTGGCGCGGTGGTCTACACCCGCGACGCCCGGCGCGTGCTGATGGATATTTCGGATGAAGGAATGAAGGGATTCCGCTCCTCCTCCGAGCCGTACGCAAAGCTGCTGGCGACCCAGATGCGTGAGCGATTCGCCTGCGACTGGGGCCTGTCGGAGACCGGCGCAGCCGGCCCCACCGGAAACCGCTATGGCGACGCCGCCGGCCACAGCTGCATGGCGATCGCCGGCCCCGCCACGGAGGTCATCACGCTGGAGACTGCCAGCAACGACCGGGCCGCCAACATGGAGGTCTTTGCGGCGGCGGCGCTGAAGCTGTTGCTGAAGAATTTGGCGTAGCACCAGCCGAGTTGGAGCGGCGTCGCCCCAACTACCGCTGTCATGCCCCGCGCACGCGGGGCATGG
>JAEWBW010000145.1 GCA_023390955.1 Pseudomonadota bacterium
GCGCGCAGTTGAAGCCGATGGTGACGGGTTTTGCGTGCTGGACCGAATGCCAGAATGCTTCCGGCATCTGGCCGGAGAGCAAGCGGCCGGATTTGTCGGTGATGGTGCCCGACACCATCACGGGCACGTCGATGCCGCGCTCTTCCGTGATCTCGGCGATCGCATAGAGCGCCGCCTTGGCGTTCAGCGTGTCGAAGATGGTCTCGACCAGCAGCAGGTCGACGCCGCCGTCGAGCATGCCGTTGATCTGCTCGCCATAGGACTTGCGCAGATCGTCGAAGGTGACAGCACGGTAGCCCGGGTTGGAGACATCAGGCGAGATCGAGGCGGTGCGGTTGGTCGGTCCGATGGCGCCGGCCACGAAGCGCGGCTTGCCATCCTCGGCCTCGACGCGGCGCGCAGCATTTCCGGCGAGGCGGGCGCCTTCGCGCGCCATCTCGTAGACGATGTCGGAGAGGTCGTAATCGGCCTGTGCGATCGACGTCGTCGAGAACGTATTGGTCGCGACGATGTCGGCGCCGGCACGCAAATAGGCGGCGTGGATGTCCTCGATCGCCTGCGGCTGGGTCAGGATCAACAGGTCGTTGTTGCCGCGCAGGTCGCGGTGGAAATCCCTGAACCGTTCGCCACGGAAGGCGGCTTCGTCGAATTGCAGGTTCTGGATCATCGTGCCCATGGCGCCGTCGAGCACGAGAATGCGCTCGCGGGCGGCTTTGAGCAGGGCAGTGCGCTTGGGAGAGGGAGATACAGTCATGTTGTCTTAAGCCGCCTTCTGCGCGCTCTTGGCGCGGATGCCGAGCAGATGGCTGATCGCGAACACGAGATCGGCGCGGTTCATGGTGTAGAAATGGAAGGTGTCGACGCCGTTCTTGGCGAGCTTCTGCACCTGGCCGGCGGCAACGGTGGCGGCCACCAGCTTGCGCGTCTCGGCGTCGTCATCGAGGCCTTCGAACTTAGCCGCGAACCAGTCCGGCACGGTCGTGCCTGCACGGGTGACGAAATTGCGGGCCTGCTTGAAATTGTGCATGGGCATGATGCCCGGAACGATCGGGATGTTGATGCCGCGGGCACGCACGCGATCGAGGTAGCGGAAGTACAGATCGTTGTCGAAGAACACCTGCGTGATCGCGCGCGAAGCGCCGGCATCGACCTTGGCCTGCAGCGTATCGATGTCGGCATCGAAGTTGCTCGCCTCGGGATGCTTCTCGGGATAGGCCGAGACCGAGACCTCGATGTCGGCATGCCGCTTCTTGATTCCGGCGACGAGCTCGGCGGAGGTCTGATAGCCGTCGGGATGGCTGGAGTAGGGCGTGCCGATGCCCGCGGGCGGGTCGCCGCGCAGGCCGACGATGTGTCGGACGCCGACCTCGTGATAACGGTCGACGATCTCGTCGATCTCGCCGCGTGAAGCGCCGACGCAGGTCAGGTGCGCGGCCGGCAGCAGCGCGGTCTCCTTGAGGATGCGGGCGATGGTGGCGTGGGTGCGCTCACGGGTCGAGCCGCCAGCGCCATAGGTCACCGAGACGAATTTCGGGTCGAGCGGCGCCAGCCGGTTGATGGTCTCCCAGAGATTGCGGTCCATCTCCTCCGTCTTGGGCGGAAAGAACTCGAAGGAGATCGCCGGACGCTTCGCAGCGAGGTGCCCGTCTTGCCCGTCGGTCGGGGCAGGCGTCTTCAACTCGGTCATGGCACCACTCACTCCAGGTTTTGGTCGCCGGCAGTCAGGTCTGGTCGGGAGGCCGCAACATAGTGCAAAGGCGGGTCGCCAAACAGCCCATCCGAGATGGGAAATGGCCCACTATGATCGGATCAGAGGGAAATAAAGCGGGATATGGATCGTGGGTGGGACGTAGTGCGTACTCAATTTAGTTTATATAAATCAGTGTATTGTCTTGAATCCACTAGTTCGGTGGGATTGCTGACGTTGGTGGGCAGCGTGAATCTGGCGTGATTTACTCCTTGTTCATCCCAACGGCGCAACCCAGCAACACTTACCGTCGCGCGGAGAACACACGCCAGCTCTGTTCCATCAGCCCATTGCCGGCCCGCCGCCGCGTACTAGGTTACGTCCCGCCATGATCCCGCTTTCAGTCCTCGACCTCTCGGTCGTCACCACAGCTACCAAGCCCGCCGTCGCGCTGCGCCAAAGCATCGACCTTGCCCGCCATGTCGATGGGCTCGGCTATGTCCGCTACTGGCTCGCCGAGCATCACAACCTCGCCTCCGTCGCCAGCCCCGCCCCCGACGTCATGATCGGGCAGATCGCGGCGGTGACGAAGCATATCCGCGTCGGCTCCGGCGGCGTGATGCTGCCCAACCATGCGCCGTTGGTGGTGGCCGAGCGCTTCAAGATGCTGGAGGCGCTGTTCCCCGGCCGCATCGATCTCGGGCTCGGTCGCGCGCCCGGCACCGACGGCGCCACCGCTTACGCTCTGCGAAGCCGGCTCGACCGCCGCGAGGGCGATGATTTCCTCGAGCGGCTGCACGAATTGATCTTGTGGCAGACCCGCGAATTCCCGGCGGGCCATCCCTACAACAATGTGGTCGCGATGCCCGACGACACGCCGCTGCCGCCGATCTGGCTGCTCGGCTCAAGCGATTATTCGTCGGAGCTCGCCGCGCAGGTCGGAATGGGTTTTGCGTTTGCGCATCATTTTGCAAGTCATGACGCCATCGATGCGATGATCCATTATCGCAACCGCTTCCAGCCATCGGCCTGGAGTGCGAGTCCGAAAGCGATCCTTGCGGTTGCCGCCATCACCGCGGATACGGACGATGAGGCCGAGAAGCTCGCCTCATCCGCTGACCTCAACCGGCTGCGCCGCGACCGCGGCCAGTATCTGCCGCTGCCGAGTGTCGAGGAAGCGCTGGCCTATTCTTATTCGGATGCCGAGCGAAACTCGGTCCTCCGCAACCGCTCGCGCCTGTTCGTCGGCAGCCCCGCAACCGTGCAGAAAAAGCTTCAGCCGCTGATCGAGGCCAGCAAGCCGGACGAACTGATGGTCATCACCGCCGTGTACGACCACGAAGCCAGGAAGAAGTCGTATTCGCTGCTGGCGGAGGCGTTCGGACTGAAGAGCGCGGCTTAGCTGCCCTCCCCTGGAGGGAGGGTGGCAACTATTCCTGCCGCTCGCTGAACGTCGCGCGGAACGGGTGCCCGGGATACACGCCGACGATGCGAAACTCGCGCGAGAAGAATTTCAGCTCTTCCAGCGCGAACGCCAGCCCCTTGTCATCGGGATGGCCGTCGACGTCGGCGTAAAACTGCGTCGCGAAGAAATTGCCGTCGACCATGTAGCTCTCGAGCTTGGTCATGTTGACGCCGTTGGTGGCAAAGCCGCCCATCGCCTTGTAGAGCGCGGCCGGCAGGTTGCGCACGCGGAAAACAAAAGTGGTGACCAGCGGCCCCGAGCCCTGCGCGGCCCATTTCTCCTCGCGCGCCAGCACCACGAAGCGGGTGGTGTTGTGCGCTTCGTCCTCGATGTCCTCGGCGAGGATGTCGAGGCCGTAAATCTTCGCAGCCAGGCGCGAGGCGATCGCAGCGACGCTCTTGTCGTTGCGCTCGGAGATGTCGCGCGCGCTGCCGGCGGTATCGGCGTGCACGATCGGCTTGATGCCGAGCTTGCGGATGATGCGGCGGCACTGGCCAAGCGCGTGCACATGGCTCTCGACGCTCTTGATGTCGGCCAGTTTGGTGCCCTTGATCGCCATCAACTGGTGGCGGATCGGCAAGAACCATTCACCGACGATGTAGAGGCCGGACGCCGGCAGCAAATGATGAATGTCGGCGACGCGGCCCGCGACCGAGTTCTCGATCGGGATCATGCCGAGATCGGCTTCGCCGGACGAGATCGCCGACAGCGCGTCCTCGAAGGTGGCGCAGGGCATCGGCTCGGCGTCGGGATAGGCCTCGACGATGGCGATGTGGGAATTGGCTCCAGGCTCGCCCTGGAATGCGATCTTCATCTTGCTCATGGGGGGCCTTGTAACAGCGGCTCAGGATTTGGAAAGCAGTCTGCGGGCGGTCTCGAGGTCCGCCGGGGTGTCGACCCCGCGGGGGACGGTATCGACGATGGTAAAGTCGATCCGCATGCCGGCTTCCAGCGCCCGAAGCTGCTCGAGCTTCTCCTGCAGCTCCAGCGGCGAGGGCGGCAGCGTGACGTACCGCTCCAGCGCGGCGCGGCGATAGGCGTAGAGACCGATATGATGGTAGCGCGGCCCGTCGCCATGGGGGGCGGTGGCGCGGGTGAAATACAGCGCACGCATGCGCCGGCCCCCGAGCGAGGTTCCCACCGCCTTGACCACGCTGGGGGCCAGGTCCTCTTCCTCGGTGTGGATTTGCGACGCCAGGGTCGCAATATCGACGGCGGGATCCTCCAGCGGAGGCAGCACGTCGCGGATATTCGTGGTCGTGATGGTCGGGAAATCGCCCTGCAGATTGACCACGATCTCGGCCTTGCCGTCCGGATCGAGCTTCTGCATGGCCTCGTGGATGCGGTCGGAGCCGGAGGGGTGCTCGGGCCGGGTCATGACGGCCTCGCCACCATGGGCGGTCACCACGGAGGCGATTTCCGCCGTGTCGGTCGCCACCGCCACCCGGCCGATCCCGGCGGCTTCCGCCCGGCGCAACACGTGCACGATCATCGGCTGGCCGGCGATATCCGCCAGCGGCTTGCCGGGCAGGCGCGTGGCCGCCATGCGGGCCGGAATAAGCACCAGGATGCGGGGATCGGTCATCGGGTCAAAGGCCTGAAAACGGGGCGTTTTCCGCGTCGGGAAATAGCGTGGGGATGAGGTGGAAGCCGGGCTGTTTATACGGGTTGCCAGAGCACGGGCAAACCGATATCTCAATCGGAAACTCGGGGGGATAAAGTGGACGTTCGATTCTCCCGAGGCTTGTCCTTGGCGGCCTTTGGGGACCGCCAATTTCCTTCTCGCGGCGTGGGGCCTGATCCAATATGGACTCCTTCGAACTGAACAAGATTCTCGGTGCCGTCCTCGGTACCTGCCTCGTTGTCCTGGTGACGAGCTTCACTGCGCATTCGCTGTTTGCGGCCAAGCCGCCGGAGAAGCCCGGTTTCGAGATCGCCGTGAAGGAAGCGGCTGGTCATGGCGCCGAAGGCGGCGCGGCCGCTGCGTCGTCCGAGCCGATCGAAAAGCTGCTCCAGACCGCGTCCGTCGAGAAGGGCGCTTCCGCCGCCAAGAAGTGCGGCGCCTGCCACACCTTCGAAAAGGGCGGCCCGAATCGCGTCGGTCCGAACCTCTACGGCGTCGTCGGCGAGCCGCGCGGCCAGGGCCGTAACGGCTTCAACTTCTCGGCTGCCATGAAGGCCAAGACCGGCAACTGGACCATCGACGACCTCAACAAGTTCATCGCCAATCCGAAGGGCTTTATCCCCGGCACCGCGATGGGCTTCGCCGGCATTCAGAAGGACTCTGAGCGGGCCGACGTCATTGCCTATCTGAATTCGCTGTCGGAGCATCCGCAGCCGCTGCCGACGGCCTCGAAGTAAGGCTCAAGGCATCTATCTCTGAATATGCGGCCAGGCTGGAAAGCCTGGCCGTTTTCGTATCCGGGCCTCGCGGCGATGTTATCGGGGCGTTTCGCCGCAGCGATCGGCCCGGGGCGGCTTCCAAGATGAGGAAAAAGCAACGTATTCGGTCGAAACCTCGCCTATATTCGGAACTTAAAGGAGTAGCCTCCTTCAAGACAGGGATGTTGATTTGGCCATTACCCGACGCGACCTGCTGCTCGCCGGCACTGCCGCCGCAGCGCTTCCCGCCCTCGGCTCTGCCGCAGGTGTTCCCTTCATCGGATCAGCCCAGGCGCAGTCTGCGGGCGAACTGCCTTGGCGCCACGCATTGTCGCTGTTTGGGAACGTCAAATACCCTGCCGACTTCAAGCGGTTCGATTACGTCAACGCCACGGCCCCCAAGGGCGGCGTCGCGCGCCAGATCGCGGTCGGCACGTTCGACAATTTCAACATCGTCGTTGCCGGTGTGAAGGGCTCGATCGCGGGTTCGGTCGCCTTCATCTACGAATCCCTGATGACGGCCTCGCTCGACGAAGTCTCGACCGAATACGGCGCGCTCGCGGAGGCCGTGAGCCACCCCGACGATTTCTCCTTCGTGACCTATCGCCTGCGCGCCGCAGCCAAATGGCATGACGGCAAGCCCGTCACCGCAGACGACGTCATCTTCTCGCTCGACGCATTCAAGAAATACCACCCGATGTACTCGGCCTATTACAGCCATGTGGTGAGGGCCGAGAAGATCAGCGATCGCGACGTCAAGTTCACGTTCGATGCGCCCGGCAATCGCGAGCTGCCGCAGATCGTGGGCCAGCTCACCATCCTGCCGAAGCACTGGTGGGAAGGCACCGATGCGCAGGGGCGCAAACGCGACGTCTCCGCCACCACGCTGGAAATACCGCTGGGCTCGGGTCCGTACCGGATCAAGGAGTTCGTGCCCGGGCGCACCATCAGCCTCGAGCGTGTGAAGGACTATTGGGGGCGTGAGTTCGCCGCCAATGTCGGCCGCAACAATTTCGACGAGCTGCGCTACGAATATTTCCGCGACGCCACGGTTGCGATCGAGGCGTTCAAGGCCGACCAGGTCGACTGGCGCACCGAGAACAGCGCCAAGAACTGGGCGACAGCCTACGACTTCCCGGCCGTGGCCGAGAAGCGCGTGATCCTGGAAGAGTTCGCCAATCGCAGCTCCGGCGTCATGCAGGCCTTCGTGCCGAACCTGCGCCGCGCCAAGTTCAAGGATCCTCGTGTGCGCCGCGCGCTGAACTATGCGTTCGACTTCGAGGAGATGAACAAGCAGATCTTCTTCGGCCAGTACAAGCGCGTCAGCAGCTATTTCGACGGGATCGACGAGCTGATGGCGACCGGCCTGCCGCAGGGCAAGGAGCTGGAGATCCTGGAGACCGTACGCGCAGAGGTTCCGCCCGAGGTCTTCACGACCGCTTACACCAACCCGGTCGGCGGCAGCCCGGAAGCGGTGCGCGACAATCTGCGCGAAGCACTGCGCCTGATGAAGGAAGCCGGCTACGAGGTGCGCGACCGCAAGCTGGTCGACGTCAAGACCGGGACCCAGCTCGCCTTCGAGCTGCTGAGCGCGGATCCGAGCTTCGAGCGGATCGTGCTGTTCTACAAGCCATCACTCGAGCGCCTCGGCATCGCCGTCAGCGTGCGCACCGTCGATCCGACGCAGTACGAGAACCGGCTTCGCGAGTGGGATTTCGACATCATCACCAATTCGTGGGGAGAGTCGCAATCGCCGGGCAACGAGCAGCGCGAGTTCTGGTCGTCCAAGTCGGCTGACACGGCCGGTTCGCGCAATGTTGCCGGCATCAAGAATCCGGCCATCGACAAGCTGATCGAGCGGCTCATCTACGCCACCGATCGCGATGATCTCGTCGCCGCGACCAAGGCGCTGGATCGCGTGCTGCTCTGGAATAATTACGTCGTGCCGCAGTGGACCTATTCGAAGATCCGCACCGCGCGCTGGGATCGCTTCGGTCGTCCGGCCGAGCTGCCCAAATATGGCCAGTCGGGCTTCCCGTTCATCTGGTGGTACGACGCCGACAAGGCGGCCAAGATCGCAAAGAAGTCGTGAAGGACATTTTTCGCATGGCGCAGCTCTCCCGCCGCCACGTGCTCGGCTTTGGCGCCGGCATCGCCGGCACCGCACTGATCGGTCCGGGCCGCGCCGAAGACGGCGGCAAGCGCGTGCACGGACTGTCCGCATTCGGGGAGCTGAAATATCCGGCGAGCTTTGCCAATTTCGATTACGTCAACGTCGATGCACCCAAGGGCGGCCTGTTCTCCCAGGTCGTCGGTGGCGGCGATTACATCTTCGACACCTTCAATGGCTTCATTCCGAAGGGCAATGCCGCCAACGGCATGGAGCTGACCTTCGCGTCGCTGATGACGCGTGCGCTGGACGAGCCCGACGCCGTCTATCTGTCGGGCGCCGAAGAGCTGACTGTATCGGCCGATGGAACGACTTTCAGATTCCGGCTTCGTCCGGACCTTCGCTTCCACGACGGCAGCAAGATCACGGCGGCGGACGTCGCCTTCTCGCTCGATGCGCTCAAGACGCAAGGGTTTCCCAGCTATCGCGCCTATCTCAGCGATGTTGCGGAAGTCGTCGTCGAGGACGAGCGCACGATCGTCCTGCGTCTGACCAATCCGCATGGTCTCGACGTCGCGCCCGTCGTGGCATCGCTGCCGATCTTCTCGAAAACCTATTACGCGACGAAGCCGTTCGGGGAGACATCGCTGGAGCCGCCGCTTGGCTCGGGGCCCTACCGCGTGTCCAAGTTCGAGCAGGGCCGCTACGTCGAATTCGAGCGCGTCAAGGATTGGTGGGGCGCCAACCTTCCGGTGTCCCGCGGCTCCTATAATTTCGACACGCTGCGCGACGAGTACTACCGGGATCGGGAAGCCGGCTTCCAGGCCTTCACCGGCCGCAATTATCTCTTCCGCGAAGAGTTCACGTCCAAGACCTGGGCGACCCGATATGATTTTCCGGCGATCCGCGACGGTCGGGTCAAGCGCGAGACCGTTCCGGATGAGCGTCCGTCCGGTGCGCAGGGCTGGCTGTTCAATACGCGGCGGGAGAAGTTCAAGGACCGTCGCGTTCGCGACGCCATCGGCATGCTGTTCGACTTCGAATGGACGAACAAGAACGTGATGTACGATGCGTATTATCGTACGCGTTCCGTGTTCGAGAACTCCGACATGATGGCCAAGGGCGAGCCCTCCGCGGAGGAGCTCGCATTGCTGACGCCTTATCGCGATCGTCTGCTGCCCGAGGTGTTTGGGCCGGCGTGGCTGCCGCCGGTGAGCGACGGCTCGGGTCAGGATCGGCAGCTGCGGCGCCGCGCCGCCGAATTGCTCAACGAGGCCGGCTGGAAGGCCAAGGAGGGCGGCGGCCGGGTCAATGCCAGGAATGAGCCGTTCACCCTCGAATTTCTGCTCAAGGAGCCGTCCTTCGAGCCGCATCACGGCATCTTCATCAAGAACCTGAAGAGCCTCGGCATCGATGCCAGCATCCGGCTGGTGGATTCATCGCAGGAGACGGCGCGCAAGCGCGAGTTCGATTTCGACGTCATCATCGAACGTTTCATCTATCCGCAAATTCCGGGCGCGGCACTCCGCGGCTATTTCTCGAGCCAGTACGCCAGCACGCCCGGCTCCGACAATCTCGCCGGCATCGCCGATCCTGTGATCGACGAACTGCTCAAGGTGGTGGCGGCTGCGAAGACGCAGGGCGAGCTGAACACAGCCTGCCGCGCGCTCGATCGCGTGCTGCGGTCGGGCCGCTACTGGGTCCCGCAATGGTCGCTGTCCGCATTCAGGCTCGCCTATTGGGACGAGTTCAGCCATCCCGCGGTCAAGCCGCGCTTCGCGCGCGGCGTGCCTGATACGTGGTGGTCCGATCCGGCCAAGGCGGCCAAGGCAAAGCAGGCAAAGTAGACATGAGCGCCTATATCGCCCGCCGTATCCTGCTGATGATCCCGACGCTGCTCGGGATTCTCTTCGTGTCCTTTGTCGTGGTGCAGTTCGCGCCGGGCGGTCCCGTCGAGCGGGTGATCGCGCAGCTCTCCGGCGCCGACACCGGTGGCACCTCGCGCATCTCGGGCGGCGGCGATTTCGCCCAGCGCGGACCCGGGCAACTCGGACCGGGCGGCGACGCCGTCAATTCGAAATATCGCGGTGCGCGTGGTCTCGATCCGGACTTCATCAAGAGCCTGGAGAAGCAGTTCGGCTTCGACAAGCCGGCGCCGGAGCGCTTTGCGCTCATGGTGTGGAATTTCTCCCGCTTCGACTTCGGCAACAGCTATTTCCGCGATGTCAGCGTGATCCAGCTGATCAAGGAGAAGCTGCCGGTCTCGATCTCGCTCGGTATCTGGCTGACCCTGCTCACCTACCTGATCTCGATCCCGCTCGGCATCCGCAAGGCGGTGAGGGACGGATCGCGCTTCGACACCTGGACGTCCTCAGTGCTCGTGCTCGGCTACGCGATTCCCGGCTTTCTGTTCGCGATCCTCTTGATCATCCTGTTTGCCGGCGGCTCGTTCTTCAACTGGTTTCCGCTGCGCGGACTGACCTCGGACGGCTGGTCGCAATTTCCCTGGTACTGGAAGATCATCGATTATTTCTGGCACTTGACGCTGCCCCTGATCGCAATGGGGCTCGGCGCGTTCACGACGATGACCTTCCTGACCAAGAACTCGTTTCTGGACGAGATCCGCAAGCAATACGTGTTGACCGCGCGCGCCAAGGGCTGCAGCGAAGGACGGGTGCTCTATGGCCACATCTTCCGCAACGCGATGCTGATCGTCATTGCCGGCTTTCCCGGCACGTTCATCCATGCATTTTTCTCGGGTTCACTGCTGATCGAGACGATCTTCTCGCTGGACGGGCTGGGGCTGCTCAGTTTCGAGAGCGTTCTCAACCGTGACTATCCTGTGGTGTTCGGCACGCTCTTCATCTTTTCGCTGGTGGGCCTGGTCATCAACCTCATCTCCGATCTGGCCTATATGTGGATCGACCCACGGATCGATTTCGAGGCGCGGGAGGTCTGATGTCGGTCACCGCTCCCACCCCGATCGAGACAACCGCGAAGTCGCCACTCGGCGACGCCGTGCCGATCACGCGCAAGCCGTTTGCCCCGTCGCCGCTCAACCGGCGACGCTGGGAGAATTTCAAGGCGAACCGGCGCGGCTACTGGTCGTTCTGGATCTTCATGATCCTGTTCGTGGTCTCGCTGTTCGCCGAGTTGATCGCCAACGACCGGCCGTTCCTGATCAAGTACGACGGCCACCTCTATTGGCCCGCCTTCGTCACCTATTCGGAGACGACGTTCGGCGGCGATTTCGAGACCGCGGCCGACTACCGCGATCCATACTTGCAGAAGCTGATCAAGGAGAAGGGCGGCAGCGTCGTCTGGCCGCTGATCCGCTATTCCTACGACACCCACAATCTCGATCTGCCGACGCCTGCGCCTTCACCGCCGACCTGGATGCTGACGGAAGCGCAGTGCAAGCCGGTGGTGGAGAAGAAGGGGCTGAAGGGCTGCAGGGACCTCGAATACAACTGGCTTGGCACCGACGACCAGGGCCGGGACGTGGTGGCGCGCTTGATCTACGGCTTCCGGATCTCGGTGCTGTTCGGCCTCTGCCTCACCATCGTCTCCTCCATCGTCGGTATCGCCGCCGGTGCGGTTCAGGGCTATTTCGGCGGCTGGATCGACTTGCTGTTCCAGCGCTTCATCGAGATATGGACTGCGATTCCCTCGCTTTATCTGTTGCTGATCCTGTCGTCGGTGCTGGTACCCGGCTTCTTCGTTCTTCTCGGCATTCTGCTGTTGTTCTCCTGGGTGTCGCTGGTCGGACTCGTACGCGCGGAATTCCTGCGAGGCCGCAATTTCGAGTACATCCAGGCGGCGCGCGCGCTCGGCGTGTCGAACCGCGTGATCATGTTCAGGCATTTGCTGCCGAACGCGATGGTCGCGACCATGACGTTCCTGCCGTTCATCGTCTCCAGCTCGGTCATGACGCTGACGGCGCTGGATTTCCTCGGCTTCGGATTGCCGCCCGGCTCGCCGTCGCTCGGTGAGCTGCTCTCGCAGGGGAAGTCCAATGTGCAGGCGCCCTGGCTCGGCTTCTCCGGCTTCTTCTCGGTCGCGATCATGCTGTCGCTGCTGATCTTTATCGGCGAAGCCGTGCGCGACGCCTTCGATCCGCGCAAGACGTTCAAGTGAGGGCGTGATGGACGCGATCAATCAACCCCTTCTTGCGGTGCGCGACCTCTCGGTGGCCTTCCACCAGGGCGGTCGAACCACGCTTGCGCTCGACAAGGTCTCGTTCCAGATCAAGCGTGGCGAATGCGTCGCGCTGGTCGGCGAGTCCGGCTCCGGAAAATCGGTCAGCGCGCTCTCGGTGATGAAGCTGCTGCCCTACCCGAGTGCCTCGCATCCGTCAGGCAGCATCCGCTTCAAGGGCAGCGAACTGCTCAAGCTGAGTGAAGGGGAGATGCGCGTCATTCGCGGCAGCGACATCTCGATCATTTTCCAGGAGCCGATGACCTCGCTCAATCCGCTGCACACGATCGAGGCGCAGATCGGCGAGGTCATCCAGCTGCACAATCCGACCAGCAACGCGCTGGCGCGCAAGCGGACGCTGGAGCTCCTGACACAGGTTGGCATTCCCGATCCGGAGACGCGGCTGTCGAGCTATCCGCACCAGCTCTCCGGCGGCCAACGCCAGCGCGTGATGATCGCGATGGCGCTCGCCAACGAACCTGATCTGTTGATTGCGGACGAACCGACCACGGCGCTCGACGTCACCGTGCAAGCGCAGATCTTGGCGTTGCTCGCCGAGATCCGCGCCCGGCTCGGCATGAGCCTGCTCTTCATCACCCACGATCTCGGCATCGTGCGCCGCATCGCCGACACCGTCTGCGTGATGAAGAACGGCAAGATCGTCGAGCAGGGACCGGTCGAGCAGGTCTTCAAGAGCCCGCAGCATCCGTACACCCGCGACCTGCTGGCCGCGGAGCCCAAGCCCGATCCGGCGCCGCCGCAGCCGAACGCACCGGTGGTGATGTCGGCCGACGACCTCAAGGTCTGGTTTCCGATCAAGCGCGGCCTGATGCGCAAGACGGTCGGCCACATCAAGGCGGTCGACGGTGTCAGCGTGGCGGTGCGCAAGGGTGAGACGCTCGGCGTCGTCGGCGAGTCCGGCTCCGGCAAGACCACGCTGGGCCTCGCGCTGTTGCGCCTGATCTCCTCGAACGGGCGCATCGTCTTCCTGGGGAAGGACATCCAGGGCCTCCGCTTCAAGGAGATGCGGCCGTTCCGGCGCGATATGCAGATCGTGTTCCAGGATCCGTTCGGTTCGCTCAGCCCGCGCATGTCGGTTGCCGACATCATCGAGGAAGGCCTCCGGGTGCATCAGCCAAAGCTCTCGCACGAGGAGCGCGAGGCGCGGGTGGTCAAGGCGCTCGGCGAGGTCGGACTCGATGCGGAGACGCGCTTCCGCTATCCGCACGAATTCTCCGGCGGCCAGCGCCAGCGCATCAGCATCGCGCGCGCGATCGTGCTGGAGCCGGATTTCGTCGTGCTGGACGAGCCGACCAGCGCGCTCGACATGCTGTTCCAGGCGCAGATGGTCGATCTGCTGCGCGACCTGCAGCGCAAGCGCGAGCTGACCTACATGTTCATCTCGCACGACCTGCGCGTCGTTGCCTCGCTCGCCAGCCATCTGATCGTGATGCGCGGCGGCAAGGTGGTCGAGGAAGGCCAGGCCGCCGATCTCTTCAAATCTCCGAAGACGGACTATACGCGCGCGTTGTTCGCCGCGGCGTTCCGGCTGGAGACTGCGGGCAATGGTGCCGCGGCGACGTAGGTCGTCACAGCCGCTTGATCGCGACGACCTCGCTGCCGGCCTGCCTGATCCGCGCAATGGCCGGCTCGGTCGGCTCGATCACCGTTGCCATGTGATGGGCGTTGGCGTGCACCATCGTGCTGCCGTCGCGCACGATAGCGACGTGGCCTTTCCAGAAGATCAGGTCGCCGCGCTGCAGTTTTGCGGTTTCATGTGGCTCAAGCACGCGGCCAAGTCCCGCCAGTTGCATGTCGCTGTCGCGCGGGCAGCCGATCCCCGCCGATGTCAGCGACACCTGCACCAGGCCGGAGCAATCGATGCCGAGGCTGCTCTTGCCGCCCCACAGATAGGGAATGCCGACGAAGCGTTCGGCCACGGCGACAAAGTCCGGCTCGCGTTGGTCGAGCGGCGCGAGATGGGCTTTCGGCAGATATTGGCTATCGCGCGTGACGGCAAAATTGCCGTCCTCGCGCGCCACCGACAATTTTGAGCCCGTCACCAGCGTGTCGACCGGCGACAGCTTGATCGACGGTCCAGGGAAAGCAAACGTCCTGAGCGCGATCACCTTGTGCGTGGGCGCACTGGCCGGTTTGCCCAGCGCCGCATCGGGGATCCAGCCGACATAGCCGTCGCTGCCGAGCTGGCCCCAGGCCCAGCCTTCGCCGTTGCGATCGTAGACCGTGACGCGCTCGCCGCGCAGCGCCTGCGTCATCAGCATCGCATTCGAGGACGGCTGCTCGCGCAGCGGCGCGACCGGCTCGATCACCTCGAACTCCTCGCCGGTGACGAAGCGATCCGCCTGCACCTTGCCTTCGAGATAGGCCGCGGCAATGTCGCCCCGTGCCGGTGTTAGCCTCGGATCATGTTTTGGGTCAGGCATAGCGTTCGCTCAGGAGCTTGTAGATGGCGCGCGCGGCCTGGCATTCGCCACCTTCGGGGCGCGCCGGTTTTGCCGACGGCGTCCAGGCGAAGATGTCGACATGCAGCCAGCTCTTGGCCTGCTCGACGAAGCGCTGCAGAAACAGCGCGCAAATGATCGAGCCAGCAAAGCCGCCCGAGGGTGCGTTGGTGATGTCGGCGGTCTTCGAGTCCAGCCAGGAATCATAGGACGGCCACAGCGGCATGCGCCACAACGGATCGTTCTCCGACCTCGCACAGCGCGCAACGTCCGCGGCGAGAGCTTCGTCATTGGTGTAGAAGGGCGGCAGCTCCGGCCCCAGCGCCACGCGCGCCGCGCCCGTCAGCGTGCCCAAGTCGATCAACAGGTCGGGCTTCTCCTCGTCGGCGAGCGCCAGCGCGTCGGCCAGCACCAGCCGGCCCTCCGCATCGGTGTTTCCGATCTCGACCGTGACGCCTTTGCGCGAGGTGAAGATGTCGAGCGGGCGGAAGGCATTGCCGGCGACCGAATTCTCGACGGCGGGGATCAGCACGCGCAGCCGCACCTTGAGCTTTGCGTCCATCACCATGCGCGCCAGCGCCAGAACGTTGGCCGCGCCGCCCATGTCCTTCTTCATGATCAGCATGCCGCTCGACGGTTTGAGGTCGAGCCCACCGGTGTCGAAGCAGACGCCCTTGCCGACCAGCGTCACCTTCGGATACGAAGGATTGCCCCAGCCGATATCGATCAGCCGCGGCGCGCGGTCCGAGGCCATGCCGACGGCGTGGATCAGCGGAAAATTCTGCGCCTTCAGCGCGTCGCCGATGATGCAGGAGAAGCTCGCGCCATATTCGGCGGCGAGCGCCTCGGCGGCTTTGGCCAGCTCTTCCGGTCCCATGTCGTTGGCGGGTGTGTTGACGAGGTCGCGCGCCAGCATCGCCGCATCCGCCATCCGCGTGATCTCGGCCGCGTCGACGCCGTCGGGCGGCACCAGCCGGACATCGGGCCTTTCGGCCTTGCGATAGCGTCCGAAGCGGTATGTGCCGAGCGCAAACGCGAGCGCCGCCAGCCGTGCATCGTGCGGTGCATTGGCGAAGCTATAAGTGCCCGCCGGCAACAGGCCCGGCAGCGCGCCCGGCCGAAACAGGTCGCGCGACTTCGCGCCGTCATCCTCGAGGCCGAACAACACTGCAGCGATCGCGCCGTCCGCTGCCGGCAGGGCGAGATAACCGCCCGGCTTGGCGGCAAAGCCATTCGCGGTTGCGAACTGCCGTTGCGCCGGCGGCAGCGTCTCCCGAACTGCATTCCAACTCGACTTCGTCACGAAAGTGATGGGAGTGGCGGTGGCGGAGGTCTCGAATATGGAAGGCATGGGCAGGTCCGGGCGCGAGAACATGGCGTTTACTTCGGGAGCATGAGATTTCGCAGAGTTTCGCCGTGCCCGCAATCGGCATTGCGGTCACTGATCGGCGAGCCGCTACGCGCATGCGCGGCGGCATGCTAGGTTCCGGCGAAGATCGCCTGCGGGTCAGCGCGGCCCTGCAGCGCGACTGAAAATCAGGCGTGCCGGGGAGGGCGGGCAATGGACATCCTGTGGAGCGTCGTCGCGTTTTTCGGCTATGCCATCGAGGCGACCTTCGCTTACGTCGAACACCACCACTGGATCTTTGCGTTCCTCGCCGGCGGTTACATCTTCTACCTCCATGACCGCGCGATCCATGCGCGGTTCGACGCGCTCGACAAGCGTCTCGACGAAGTCAGGAAGCGCCTCGCCATCGAATATTGAGCCGGCTGCCGTGAAACACTTCGCATCCAGCGCACGTATCTTGCGCTGAGAACCGCCGTTCATGCCAGGCAGGCGTAGGGCTTTACTGGCGCTGTGATTGTGGCATTATCGAACAATAT
>JAEWBW010000158.1 GCA_023390955.1 Pseudomonadota bacterium
ACGGCACGTGGCGACCGGATGCCGTCACGCCGTCACCGCGCGCCGCGATGCGAACGATCTCGTCAGGCATTGAGCTGTGCGAGCGTCTCGGGGATAGCGGCAACGAGATCGTCGGCGACGAGGCCCGGGCCCGCGACTTCCGCTGCGCGACCGTGGAGCCAGACCCCCGCACAGGCCGCATCAAACGAATTCATCCCTTGGGCGCGCATCGCTGCGATGATGCCAGACAGGACGTCACCGGTTCCGGCTGACGCCAGCCATGCTGGCGCAGGCGGAGCGAAACCAAGGCGGCCATCGGGTGATGCCACAAGCGTATCTGGCCCTTTGTAGACGACTACTGCTCCTGACCTCCGCGCGGCTTCTAGTGCGCGATCCGGCTTCGTCCCATCGATTTGGCCGAACAGCCGCACGAACTCGCCCTCGTGTGGGGTGATGATTGCGTCTTGCCTGTGCAGCCGAGCGGGATCGCCCAGGTGCGTAATCCCGTCCGCATCGATGACCTTGGGTGCGCGTGACGTCATCGCCAGCGTCAGCACCTGCGGGATGTCGCCAAGACCGGGTCCGACGAGCAGGCAGTCGATCCGCTCGTCGTTCACCTGCGCATCGTCGACCTGGACGACTGACGTCAGCAATGCCTCGATCGGCCGCGACGTGCTGACGCGAACGTAACCCGCGCCTGCCCGAGCCGCAGCGTTGGCCGCCAGAGCAATGGCGCCCGGCATCGTGCCGGCCAAGGCATGCACCAGTCCTCGGCTGAACTTGTGACCGCCGAGATCGAGTGCGGGCAAGGACGGTGTGCCGATCTCAAACCAACCTGCGCCGGCTTCAATGCCGATATCGGCCAGCACGACGCGCCCGCATTTGTGTGTCGACGGATGCAGCCGGTGGGCAGGCTTCAGTGCGCCAAAGGTCACCGTCATATCGTAATCAGGCACGGCACTCAGTTCGGCGCCCGTGTCGCTGTTGACCCCGCTCGGAACATCGCAAGCGATCAGCATCTGCGCTTCATGGGAAAGACGCAAAAACTGTTGCACAACAGCGCCTTCCAGGCCGCGCTTCAGGCCGGTTCCAAATAAAGCGTCGATCACCAGAGGCGCCGACTTCGTCTGATCAAAGGCCTCTACCTCGCCCGACCACTTCCCCCGTGCCCACTTCGCCGCATCGCTCTTCGGCTCGCCAATGGCGGCCACCCGGACCGAGACGCCATTCTCGGCAAGGTGCCGAGCAGCTACATAGCCGTCGCCGCCGTTGTTGCCGGGGCCGGCAAAAATCAGGACCGGGGTTCGCCCGGCATAGCGGAACACGGCCTCCGCCAACGCGGCGCCGGCGCGCTCCATCAGCGCCTCGACGCTCGTCCCGGCATCGATCGCGCTCTGTTCGGCGGCGCGCATCGCCTCGGCTGTCAGAATTGGTCTCACGCGGGCGCCTTAGCGCAGGAAGGTCGAAAGCTTCCACCACTCACGCGGAACCGCCGTCGCGGCGTCATCCCGCGCCTCTTCGCTCTCGAACAAGGCGAAGCATGTCGCGCCAGATCCTGACATTCGGACGAAGGTCGCCCCGGACTGAAGGGACAGCCATGCCAGAACCCCGCCGATAAGCGGCACCATCTCGACCGCGATCGGCTCCAGGTCGTTGCGGCCCAACCGCCAGTCGTCGAGCGGTCCTTTGTCATCGCCGTCCCAGCGCCCGAAGACTTCGCGCGTGGAGACCTCGACGCGAGGGTTGATCAGCAGGACCGGCGATCCGCTGACACCCGCATCGACCAGTTGCAGTTCGTCCCCGGCCCCCTCGCCTCGTGCGGTCATGCTGAGCAAACACGCCGGGACGTCAGACCCGAGCTCCGGTGCAATCTCCTGGGCGATCGAAGGATTGAGCTTCCAGAACCGAGTCAGCAGCCGAAGTGCGGCAGCTGCATCGGCCGACCCGCCGCCAATTCCGGACGCGACCGGCAGGAATTTGGTCAGGGTCAGCGCCGCACCCTGCTCCACTCCCGTCCGCTCTTTGAGCAACCGCGCCCCTCGCACGACGAGATTATCGTCGGCGGAGCCTAATTCACCCGCAAACGGCCCGGTCACATCAAGCGTCAAATCGTCAGCCGCACTGACCGCCAGCTTGTCCCCATCGGTGCAGAACGCGAAGATCGTCTCGATCGCATGCCGCCCGTCGGGCAGCTTGCCGCGCACGTGGAGCGCGAGGTTGAGCTTGGCCGGGGCCGGCTCAACGAACTCCATCAGGGTGCGGCGGTCGCGGGGGTCAGCCCGGCCTCGATCTTGGCCTTCACGCGTCCGGCAATTTCGTCGTCCGCCGTGACCAGCGCCGCTTGCCAGGCATAGCGCGCCTCGAACCGGTTGCCTGCCTTGTACAGCGCATCGCCAAGGTGCTCATGGATCTCCGCTTGGGCCGGATCGCCCTTCGCCGCCTTGGTCAGGATCTCGACCGCTTCCCTGGTCCGACCGCGCTTGAAAAGCGCCCAGCCAAGCGAATCGGTGATCGACGCATTGTCCGGATCGAGCTCACTCGCTTTTCGGATCATCGCTTCCGCTGCGTCGAGATCCTCGCCGCGTTCCAGCTTCGCATAGCCCAGGAAATTGAGGATCAGCGGCTCGTTCGGCGCAAGCGCCAGCGCCGCTCCCAGCGCCTGACGCGATTCCGGCCAGCGATTGGCGTCTTCCAGCGCGCTCGCCTGAAGCAAAAGAAGCGGCCAACGCTCGGTCGGTGTCGCCGAGGGCGACAGCGCCAGCGCTCGCCCGTATGCAGCAGCAGCTTCGTCATAGCGCTTCAATTCCGACAGGACGTCGCCGAGCCGCGAAAAATCGCTCGCGTCGGCGCCCGGCGAACTGGCGGCGCGCTGCGCGATCGCGAGCGCTTCCGGGCCTCGCTTGATGCTGACCAGGGCCCGCACTTCGGAATCCAGCGCCTGGGGTGCAAACGGATCGTTGGCATTGATCGAACGGAGAACCGCAAGCGCTTCCGGCGTGCGGTCTCGCGACTGAAGGAGGATGCCGAGCGCCGCTGTCGCCGCACTGTTGTCGGGCGCTGCGTAACGCGCGATCTGCGCGAGCGAGATCGGCATTTCGCGATTGCGTAAACGATTGAGCTCGAGAGCCAATGCAAGCAGGACCTCGGAATAGGCCATGCGCGAATTGTCGATGGCCATCCCCGTCGGGCGGCCCTGCTGGATGCGAAGACGCGATCGCGCCAGGTCGTTCCCTAGGCCGTCGACCATCGCCAGGGCACGAGTCCTGTCGCCGGCCTTGAGGAAGCCGTCGGCGAAGGCAAGGCGAAGCCGCTGCTCACGACCGCCCGCTTTCTCCAACGCCTGCTTGGCGAATGGCTCCGCTTCCGCGGCCCTGCCGAAGCGCAGCAGGATCAGCGCGCGATGCTCCGGCGCCAGCGATGCCAGCAGGCTGCTCGACGGCATGTTGCCAAGTGCGGCGAGCGAGCGGCTCAGATCTTTCCGGTCGGCGTGGATCCACGCTTCGACGAACGGCCTCAGGAACAGAAGCTCGCCCGAATCCGACCCGCCCTGAAGCAAGGGCAGCGCCCGTTCCGGATTGCGGGTGCGAAGCTGCTCGGCGACCTGCAACATGCGCGCTTCGATCGGCGCTGACTGCGCAGGCAGGTCTTTCGCCATGCGCAGTGCGAGCCTCATGTCGCCGGCGCTGATCGCTTCGAGCACAGCCTGGCGAGCAATGGTCGGACTTGCCGCGTTCTCATCGACCAGACGCGACAGCATTTCCGCCGACTGCGCATAATTGCCGCTGATCGATGCCGCCCGCGCCTGCAGATAAACGCGCGCCGGGTCGACCCTCGGGCTTGCAGCGCCTGCTGCTGCGGGAACGAACAGAGCGACGAGAGCAGCGCTCGCGAGCAGTGACTTACATGTTGGGATAATTCGGTCCTCCACCGCCCTCTGGCGTGACCCAGTTGATGTTCTGGGTCGGGTCCTTGATGTCGCAGGTTTTGCAGTGGACGCAATTCTGGGCATTGATCTGCAGCCGCGGCCTTCCGTCCGTTTCCTCAACGAATTCATAGACTCCGGCGGGGCAATAACGTTGCTCCGGTCCATCATATTCGGCGAGATTGACCTCGACCGGTATGGACGCATCCTTGAGCGTCAGATGAACGGGCTGGTCTTCCTCATGGTTGGTGTTCGAGATGAATACCGAGGTCAGCCGGTCGAAGGTCAGCACGCCGTCCGGCTTCGGGTAATCGATCTTCCGGACATGCTCCTTGCGCTTCAGCGTCGTGTTGTCGGCGTGGTGCTTCAGCGTCCACGGCAAGCCGATGCCAAGCTGGTTCAACCACATGTCGAAACCGGCATAAAGCGTGCCGAAGACACCGCCCCAGCGGGAGACTGCAGGCTGGGCGTTTCGGACCTTGCGCAGTTCCTTCTCCACCCAGCTTGAGCGCAGCGCCGGCGGATAGGCATCGAGCCGGTCGAACTGACGATCGGCGGCGATCGCCTCGAACGCAGCTTCCGCGGCCAGCATCGCCGACTTCATCGCCGTGTGAGTGCCCTTGATCCGCGGGACGTTCACAAAGCCCGCCGAGCAACCGATCAGCGCTCCACCCGGGAAGACGAGCTCGGGAATGGCCTGCCACCCGCCTTCGTTGATCGCACGTGCGCCGTAGGAGACCCGGCGTCCGCCCTCGATCTCCGCGCGGATCGCAGGATGGGTTTTCCAGCGCTGGAATTCCTCGAACGGCGACAAATACGGGTTGGAATAATCCAGCGCGACGACGAAGCCGAGCGCGACCTGCCCGTTTTCCTGGTGGTAGAGGAAGCCACCACCCCATGCGTCCTCAAGCGGCCAGCCTTGCGTATGGATGACCCGCCCGGGCTTATGCTTGTCGGCAGGAACCTCCCACAACTCCTTGACGCCAAGGCCATAAACCTGAGGCCCGGATTTCCCGCGAAGGTCGAAAATCCGCACCAGCTCCTTGGTCAGCGACCCGCGAGCGCCTTCAGCGAAGAAGGTGTACTTGGCGTGCAGCTCCATGCCCGGCTGGTAGTCGGCGCGGTGTGAGCCATCGCGAGCGATGCCCATGTCGCCAGTCGCAACGCCCTTAACCGAGCCATCGTCGTTGAACAGCACTTCGGCGGCGGGGAAACCGGGAAAGATCTCGACGCCAAGCTCTTCCGCCTGGCCAGCGAGCCAGCGACAGAAATTGCCGAGGCTGAGCGTGTACGTCCCCTTGTTGTGCATGAAGGGCGGCATGAGGAATTCGGGCATCCCGAACTTGCCGGTCTTCGAGAGCACCCAGTGATGGTTCTCAGTCACTGGAACGGTCAGCGGAGACCCCTTGTCCTTCCAGTCAGGGATCAGCTCGTCGAGCGCCCGCGGATCGATCACCGCGCCCGAGAGAATGTGAGCGCCAACTTCGCTACCCTTCTCGAGGATGCAGACGCTGAGGTCGCGCCCCTTCTCATTGGCAAGCTGCTTCAGGCGGATCGCGGCGGTCAGCCCGGCGGGCCCCGCGCCGACGATCACCACGTCATACTGCATCGACTCGCGTTCGCTCATTGATCCTCTCATCGCGGCGTGGCGTCGCTTCGCCTGCCCCTGCCCTGCCTTTTCCTTGACCGCGCCGTCAATGCCGGTGAGAATCCGCGTCATGGGTGGGGACCACGACCGCATGACCGCGGCCGAGGCTGCCAGCGTATTGAGCTGGTGGATCGAGGCAGGCGTCGATATCGCGATAGAGGATCGCGCGCGCCCGTGGCTGGGTGCTGGAGAGACGCCTCCGCCGCCTGCCCCCGTTGTTGAAACCCAACCCGAACCCGTCGCCGAACTGCCCGAGAGTCTTCAGGCGTTTCGCGATTGGCTCGGCGC
>JAEWBW010000194.1 GCA_023390955.1 Pseudomonadota bacterium
GTTTCCACCGCTCGCGGCCGTGCCGACCAAGAAACCGGACGGCACGCGGCTGCGCGGCAACGAGAAGACAGTCGCCAAGAAGCAGGCCATGAGCGCACGCGCGCTCGCCGATCTCGATCGCTGGATCGCCGATCACCTGCGCCTTGCCGCGGCGGCGTGAGCCCTTCATGAGCCTCCCCAAAAACGACACCGCCATGCTGGCGGCGCGCTGGACCGAGGGCGTGCTGCTCAAGCGCGACGTGTTCTCGGTCGTCGAGCGCGGACGCTTCCGCAGCGACAGCGGCGAGGTCGACGCCGTGTTGCGGCGGCTCGACGAAGTGCCGTGGTGGTCGTTCCTGCTCGCCCGCCATCTGTTCGCGCGCGAGAAGCACGCGCTGACGCTGGCCAAGGGGCTCAATGTCGGTCCTGAATTGCTGTGGGGCGGCAGGCGCGCGCTGGTTCGCGGCTTCGTCGATGGCGTAGCGCTGCATCTGGCCAAGCCGCACGGCGACGTCGCCTATTTCCGCTCCGCCAAGGCGACGCTGCATCGCCTGCGCCGCGCCGGCATCTGCCACAACGACCTCGCCAAGGAGCAGAACTGGCTGGTCGGCCGCGACGGTCGCGCCTATGTCACGGACTTCCAGCTCGCGATCTGCTTCAAGCGGCGCGGCCGCTTCTACCGCATCCTCGCCTATGAGGATCTGCGGCACATGCTCAAGCACAAGCGCTCCTACGCACCGGAGGCGCTGACGGCGCGGGAGCGAAAGATTCTCGCCAAGAAGTCCTTCATTGCCAGCCTGTGGCTTGCCACCGGCAAGAAGGTCTACCGCGCCATCACCCGTGGCGTGTTCAATTTCACCGATCGCGAGGGCGGCGGCCGCCGCTTGGTCAACGATGCGCCGGTGCTGAGCGCGCTGATCCGCAAGAATCCGGCCGTGCGCGATACCGCCATCGTCGCCTTTGCCGACCGTCGGACCGGCGTCGGGCTTTACGCCTTCGTTGAGGCCGACCAGAGTGCGCTCGAGAAAGAGCTTCATAACGAGCTCTCGGCCGCCAAGGGGCCGAAGCCGCCGGAGCACATCCAGATCGTGCATGCGCTGCCGCGCGATGCGAGCGGCAAACCGCGCACCGAAATCCTGCAACTGGTTGCGATGAATCAGCTCGACCTGATCGAGCCGATGATGAAGAACGACCAGGATCGCGCATTCCTCAAGGACATCCTGGAGCAGCGCAAGAACCTGCGCGATCGCTTCAACTTCGAGGCGGACCTGCCCACCAGCTAGAACGCTGGCTGTGCCGCGCCTTGAAGCGTCCACAATGCCGGTGGAGAAGCCGGGGATCACTCGGGCTTGGGGACCAATGAACGCTAGCGGGACAATGAGGCGCGGTGCGGCCCTGCTGATCGCAGGTCTTGTGCTGCTGGCCGCGCCTGTCGCGGCCGCGGACTCCCCGTCCGACCAGATCTCGAGCTTCCGTCAGAAGCACGGCGAAGGCCGTGTCGTGCGCGATGCGACCCTCGACCGCATCGCGATGGATCAGGCCCGCGCGATGGCGGCGAAGGACGATCTCAGCCACGATGCCCTCGGCCCCTTCAATCGCCGCGTCGCGCCGGCGGGTGCAGGCCGCGCCGCCGAGAACATCGCCTACGGCTATGACGGCTTTGAAAAGACGCTCGGCCAGTGGATCGACTCCTCCGGCCATCGCAAGAACCTGCTCCTGCACAACGCCTCCCGCGTCGGGATCGCGAGCGCCAAGACCGCCAGCGGCAAGCGCACCTATTGGGCCATGGTGATCGCGGGCGATTACGAGCCGAAGCCGGGCAAGGGCAAGAAAGACAAGGACAAGGAGCCTGTCGTCGCCGTGAAGCGCGAGGCGCCTGCCAGCAAGCCGAAATCCGGCGGCTGCCACATCAAGCTGCTCGGCCTCTGCATCTGAGGCGAGAGGGCTCAGCCGCGGCGGGCCGCCTCGATCGCGGCGACGTCGATCTTCGTCATCCCCATCATCGCTTCGAACGCGCGCTTGGCCTCGTCACCGCCGGCCGCCAGCGCCTCGGTCAGCACGCGCGGGGTGACCTGCCAGGACAGGCCCCATTTGTCCTTGCACCAGCCGCATGCACTCTCCTGCCCACCATTGCCGATAATCGCATTCCAGTAGCGGTCGGTCTCTGCCTGGTCGTCCGTGGCGATCTGGAATGAGAACGCTTCGGTGTGCTTGAAGATTGGACCGCCGTTGAGCCCGAGACAGGCGACGCCTGCCACGGTGAACTCGACCGTGAGCACGTCACCGGCCTTGCCGGATGGATAGTCGCTGGGAGCCCGGTGCACGGCCGTGACGCGACTGTCGGGAAACGTCTCGGCATAGAAGCGCGCGGCGGCTTCGGCGTCCTTGTCGAACCAGAGACAGATCGTGTTCTTCGCGACCATCACAAATCCTTTTCGGTTGAGGGCCTCACGTGCCGCGCGGGGTCAGTCCGGAGGCGCCGAGCCTTGCAATGACCTCGTCGAGATGCGCGCTGTCACGGGTCTCGATCACGAGCTGAAGCAGCGTCGCCTTGGCCGGCAGGTCCGAAAAAGTCCGCTGATGCGAGACCTCGATGATGTTGGCGCCGGCTTCCGCGAGCAGAGCAGCGACCGCAGCCAGCTGTCCGGGGCGGTCGGGAATGTCGATGGAGAGCTGGGTGAGCCGGCCTTCGCGCGCGAGCTCGCGGGTCAGGACCGAGGCGATCAGGCGCGTGTCGATATTGCCGCCGCTCAGAACGAGGCCGACCTTCTGGCCGGCGAAGCGCGTCGGATCGGACATGATGGCAGCAAGCCCGGCGGCGCCCGCGCCCTCCACCACCGTCTTCTCGATCGAGATCAGGGTTGCGACGGCGCGCTCGAGCTCGGCCTCATTGACCAGCGCGATGTCATCGACCAGCCGGCGGACGATCTCTGTCGTCATCTTCCCCGGCGACTTGACCGCAATGCCTTCGGCCAGCGTGTCGCCGCGGGCCGGCAGATTGCCCTCGTGGATCGCGTTGTACATCGACGGATAGAGCCAGGCCTCGACACCAAGGATGCGCACCGATGGCTTCATCGACTTCGCGGCGATCGCGATGCCGCTGATCAGACCGCCGCCACCGATCGGGACCACAAGCGTATCCAGCTCCGGTACCGCCCTCAGCATTTCGAGCCCGACCGTGCCCTGCCCCGCGATGACGAGCGGATCGTCATAGGGATGGACGAAGATCATGCCGTGCGCCTCGCCATGCGCACGCGCGGCCGCGGCGGCTTCTTCCAGCGTCGTGCCGGTGACGATCACCTCGGCGCCATGGTGCCTGGTGTTCTCGATCTTCACCATCGGCGTGCCCACGGGCATCACGATGGCTGCGGGGATGCCGAGGCGCCTTGCGTGATAGGCGACGCCCTGGGCATGGTTGCCCGCCGACATCGCAACGACGCCGCGTTGCCGCTCTTCATCCGACAGCGCTGTCAGCCGGTTGAGCGCGCCACGCTCCTTGAACGAGGAGGTGAATTGCAGATTTTCGAATTTGAGCCAGAGATCGCAGCCGCAGATGGCGCTGAGCGTTCGGCTGTAATTGCAGGGCGTCTCGACGACGGCCCCGCGAATGACATCGGCTGCGGCGTGCAGATCGGCGAGCGTCACCGGCAGGCCGGCCAGATCGACTGCCGGCTCAGATATTTCGTGCGATGTGATGTCAGCGATTTCGGCCATGGGCCAGTATAGGGCATTTGGCCTGTGGCGGCGATATGACGGGCCTATTTGGTAAATTCCCGTGCGCGTGAGGCCCGCCAGAGCGTCCACAGCGTGCCCAGCCGCGACACGGGCTGAGACATGAACAGGTCGCGGTCGGCGCGCGCAAGGCGCTTCAGATCGCGGCGGACAAGCGCCAGCGGAAGGAACATCGTCTTCGCGTCCGGCGGAACCTCGGCCAGCAGGGAGAAAGCCGTTGCAAGATGCTTGCGCGCCTCATCTGCCAACTGATCCACCGCCGTCCGTAGTCCGGGCGCCTCCCGGCCGGAGAACAACTCCTCGATGGCAGCTGTGTGGCCCTCCAGCAGTTGCTGCGGAACGAAGAGCTGCCGCCGCGCGGCATCGCGCGGCAGGCTGGCGATAACCTGCACCATCCCCTGTGCGAGGCCCGCATGGCGTGCCGGGTGATCGAGCGCCGATGCCGGTCCACCGCCAATCCGGGCGGCAAGCGCAAACAATGCCGAGTTGGTCCCGCTGAGATAGCCTTCCAGCGCTTCGATGGTCGGCATCGGATCGTTGTAGAGATCGAACTGATGCTCCTCGACCAGCCGCGACAACGGCTCGACGGGAAGCTCGTAGTTGCGGATCGCGAGCAGCAGTTCGGCCGCGACCGGATTGCCCTCGGCGCTGCCAAGGACGAGGCCGGCCAGCATGTCGGTCCACCATTGCAGGCGGATTTCCCCTGGCATCGGCTGGGTCACCTGATCGCGGACACGGACGATCTCGACATTGAAGGCATAGAGCGCGAGCAGCGCGCGGCGCTGGACCGCCGGCACGAACAGGGTCGAGGCGTAGCGGGCGAAATCATGGCTGCGCACGAGATCGGCGCAGAAGGCCGCATCATCAGCGGAAGCCAGCGGAGCGCTCATGGCACGGCGATCAGCGCAGCCGCGACGCGTCGCCGCTCGCCCATCATGATGTTGTAGGTACGAACGGCCGGCCCGGTCTGCATCGTGTCCAGCACCACCCTCACCGCCTTCAGCGCCGCGCGCAAATTCGGCGGCGGCAGCCAGATCCCGGTTCCGGTCCCGATCAGCAGCGTATCGATGCTGTTGGCGGCAGCAAACACCCGCTCCAGCGAATAGCGGTCGATCGTCGCGGGATCGGTGACGTCCCAGGCCCAGATCGCGTCCGGCAGACACAGCAGCGAGCCGCGATGCGACATGCCGGCAAAGGCAAAGCCGCCCTTGCCATAGGCGTCGATCGGCGCCGAGCGGGGAAAATGGGGAGCGTTGGGATCGCCGGCCATGGGGGTCGTCCGAATGGAGCTACTGCCCTCGCAAACTCATGCGAGGGCAAGCAGTTCGGGTGTCACGGCCGATTCTTCTTGGCCGGCGCCGTATCCGGAGCGTCCTCGCGGTGCTCGCCGACGCCGAGATAGATCAGGATCGGCGCCGCGATGAAGATCGAGGTGTAGGTGCCGACCAGCACCACGCCGAACATCATGACCGCGGTGAAGCTGTGGATGGCGTGGCCGCCGAACAGCAGCAGCGCGAGCAAGGCCAGCGTCACCGTGACGTGGGTGATGATCGAACGCGACAGCGTCGAGTTGATGGACTCGTTGAGGAGCTGCGGCATCGGCATCTTCTTGTAGCGCCGCAGCATTTCGCGGATTCGGTCGTAGATGACGACGGTGTCGTTCAGCGAGTAGCCGAGAATGGTCAGCAGCGCCGCGATACTCGTCAGGTCGAAGTCGACCTGGCTGATCGACATGAAGCCGATCGTGAGCACGATGTCGTGCACGTTGGCGATCATGGCGCCAAGCGCGAACTGCCATTCGAAACGGAACCAGAGATAGACCAGGATCGCGATGATCGCGAGCATCAGGCCGAGCATGCCGAAGGCCAGGAGTTCGCCGGACACACGGGGACCGACGACCTCGACGCGCTGATACTCGACGGAATCGCCAAGCGAGCCGCGCACCTTCTGAACCGCCTCCTGCTGGGCGGCATCGCCGCCCGGCTGCTCCGCAACGCGGATCAGGACGTTTTCAGGCCCGCCGAACTGCTGCAGCTGCACTTCGCCCAGATGCAGCGCATCGAGCTTGGTTCGCATCGCGGCGATATCAGCGGCGCCGGATTTCGACTTCACTTCCAGCAGCGTGCCACCGCGAAAGTCGATGCCGAAATTCAGGCCGTGGGTGAAGAACAGCGTGATCGCCACGATCGACAGCGCCGCCGAGATCGGGAAGCTGATGCGGCGAAAGCGCGTGAAATCGAAATGCGTGTCGTCAGGGACGATGCGCAGGGACGGCAGCCATCCCATCGCCGCGACCACGGTGAGGATGGCAATGAGGACGCCGAGCCCGATGAGAACGGTATGAGTAGTCACGCCAAGCTCCTAGATCGGCACGCTTTGCGGCCGCTTCCACCGCACCCACCCGGCAACGATCAGCCGGGTCATCGTGAAGGCGGTGAAAACCGTTGTGATGATGCCGATGCCGAGCGTCACGGCGAAGCCGCGCACCGGGCCGGTGCCGATGTAGAACAGCACAGCCGCGGCAATGAAGGTGGTGATGTTGGAATCGAGAATGGTCGCAAGCGCTCGCTTGAAGCCGGCATCGATCGCCGAGATCGCGTTGCGGCCGCCGCGCAGTTCCTCGCGGATGCGCTCGTAGATCAGCACGTTGGAGTCGACCGCGATGCCGACCGTGAGCACGATGCCGGCGATGCCCGGCAGCGTCAGCGTGGCGTTGAGAAGCGACAGCAGCCCGAAGATCATGGCAACGTTGATGGCCACCGCGATGTTGGCGAACACGCCGAACAGGCGGTAGGTCAGCAGCATGAACACGATGACGAGGATCGAGCCGACATATGCCGCGAGTTCGCCCTTCTCGATCGAGTCCTGGCCGAGGCCCGGACCGACGGTGCGCTCCTCGATGACCGTCAACGGCGCCGGCAAGGCGCCGGCGCGCAGCAGAATGGCGAGATCGTTGGCGGCCTGCACGGTGAAGCTGCCGGAGATCTGACCCTGTCCGCCGGTGATCGGCTCGCGAATGACGGGCGCCGAGATCACCTCGTTGTCGAGCACGATGGCAAACGGCAGGCCGACATTTTCCTGGGTCGCCTGCGCGAACTTGCGCGCACCCGAGGTGTTGAACTTGAAGCTGACGATCGGTTCGCTGGTACGCTGGTCGAAGCCGGGCTGCGCATCGGTGAGATCGCCGCCGGACACAAGCACCTGCTTCTTGATAACGTAGGGCTGCTTGGGCGCGCTGGCGCTCATCAGCAGCTCGTCATCGGCCGGCAAGCTGCCCCGCTGCGCCTGGTCGGGCGACACCGAAGCGTCGACCATCCGGAATTCCATCTTCGCCGTCTTGCCGAGCAGCTCCTTCAGGCGTGTCGGATCCTGCAGGCCCGGGACCTGAACCAGGATGCGGTCGGTGCCCTGGCGCTGGATCACGGGTTCGACGGTGCCGAGCTGGTTGACGCGGCGCTCGACGATCTGGATCGACTGCTCGATGGTCTGGCGCACGCGCTCGGTGATTGCGGCCTGCGGCACGGTCAGGCGGATCAGCCCGCCGCCTGCATCGGTCACTTCGAGGCTGCGTTGGCCATTGGAGCCGAGCAGCCCACCCAGAGGCTGGGACAGCTCACGAAGCTTCGCGAGCGAGGTCTGCAGATCCGTGTCCTTGACGCGGACCTCGACGGCATCGCCCTTCGAGGACAGGCCGGTGTAACCGATCTTGTTCTCGCGCAGGGTGCGACGCACGTCGTCGCGGACCTGGTCGAGCTTCTCCTTCTTGACGTAGTTGGAGTCGACTTCGAGCAGCAAATAGGAGCCGCCCTGCAGGTCGAGGCCAAGCACGATGCGGCGCTGCGCCCAGGCCGGCCAGGTCTTGACCTGCGACTCGGGGAAGAAGTTCGGGACCGCGAAAAGGCACACGATCAGCGCCGTGAGGATGATCCCCAGCGCCTTCCACCGCGTGAAATACAGCATCGATTGAACCTGTCAGATCAGGGGACTGTGAGCCACGTGCGAGCCGTCAGCTCGCCGACTCGTCCTTGGCGCTTTCTTTTGATTCCTTGGCCGGCTCGCCCTTGGCGCGGACGCCGGAGATCATCTGCCGCATCTGACGCACGCGGACGCCGTCGGAAATCTCGAACTCGATCTGGTCGTCGTCGACCACCTTGGTGACCTTGCCGACGAGCCCGCCCGAGGTCACGACGGTGTCGCCGCGGCGGATGTTCTTCACGAGGTCGGCGTGGTCCCGCACCTTCTTCTGCTGCGGCCGGAGGATCAGGAAGTACATGATCACGAAGATCAGCGCGAACGGCAGCAGCGACATCAACATGCTGTTGGTGTCACCAGCGCCCGCAGCCTGGGCATACGCAGGGGTAATCAGCATTTCAGACGATCCTCGTGAAAACGGGGGGAAGCCGGCCAGGCCCGCCCTGGGGGCGACCGGTTCGGTCAAATTTCGCGCGGACTATAGCGACCACCGCCCCAATTGCAACGCTGCCAGACCGTCGATCTGGCCACCTTGCGGCGCGCCGTCAGGCCCGATAAGGCTGCGTTCTCAGGAACTTCGGACATGCCCAGAAAACCAAGCAAAACACAGGGCCGTAAGGCCGCAAAGACCCCTGCCCCAAAGCCCGCCCGGCTCGCGGCAAAACGCCCCACGGCGACCGCCGGCGACGCCTCCCAGGCGCGCATCGTGGCAGCGCTGGAGACCATCGCGGCCCACCTCAAGGCCCAGGCTCCGGCCCGTCCGGCGCCCGAATCGTTCACCCGTGCGGATGCCTATGTCTGGCACCCTGACGGCCGCCTCTCGGCAGTGCCACGGGTGAGCCGAGTCGACCTCTTCCTGCTCAAGGGAATCGACCGGATGCGCGACATCCTGATCGAGAACACCGAGCGCTTCGCCAGCGGCCTGCCTGCCAACAACGCGTTGCTCTGGGGCGCGCGCGGCATGGGCAAATCGTCGCTGGTCAAGGCCGCGCATGCCACCATCAACGCGGATCGCAAGCCCGCCGACAAGCTCAAGCTGATCGAGATCCATCGCGAGGACATCGAGACGCTGCCGATGCTGATGGAGAAGCTGCGCGATACCAGCTTCCACTTCATCGTGTTCATCGACGACCTCTCGTTCGACGGCAATGACGCGTCCTACAAATCGCTCAAGGCCGTGCTCGAAGGCGGCATCGAGGGCCGGCCCGACAACGTCATCCTCTACGCCACCTCCAATCGCCGTCATCTGCTGGCGCGCGACATGATCGAGAACGAGCGCTCGACCGCGATCAATCCGGGCGAAGCGGTCGAGGAAAAGGTCTCGCTGTCGGATCGCTTCGGCCTGTGGCTCGGCTTCCATCGCTGCAGCCAGGACGAATACCTCGCCATGGTGCGCGGCTATTGCAGCCATTTCGGCATCAAGGCTGACGACGAAGCGCTGGAGCGCGAGGCGCTGGAATGGTCGACCACCCGCGGCTCCCGCTCGGGGCGCGTCGCCTGGCAGTTCGTGCAGGAGCTGGCCGGCCGGCTCGGCGTGAAGCTGGCGACGAAGTAGCCAGCCACATCGACAATTGTCATTCCCCGCGAAAGCGGGGAATCCAGTACGCCGCCGCTTATCGGCTCAACAATAATTGTCGCTTGAAAACAAAATCGCCCGGACAAGCCGGGCGATCACAGATTTCATGCGGAGGCTGCTTTTGCCTCACGCCCCATTCAGGAACTGAAGCGGGTCAACCGGGCTCGCGCCCTTCCGGATCTCGAAGTGGAGCTGCGGCGACGCCACCTCACCGGATTGACCCGACTTGGCAATGATCTGGCCGCGCTTGATGCTATCGCCGCGCTTCACCATCAGCTCACTCGCATGGGCATAAGCGGTGACGTAGCCGTTGGAGTGCCGCACCAGGATCAGGTTGCCGTAACCCTTCAGCTCGTTGCCCGAATAGGCAACGACGCCGTCTTCCGCCGCCTTGACCGGCGTACCCTCGGGCACCGCGAGATTGATGCCGTCATTGGACTTGCCGTTGGTCTTGGCGCCGTAGCTCGTGATCACCTTGCCGCGGACCGGCCAGCGGAAGGTCGGCAGCGCGCCGGTGGCTTCCGCCGCCTTGACCGGAGTCTCGACAGCCTTCTCTTCGACATTGGTGGTCGCCTGCGCCATGCGAACGCTCTGCTGCGGCATCGCTGCAGCGGCGACCTTGGTGGCAGGCACGGTTGCGACAGCAGCAGCGGGCTGGGCAGCGGCGACAGGCGCGGCGGCAACCGGCGGAGTGGCGACGGCGGCGGTCTTTGCACCCGGCACGGTCAGCTTGGTGCCGAGCTTGAGCTTTGCCGCGGGATCGAGGCCGTTGGCACGGGCAAGCTCAGCCGACGAGATGTGGTTCTTGCGGGCGATGCTGGCGAGCGTATCGCCTCGGTTGACGAAGTGAGAGCTCGCGGGCGCAGCCATGACCGCGACCGGCTTGGCAGCCGGTGCCATTGCGGGCGCGGCAGCAACGGGAGCCATTGCAGGCGCAGGCGCCGGTGCAGCGGCGGTCGCCGGATGCGGGATGATCAGCTGTTGACCGGGCGACAGCGCGCGCGGGCCCTTGTAGCCGTTGGCAGCGAGGATCGCCTGCGGCGTCACGTGATAGCGCTTGGCGAGCACCTCGAGCGTGTCACTGGTCCCGACGATGATCTTGGTTCCACCGGCCGGCTGAGCAGCGGCGACGGAGCGCGGTGGCACGGTGGCCGTGGTCTCGAGGCGCGGCTGCGCCGGGGGCGGCGCGTAGGAGCCTACCCCGCGCCCGCCTCCGGACACGCCACCACCGGCGACCGGATAGGTCTGAGGTGCGGCGACCGCGGGCGGCGGCAGGGGCTGGGACTGATAATAACCAGGCTGCGTCTGCGGCCGCGCATATTGCGGCAGCTCACGCTGCTGCTGCGGCGGTGCCTGCTGCACCGCGCCAGTGGCCTCCTGGGAAAACGGGTTTGAGAAGTTCGATTGCGAAAGGCGCGACGACATGTCGGCGCTGCAGCCTGCAAAGGCGACGGACATCAGCGCCAGCACCGCGACTTGCGGCACGCGGCGCGAGTAAAGCAACTCGACGACACCGGACATGGTTACTCACTCGTACGCAACACACTATCGAATTAAGTAAACACGGCCCGAGTAAATAACGGCTTAACCCTCCCCATAAGACGTTGGCGGCGCATCCGATCCGTAATTTCTACAGCTCACGCGCAACGCCCGGCAGCGCCGGGACGAAGCGGACGTCGACGAGGTCCCGGCGCTCGATCCCGGCCTCGCTGCGGGTCAGCCGGATCAGGGTTTGCACCCCCTGATGAGGGCCAACGGGGGCGATCAGGACGCCGCCGGTCTCCAGACGCTCGATCAGATTGTCCGGGATTTTCTCCATCGCGGCGGTGACGATGATCCGGTCGAACGGCCCGATATTGGGAGGCAGGTCGAGCCCGTCGCCCAGCATCACCTCGACATTGTGACAGCCGAGCTTCTCGAGCCGCGCGCGCGCCGCGTCGGCCAGCTTGCGGTACCGCTCGACCGTCAGGACCTGCCCGGCCAGCTTCGCCAGCACCGCGGCCTGGTAGCCGGAGCCGGCGCCGATCTCGAGCACCCGATGGTGCTTCTGCAGCTGCAGTTGCTCGGTCATGTAGGCGACCACGAAGGGCTGGCTGATGGTCTGACCGCAGGCGATCGGCAGCGCGCTGTCCCGATAGGCGTCCTCGCGGTCGGCCTGGTCGACGAACTGGTCGCGCGGCACCTCCTCCATGGTGCGCAGCACCGCCTGGTCGCTGATCCCGCGACGCCGCAGCGTGAGCTGGAACATCATCTTTTCGGGTGGAGGAGGATTGGAAATCATGGCCGTTCGGTTTCGCCGTATCGATCCTGTCGGACTTAACTTATGTGCGTCGCAAGGCGGTCGTAAGGAACTCTCGGACCTCAGGATTCTTGTTCCGGCGCAGGAACCCATGATAGCCTGAGGTCTGTGTAGCTGACCACAATCTGCTTGCGGCTCGCGAGCGATGTCGGCCATATCCTCGTGATGGTTCGTCCAAACGCGCATTGCGTCGTTTGGGGTAATCTGCGAACGTTTCAGAGGACGGGCAAGGACTCAGGGATGACTGCGACACGGCCTCCGGGCGGTTCTGTATTCCTCGTTGAAGACGAGGTGATGATCAGGATGATGGTCGCGGACATGCTCGAAGAGCTTGGCTACAAGGTCGCGGCCGAAGCCGGCGACATTGCCGAGGCCATGCGGCTCGCCGAGTCCACGGAATTCGACTTCGCCATCCTCGACGTCAACGTCAACGGCAAGGTGATTTCGCCGGTCGCCGACGTGATCAAGGCCAAGGGCCGACCGTTCATCTTCGCGACCGGCTATGGTTCCTCCGGCCTGCCCGAGCAGTATCGCGACCGCCCGGCGCTGCAAAAGCCGTTTCAGCTCGACGCGCTCGGCCGGACCATCGAAACCGCGCTGCGCGGCAGCTAGCCTTCCTACTTCAGGATATCGCCGAGCGCCGCCGAGAATGCCTCGTCGGTGCGATCGAGCCTGAGCGGCGTCACGGAGACGTAGCGCTCCCTGAGCGCCGCGAGGTCGGTGCCCTCGGCAGGCATATCCATCATCGCGGTGCGCTCGAAGCCGACCCAGTAGTACGGGTTGCCGCGGCCGTCGCGGCGCTCGTCGATCTTGAGGAAGCCGAGATTGCGCTTGCCCTGCCGAGCGACACGAATGCCCGCGACCTCTTCCGGGGCGCAGGCCGGAAAATTGACATTGACCACTGTGTTCTTGGGAATGCCCGCGGCCATGACCTTGCGGATGATGTCCGGACCGAACTTTCGCGCGGTGTCCCAGAGCGGACGATCGCGGGTGTCGATGCTGAACTCCTGCGACAGCGCAAATGACGGCAGGCCCAGAATGGTGCCTTCCAGCGCGCCCGCGATGGTGCCGGAATAGACCACGTCCTCGGCAACATTGCGGCCCTTGTTGACACCCGACAGCACGAGGTCCGGCATCGTCGCGCCGAGGATGTGGCGTGCGCCCATGATGACGCAGTCGGTCGGTGTGCCGCGCACGGCAAAGTGCCGCGGACCGACTTCGCGCAGCCGCAGCGGATCGTTCAGCGACAGCGAATGCGATACGCCGGACTGGTCGAGCTCGGGAGCAACCACCCAGACATCGTCGGAGAGCGCGCGTGCGATCTCCTCAACGACCTGCAGGCCGGGAGCGTGGATGCCGTCGTCATTGGTGCAGAGGATGCGCATGGGACAGGTCGATTCTCGCAGGGAAAATGCTGCGGCCGTCTTATCCGGTGATGGCCGGTCAGGCAAACCGCGGGAAAATACCCGTCAGCGCCGAATCCGCCACTGCGGCAGAAATCGTGCGAGGCGTCCTTCCGCGCGAAGGGCCAGCGCCGGTGGAACCGGCGGCGCGGGCAGCTCCGCCTCCTCCGCAACCAGCAGCTCCAGCGGCAGATCGATCGTCGCCCGCCGCTCACGCGGATACCGCGTGCGGGCCACCGCCAGCGCCTGATCGAAATCCGCGAGGTTGAGGCCGGGCTTGCCGCGCCGGCTCTGCACGAAATCATCGTCCCAGAGGCGGGCGATCTCGATATCGAGCACGCCGCGCAGGCGCTGGTCGACGGCCTGGATCCCGAGGCCGGTCACCGCCCATTGTCTGCCGATCCAGTAGATGTCGCGGTGCAGGGCCATGGACGATCGTTGGAGCTTTCGGACGGTGCAGGATAACCGCCCGTCCGATCTCCGCAACCGCCTATGGCGACGAAGGTAGGCTATTCGCGCCCGATCACCTTCAGCCCGCCCATGTAGGGTTGCAGCACGTCGGGGACCGCGATCGAGCCGTCCTCCTGCTGGTAGGTCTCCATCACGGCGATCAGCGCGCGGCCAAGCGCGGTGCCGGAGCCGTTCAGCGTGTGCACGAAACGCGGCTTGCCATCGGGCCCGCGCGAGCGCGCGTCCATGCGCCGGGCCTGGAAATCGCCGCAGACCGAGCAGCTGGAGATTTCGCGGAACGCTCCGCCGTCGCCCTGGCCCGGCATCCAGACCTCGATGTCGTAGGTCTTCTGCGACGAGAAACCCATGTCTCCGGTGCACAGCGTCATGACGCGGTAGTGCAGATCGAGCCGGCGCAATACCTCCTCGGCGCAGGCAAGCATGCGCTCGTGCTCGTCCTTGCTGGTCTCCGGCGTCGTGATCGAAACCAGCTCCACCTTGGTGAACTGGTGCTGGCGGATCATGCCGCGCGTGTCGCGTCCGGCAGCGCCGGCCTCCGCGCGAAAGCACGGCGTCAGGGCGGTGAGCCGCATCGGCAGTTGCTTTTCGTCGAGAATGGACTCGCGGGCGAGATTGGTGAGCGACACCTCGGCGGTCGGAATGATGCCGAGACGCTCGGTGCGCAGCCGCTCATGATCAGGCTCGGCGAGCAACTCGCCCTTGATCGCCCAGAACTGGTCGTCCTCGAACTTCGGCAACTGCCCGGTGCCGAACATGATCTCGTTGCGCACCAGCAGCGGCGGATTGATCTCGGTGTAGCCGTGCTCGTCGACGTGCAGGTTCAGCATGAACTGGCCGAGCGCGCGCTCGAGCCGCGCAAGCCCCCGCTTCAGCACGACGAAGCGCGCGCCTGAAAGTTTTGCCGCCGCTTCGAAATCCATGTCGCCGAGCGCAGCGCCGAGATCGTCATGCGGCTTGGTCGTGAACGCGTAGTTGCGCCTGTTACCGAAGACGTGATGCTGCACATTGCCGTGCTCGTCGACGCCATCGGGCACCTCGCCGAGCGGCAGGTTCGGGATCGCGGACAGCTCCTTTGCGAGCTCCTCGTCGGCGGCCTTCGCGGCGGCTTCGAGCTGCGGCATCGAGGTCTTCAGCTCGGTGACCTCGGCCATCAGCTTGGCCGCGCGCGCCTCGTCCTTCGCCTTCTTGGCATCGCCGATTTCCTTCGAGGCCGCGTTGCGACGCGCCTGGGCCTGCTCGGAGGCCAGGATCGCCGCACGGCGCTTCTCGTCGATCGCCAGCAGCGACGCCGACAACGGCTTCAGGCCCCGGCGCGCGAGCGCGTCGTCAAAGGCTTGCGGATTGTCGCGGATCGATTTGATGTCGTGCATGGCGATGGTCCTGGATTGGCGCGATTCCCCTAGCACTCTGGCACCACCCGCGAAAGCGGGTGATCCAGTATTCCAGAGGCGCCGGTGATTCTACGAGAGGCCTACTCGGCGGGATTGGCGCTGGACGAGGCGTCGCTGCTCGAGGCCGACGAGGCCGCAGCCTTCTTCTCGACGATCGACACTGCGATGATCGAGCCCTCGTAGAGCGCCATCAGGGGAATCGCCAGCGAGCACTGGCTGAGCACGTCGGGCGGCGTCAGCACGGCAGCGATGACGAAGGCGATCACGATGAAATAGCGCCGCTTTTCCCGCAGCGTCTTGGCGGTGAGGATGCCGATGCGGCCGAGCAGCGTCAGGATCACCGGAAGCTGGAAGGCGATGCCGAAGGCGAAGATCAGCGACATCATCAGCGACAAATATTCGCCGACCTTCGGCAGCAACTGGATCTGCGCGGTCTCGTCGCTGCCGGTCTGCTGCATGCCGAGCGAGAAACGGATCAGCATCGGCAGCACGACGAAATAGACCAGCGCCGCGCCCAGCACGAAGAAGAACGGGGTCGCGACCAGATACGGAAGGAAGGCCTGCTTCTCGTGCTTGTAGAGACCGGGCGCGACGAACTTGTAGATCTGCGTGGCGACGATCGGGAACGAGATGAAGCCCGCGCCGAACAGCGCGAGCTTGAGCTGGGTGATGAAATATTCCAGCAGCGCGGTGTAGATGAACTTCGAATTCTCGGGACCGGCGACCCACACGAACGGCCAGACCAGCACGTTGTAGATCTGCTTGGCGAAGAAGAAGCAGAAGATGAACGCGATGCCAAAGCCAAGCAGCGCCTTGATCAGCCGCGAACGCAGCTCGATCAGGTGGTCCATCAGCGGGGCTTTGCTGGCCTCGATATCGGCGTCGCTCATGACGCTTTGACGTCCTTGAGCGCCTCGGAGGGCGCAGTGTCCTGCGTGACCTGGGCCTGCTGCTCGAACTCACGGGTGATGGCGAGCGGCTCGCTGGCTGCGGCGTGGGTTTCAGCCTCGACAAAGGTGGCGGGCGTCGGCGCTTCCGGCGTGGTCGGGCTCGCCGGCGGCTCGATCGCTGCGGTGGTGGAGGTGTCGGTGGAGGAGGTCTCGGCCGGCTTGTCCAGCGCATCGATGCGCAGGGAGTCGCTGACATCCTTCTGCAGCGAGGTCATCAGATTGTTGCCGGCAAAACCGGTGGCGGCTTCCTTGACCTCGTCGAAGCTCTTCTTGAGGTCGGCCATCTCGGCCTCGCGCATGGCTTCCTGAAACTGGCCCTGGAATTCGGAGGCCATCTTGCGGGCCTTGCCCATCCATTGTCCGACCGTGCGCAGCACGCCCGGTAATTCCTTCGGGCCGATGGCGATCAGGGCCACGACCCCGATCAGGACCAGTTCACTCCACCCGATGTCGAACATGAGGTCTTCCGTTCAGGCCAGCCGCAACCGGCCCAATCCTTTGCTTTCAGGATCGGGGCCGCTGGTGCCAGCCTTCTCCTTGGCTCAGACGGCCTTGCTGCCGACGTCGGACCGTGCGGCGGTCGGTGCAGCATTGTGCTCGATGGACTTCGACGGCTCAGCCTTGTCGGCGACCTTGTCGTCCTCTTGCATGCCCTTCTTGAAGGCCTTGATGCCCTGCGCCACGTCGCCCATCAGATCCGAAATCTTGCCGCGGCCGAACAGCAGCAGGACGACTGCGATCACCAAGATCCAGTGCCAAATGCTAAGCGAACCCATCCTGCAACCCTCCAAACACGCATGGCCGGGACCCGGCCGATCTTTACCGAAACCTAGGCTCCGCAGGTGTCAAAAACAAGGACCAACGCGGTGCCAATTCGCTGTTGGCACTACGCAATCCGGCTAGCGTTAACTGGTCGCAGGGGGCCGTGAGCGGCCGGGACGTCACTCCTCGGAGCCGCCCTCGCCGCCACCTTCCGAGGTCTCCGGCTCGACGGCAGGCGCCAGGGCCAGATCGAGGTCCTCGCCCGGTTCCAGCGGATCCTCGTCCTCGCGCAGCGCGGGGTCATCCGACGGCGACGGCACGCTGAATCCGGTCGGCAGGCGCGAATCCAGCAGGCCCGTGCCCTTCAGCTCGTCCAGTCCAGGCAGGTCGCCAAGCTGTTCCAGCGTGAATTGTGACAGGAAGGCCTCGGTGGTTCCGAAGGTCAGCGGACGGCCCGGCGTCTTGCGCCGGCCGCGCGGCTTGATCCAGCCGGTCTCCAGCAACACGTCGAGGGTGCCCTTCGAGGTGATGACGCCGCGGATCTCCTCGATCTCGGCCCGCGTCACCGGCTGGTGATAGGCGATGATCGACAGCACCTCGATGGCCGCGCGCGACAGGCGGCGGGTCTCGGTGCTCTCCCGGGTCATCAGCCAGGCGAGGTCGCCGGCCGTGCGGAATGTCCATTTGTTGGCGACGCGCACGAGATTGACGCCGCGGCTGGCGTATTCAGCTTGGAGCTGCTCCAGCGCGGCCTTCACGTCGACGCCTTCCGGCAGGCGCTTGCCAAGGGTCGCGGTATCCAGCGGCTCGTTCGAGGCAAACAGCAGCGCTTCGAGAAGCCTCAGCTCCTCGGGACGTGCCTGCGGTTCGTTGTCCATCGGCTCGGCCTCTTCCATCCGCACTTCAGCCAGGCTTGCCATGGCAGCTTCTCCTTCTCGCAACTAACCAACCGGCGCGTCAGGCGCAGGAGCTGCGTCTGGCACCGGTTTATGCCGCCCCTTACGGAAATAGAGCGGTGCAAACGCCTCTTTCTGGTTCAATTCCAGTTGGCCTTCCCGCACCAGCTCGAGAGCTGCGGCAAAGCTCGAGGCAAACACCGTCGCGCGCTGCGACGGATCGGCGACGTAGCGGAGCAGATAGTCGTCGAGCGAGCCCCAATCGTCGGATTCGGTGATGCTGCCGACCAGCCGCTCCAGAGAGGCGCGCGCTTCGGCGAGCGACCACACCGTGCGGCGCGCAAGATGCACGCTCGCCAGCACGCGCGACTGGCGCTGGGTGGCATAGGCGGTCAGCAAATCGTACAGCGTTGCCGTGTATTTCGGATGCTTGATCTCGGCAATCCGCTCGGGCTCGCCGCGTGGAAAGATGTCACGCAGCAATTGCTGCCTGTTCATCAGCCGGTTGGCGGCTTCGCGAATGGCCTCGAGCCGGCGCAGACGGTTGGCGAGCGCGTTCGCCATCTCTTCGGCGCTCGGACCTTCCGCTGTCGGCGGCTCCGGCAGCAGCAGGCGCGATTTCAGGAAGGCAAGCCAGGCCGCCATGACGAGATAGTCGGCGGCAAGCTCCAGCCGGATCTTTCGCGCGGCTTCGATGAAGTGGAGATACTGGTCGGCCAGAGCCAGGATCGAAATCTTGGCGAGATCGACCTTCTGGTTGCGCGCGAGCGCGAGCAACAAATCGAGCGGGCCTTCATAGCCCTCGACGTCGACGACCAGCGCCGGTTCATCCTCGGCGAGCTCTGCGGGCCGCCCGGTTTCAAACGATAGGATTTCTGCGGTCATGCGGATGCCGTGTTCGCTTTTGCGATCAATGCGTCGAGTTCAGCTCGGGCGGCTACGCGGTCGAGCGGCTGCGGCGACCGGCGCGCGGCAAGCGCCCGATCGGCCCGCTCCAAGGCCTTGCCCGTCAGCTCGGGCGTGTGGCTCACGACCTCGCGCATCTCATCGATATTCCCATTGCAATGCAGGACCATGTCGCAGCCGGCCGCAACGATGGCCTTGGTGCGCTCGGCGATGGTCCCTGCCAGCGCGTTCATCGAGACGTCATCACTCATCAACAAACCTTGGAACCCGATTGCGCCGCGAATCACCTGCTCGATCATTGTCGCAGATGTCGTCGCCGGATGGGCGGGGTCAAAGGCGCTAAACACAACATGTGCAGTCATCGCCATCGGCAGATCTGCCAGCGGCTTGAACGCCGCGAAGTCGGTTCGCGTCAGCTCGTCTCGGCCAGTATCGACGGTGGGCAGCTTGAAATGGGTGTCCGCCGTCGCCCGTCCGTGGCCGGGGATATGCTTCAACACCGGAAGCACCCCACCCTGTTCCAGACCATCCGTCACTGCGCGGGCAATCGCCGCGACCTTGGCGGGTTCGGTTCCATAGGCACGGTTGCCGATCACGCCATCTGCGCCCGCGACGGGCACGTCCGCCAGCGGCAGGCAGTCCACGTCGATGCCAAGATCGGCGAGGTCCGCCGCGATCAGGCGCGCGCTGAGGCGGGCTGCGGTCAGCCCAAGCTGCGAATCAATGTCGTAGAGAGTCGAGAACACGGCACCGGGCGGATAGACCGGCCAATGCGGCGGTCCCAGCCGCTGCACCCGCCCGCCCTCCTGATCTATCAGGACCGGGGCGTCCGCACGACCAACCAGGTCGCGCAATTCCCGAACGAGTGAGGTGACTTGGGCGGGGGTATCGATGTTCCGCTTGAAGAGAATGAACCCCCATGGGCGTTCGGCACGGATGAACGTCCGCTCGGCGGCGGTCAAATCCGTTCCGGATACCCCGGTAATGAAGGCCCGCATGCTCATGATCGCCGATTAAACGCCCCCCGCTAGGGGGTCAAGGAATCGGCAGATAATACTACGGGATAAAGCACTGCCCGCCGGCCGCCTTCAGCTCGGAACAGAACTGGGTGGCTTCCTGGCGCGTCCGGTACGGCCCAACCATGGCGCGGTAGGTGACCTTGCCATTGGCGAGCGTCGCGCGGTGGACCACGGGCGAGCGCGAACCGAGCACCGACGGGTACTTGCCCTGCGTCACGCGGAACGATTCCTTGGCTGCCGCCTCGCTGTCCTGCGACGAAATCGAGACCATGAAGCCGCCGCCACCGCTTTCGGGCGCAGGGCTCGGCGCGATCTGCGTCGGATTGGTCGCAGCCATCCGGGTCGGCGGCGCAGCCGGCTCCGGCGCACCCTGCGGCGCGAGCGAGAGCGGCTGGTTGGCGCTGGCATTGGCCGAGCTCGGCGGATTACGTGGTGCAGCCGGCGGCGTCGGTGCTGCGGTCACAGGCTTCGGCGCGGCGCTCTGCTTGGCAGCCGATGGCGCTGCGCCCGGCGGCGGCGTGGCGTCGTCACCCTTCACTGCCAGCGTCCTGATCTTGCGCGGCTCGTTGTTCGGCATCGTTCCGTTGTTCGGCACGGGACCGGCAACGGGCGGCGGCACGGCCGACGGCGTCACGCTCGCGACCGACGGCGGATTGGCATTCTGGTTGAGCGGCGGGAAAACGACGCGCGGTCCGCCTGCCCGGGCGGCCGGATCCATTGGCGCTTCCTCGCGCGGCACGATCTTCTCGCTGCCGTCACCGGTCGCCATGCGATCGGGCACCTTGGACGACGCATCGCCCGGCGCCGGCACGATCTTGGTCGGCGTGTTGTCGGCCTTGATGATCGGCGGCTCGCCGCTGCGCGGTGACCCCAGATAGGTCTTGTAGGCGAAGGCGGCTCCGGTGCCGACCACGGCCAGCGCGAGGATCGCAGCGACCGTCATCAGGCCGCCGCGCTTCTTCTTCGGCGGCTCGTTGTCGAGCTCGTCCTCGGGATAGTCGCTCTGATAGGCGTAGGGATCGTCCGGATAGGCGGGATCGCGCTGAAAATTCTGCGCGCCCGACTCGAGCTGGCCATAGAGCGCGTCGTCATAGCGCGACGGATCGGCAGGCACGTGCGGTTGCTGATACGCCTGATCGGAATAGGCCTGATCCGCATAGGCCTGCTGCTGATAGCCCTGCTCAGGATAGGCCGGTTCAGAATAGGCCTGCTCGGAACGGGCTTGCGGCTGACGGTAGTCGGCCTCCTGCGTCGCATAGCGCTGCAACGGATGAACGGAATTCACTGGGTAATCCTGCTGAACCGGAGCCGACTGCGGCGTCACATTGGCCCGGCGCATCCAGGACGGCGGTCCGGGCTGCGCAGGTGCGGGCTCCTGGTAATTGTCTTCATAGCCCTGCGGCGCGTAATCCTGCGGTGCGTAGTCTTGCTGGGCGTAGTTTTGCTGGGCGTAGCCATGCTGAGCATGGTCTTGCGGCTGATAATGTTCGGGTGCCTGAGGTGCAGGCCGTCCCTGCCCCTGACCTTGAGCTGCAAACGGATCGGTCTGTCCGATCAGGCGCGCGAGTTCGGCCAAGGGATCCCCGTCCGACTTGCCATACTGGCCGCCACCGCGACCGTGGTCATCGGAAGGATACACTCTGTCCTGATATCGATCGGCCATCGTAATGATGCGTCCCCTTCGGGAAAGCTGCGAGACACGCCGCAGCTCTCAGCCACAAGGCTTTCAACCAAGTCGCATTGCCTAAGCGAGCCGGCCTTCTGCCGGTTAGCCCCCTCGAAACCCCTTCGGTAGCCCCAAACTACCGCATCTCGTCCGGAGCATGGACGCCGAGGATGGCGAGGCCCGATGCCAGGACTGAGACGACGCCCTGGACCATTGCCAGTCGCGCCTTGGTAAGCTCTGCATCATTATTGATAATGAAGCGTAAATAGGGCAGATCGCGCCCCTTCGTCCAAAGTGCATGAAATTCGCTGGCTAATTCATAGAGATAAAAGGCAATTCGGTGCGGCTCGTGCGCAATGGCAGCCGCCTCCACGGTCCGCGGAAAAATTGCGAGCCGCCGCAGCAAATCAAGTTCCACGGGGTCCGACAGCCGCTCGACGGCCGAATCCTGCAGCCAGGCGATGCGTGCTGAGTCGTCCTGCGGCAGGTCCGGGAATACCTCGGCGCGGGCATTGCGGAAGATAGAGTGGCCGCGGGCGTGGCCGTACTGCACGTAGAATACCGGGTTGTCGCGCGACTGCTCGATGACCTTGGCGAGGTCGAAATCGAGCACCGCGTCGTTCTTGCGGTACAGCATCATGAAGCGCACGGCATCCCGGCCGACTTCATCCACCACCTCACGCAAGGTGACGAAGTCCCCGGAGCGCTTCGACATTTTGACCGGCTCGCCGTTGCGCAGGAGCTTCACGAGCTGGACGATCTTGACGTCGAGCGCGGCCTTGCCGGCGGTCACGGCCTTCACCGCGGCCTGCATCCGCTTGATGTAGCCGCCATGGTCGGCGCCCCACACGTCGATCAGATCGGCGAAGCCGCGATCGAACTTGTTCTTGTGGTAGGCGATGTCGGAGGCGAAGTAGGTGTAGCTGTTATCCGACTTGATCAGCGGACGATCGACGTCGTCGCCGTAGGCGGTCGCCTTGAACAGCAGCTGCTCGCGATCCTCCCAGTCCTCGACCGGCGCGCCCTTCGGCGGCGGCAGACGGCCCTCGTAGATGTCGCCCTTGGCCTTCAGGAAGTCGATGGTCTCGGCAACCTTGTTGTTGCCACCCTCGATCAGGGACCGCTCCGAGAAGAACACGTCGTGATGGATGTTCAGCGCGCCGAGATCGCCCTTGATCTCGTCCATCATCATGGCGATGGCCTTGGCCCGCACGACCGGCAGCCATTCAGCCTCGCTCTTCGCACGCAGACTGTCGCCGTGTTCCTTGGCCAGGGCTTCGCCGACCGGCTTCAGATAGTCGCCGGGATAGAGCCCCTCGGGGATAGCGCCGATGTCCTCGCCGAGCGCTTCGCGATACCTGAGGAATGCCGAGCGCGCGAGCACGTCGACCTGCGCGCCGGCGTCGTTGATGTAGTATTCGCGCGTGACGTCGTGCCCGGCAAAATCGAGCAGGCTTGCCAGCGCGTCGCCGAACACAGCGCCACGGCAATGGCCGACATGCATCGGGCCGGTCGGATTGGCCGAGACGTATTCGACGTTGACCTTCGGACCGCCACGGACCCGGCCGTAATCGATGCCGTCGCGCAGCACCGTACGCAGCGCCTCCGCCCAGGCGGACGGCTCGAGTGTCAAATTGATGAAGCCGGGGCCGGCGACGTCGACCTTCGCGATCAGGGCGTCGGCGCGCAGCTTTGCCGCGATCTGCTCGGCGAGGTCGCGCGGCTTGGCCTTTGCCTCTTTCGCCAGCACCATCGCGGCGTTGGTCGCCATGTCGCCATGGGTGGCATCGCGCGGCGGCTCGACCACCACGCGCGAGAAATCGATCCCCTCCGGCCAATTGGCTTCCGCCGCGAGCGTGCGGCACACGGCATGCACGCGCGCGAGCACGTCAGCGAAAAGGTGCAGGGATGAGGATGTGTCGGCCATGGCCGCCGCCTAACGCAAATCCGGGGTCAAGTCAAAAAGCCGCTGGTGCTCGGTGAGTGCGAAACGGTCGGTCATCCCCGCGATGAAATGGCCGATCCGGCGCGCCCTGTCCGCCTTGCTGTCGTTCTCCGAGCCGGCCAGCCATTCCGGCGGCAATTCGCCCGGCGATTGCAGGTATTTTGCGAACAGGTCGAACAGAATCTGCTCCGCCTCACCCATGATCCGCATCACCCGCTTGTGACGGTACATGTGCTGGTACAGGAACGCCTTGATCGCCGCCTCCTGCTTCGCCATGGCGGGCGGGAAACCGATCATGGCCTGGCGCTGCTGGCGCACGTCCTGGGCCGATTGCGGCCTGATTGCTGCGAGCTGCGCCTGCGCCTCGGTGAACACCGCGCCGATCAGATGCGAGATCAATTCGCGGACCAGCTCGGCGCCGCGCCGGTCCTCATCCAGGGCCGGATAATGCGCGCCGATCTCGGCGATGATCTCGGCCATCAGCGGGATCACCTTGAGATCGTCGACCCGGAACAGGCCCGCCCGCAGCCCGTCATCGATGTCATGGGCGTCATAGGCAATGTCGTCGGCGATCGCGGCGACCTGCGCTTCCAGCGACGCAAAACTCCAGAGCTCCAGATCGTAGGTCGTCATGTAACCGGCGATGCCGGCGGGCACGCCCTGCTCCAGGTAGCGTCCGACCGGGGCGCCGCTGCGGTCGGTCAGCGGGCCGTTGTGCTTGACGATGCCCTCGAGCGATTCCCAGGTCAGGTTGAGGCCATCGAAATCGGGATAGCGATGCTCGCCGGCGGTGACGATGCGCAAGGTCTGGGCATTGTGGTCGAAGCCGCCGAAATCGCTGAGGCAGGCATCGAGCGCCCGCTCGCCGGCGTGGCCGAACGGTGGATGGCCGAGGTCATGGGCCAGCGCCAGCGTCTCCGTCAAATCCTCGTCGAGCCCGAGCTGCCGGGCGAGCGCACGGGCGACTTGGGCAACTTCCAGCGAATGGGTCAGCCGGGTGCGATAATGGTCGCCCTCATGGAACACGAAGACCTGGGTCTTGTGCTTGAGGCGGCGGAACGCGGTGGAATGGATCACCCGGTCGCAATCCCGCCGGAACGGACTGCGGGTCCGGCTCGGAGGCTCCGCGACCAGCCGGCCGCGGCTGCGATCGGGATCGCAGGCATAGGGCGCACAGGGGGCAGCCATTCCGACGGACACGACGAATTTAGTCCCTATCCATTTGATTCTGCGTATCCTTGCACTTAACTATGCCGGACGCGGGATACCAAATGAATTGGGCAAGTGAACTAGGCAAGTGAACTTGGTATGACCGCGGGCCTATCGGAGACGAGCCATGACGACTGCCGTTACCATCAGTGACCGTGCCGCCCGCCGCATTGGGGAAATCCTCAAGGGCGAAGGCACAGGCGCGATGCTGCGCATCTCGGTCGAGGGCGGCGGCTGCTCCGGCTTCCAGTACAAGTTCGACATCGACCGCGACCGCACCGACGACGATCTCGTGATCGAGCAGGCCAATGCCGTGGTGCTGGTGGACTCCGCGTCGCAGCCGTTCCTTGAGGGATCGGAGGTCGACTTCGTCGACGATCTGATCGGCGCCTCGTTCCGCGTCAACAATCCCAACGCCACCGCATCCTGCGGCTGCGGCACCAGCTTCTCGATCTGACGCTTACGCGCCGGTGATCTGGCGTTCTTCGTCGGTCCAGTCGACTTCGGCGGGCATCAATCCCGGCTGAAGCGGCGGCGCATCATCTGCATCTGCTGCGACGTGGCCGTCCAGCGCACGCAGCAAGGCGGCCGCCAGCGCGGGCTTGCGCAACGGCTTTGGCAGGAAATCCGACATCCCCGCTTCGCGGCAGATCTTGACGTCCTCCGGGAAGGCATTGGCCGTGAGCGCGATGATAGGCAGCGCCTCGAAGCGGCCGCCGGGCGCGCGGATCGCGCGCGTCGCGGTGAGACCGTCCATCTCCGGCATGCGCACGTCCATCAGCACGACATCGAAGTCGCCATCCGCGACGGCCTGAACCGCCTCGACGCCGTCGCCCACCACGCGCAATTCAATATCGAATTGGCCGAGCATCTTGGTGACGACCATGCGGTTGACCGTATCGTCCTCGGCGACCAGCACGCGCAAGGGCCGGTCGAGGGCCGCGATACGGGTCTTGAGCTCGTCGGCCTCGTCGCGGCCGGCGTCCTGGTCCGAGACCAGCGCCTGACTCCAGGGCAGCACCAGCATGAAGCGGAAGGTCGAGCCCTCGCCTTGCGTCGAGGTGACGCCGATCGTGCCGCCCATCTGTTCGATGATGCGGCGGGAGATCGCGAGCCCAAGTCCGGTGCCGCCGAAGCGGCGGCTGATCGAGGCGTCGGCCTGCGCGAAATCCGAGAACAGTTTCTCGACCTTGTCGGCCGCGATGCCGATGCCGCTGTCGGTCACGGTGAATTCGACGGTTGCCAGCATGTCGCGCTTGGACTGACAGGTGGCCGCGATCGTCACCTCGCCGCTATCGGTGAACTTCACCGCGTTGGAAGCTAGGTTGAGCAGAACCTGACGGATGCGCGCGACGTCGCCGCGCAGCGCCGTCGGCAGGTTGGGATCGAGTGCGACCTTGACCGCGAGGCCCTTGGCCTTGGCGCTGGCGCGGGCGACGCTGGCGACCGTCTCGGCCAGGTTCTGCGGCGAGAAGTCGATCGCCTCGAATTCGAAACGTCCGGCCTCGAGCTTGGAGAGATCGAGGATGTCGTTGAGGATGCGCTGCAGATTGTCGCCGGACTCATGGATCGTGGTGACGGCCTCGCGCTGCTCCGGATCGAGCCGCGTCTCCAGCAGCATGCTGGCAAGCCCGAGCACACCATTCATAGGCGTGCGGATCTCGTGGCTCATCACCGCCAGGAAATCCGACTTGGCGCGGCTTTCGGCTTCCGCCTTCTCTGCGCGCCAGCGCTCGGTGACGTCGCGGCCGAAGCCGCGATAACCCAGGAAGTGTCCGTCGCGGTCGTGTGACGGCTTTGCGGTCAGCGACCACAACCGCGCCTCGCCGCCCGCGACCACCTTGAGGCTGATCTCGTGCAACGGCTCGCCCTGCTCCATCAGGCCGACGATGTTGTAGGCCGTCGTCGTATCCTCGGGGCAGAGCATGTCGAGCACGTCGGCGACATGCGCGCCCTTCAGCAGCGGCAGCGGAATCTGGGCCACGGCGGCGAAACGCTCGGGCACGTCGGTCAGATGCCCGTCGGCATCGGTCTGCCACAGCCAGTCGCTGGCGTTCTCCTGGAATTCCTTCAGCAGCAGCGAGATGATCTCGGTCTGCCGCTCCGTCTCCATCCGGGCCTTGAGATTGCCGAGAAACAGATTGCCCTGGGTGACGACGTTGCGCGCCATGAAGAACGCGAACAGCAGCAGGAACACCGCGGTGACGAGATAGGGTCCGGCGCCGCAGGTCAGCAGCGCGCCGGCGCAGGCGAGCGTGATGGTCGCCAGATAAGTCAGCCCGGCGCGCGGAAAGGTGGAGAGCGTGATGGCGCCACCCGAGATCATCCCGACCATCAAGCAGGCCAGGATCAGCTGGCTGGTCGGCTCGACGCGGCTGAACATCACCAGCGGCAGCAGGCCCCAGATCGCGGCGACGAAGAACGCCTGCCGCATCATCCGCCATCCGGCGCGGACCGAGGCTTCCTGCGGCGGCTTCCTGTGGAAGCGCCGCCACGCCAGCACGGCGAGCGACGCGACGGTCGCAAGCGTCAGCGCCCAGGCGGTGAGGAATCCATCCCAGCCCCTGCCCCAGAACAGGATCAGCACAATCCCGACATTGAGCATGGTTACGGCCATGGTCACGGGAATCTGCCGCATGACCGCGTCGATCTGCTTGGCGCGGATGCGCCGGGCCTCGCGCTCGCTGAGATCGGCGGTGAGGCCGTCCTCGATCGCGAGACCGCCGAGCCAGTACAGGAACGCCCCGATCAGGCCGCTTTGCGGCTCAGCCTGTCTGGACGAATTTTTCAGCCATCCCATCCGCGTAACCTTTTGACCATCCTTGGCCAAGGCGCGCTTAAGCCGGGTTAATTTCTTTGGAGATTTTGTGCCGGTCCGTGGGCCGTCCTTGACGGCGGCGTTTGCAGTTTGTTCTAACGGGGCCCCGACCGGAGTACCCGCCCATGCCGATCCGCATTGCCACCTGGAACGTGAACTCGGTTCGGCAGCGGATCGAACATTTGCAGACCTGGCTGAAGGAATGCTCGCCGGACATCGTCTGCCTGCAGGAGATCAAGTGCGTCGATGAAGCCTTTCCGCGGCTGGAGATCGAGGCGCTCGGCTACAACGTCGTCACTCACGGGCAGAAAACGTTCAACGGCGTGGCGCTGCTCTCAAAGCTGCCGTTCGACGAGACCAAGTCGGGCTTGGCCGGTGACGACGAGGACGCGCATGCCCGCTTCCTCGAAGGCGTGGTGCCGCTCAAGCGCGGCGTGCTGCGGATCGCCTGCCTCTATCTGCCCAACGGCAACCCGGTCGGCACCGAGAAATATCCCTACAAGCTCAAATGGATGCAGCGGCTTCTTGAGTACTCGAAGGAGCGCCTTAAGACCGAGGAGCCGCTGATCCTCGCAGGCGACTTCAACGTCATTCCGCATGCCCGCGACGTCCACAATCCGGCCGCCTGGACCGGGGACGCGCTGTTCAAGACCGAGACGCGCGAGAGCTTCCAGTCCCTGCTCGGCCTCGGTCTCACCGACGCCTTGCGCGCCGTCACCGACGAGCCGAACCTCTACACGTTCTGGGATTACCAGGCGGGGGCCTGGCAGAAGAACCACGGCCTGCGCATCGACCATTTGCTGATGTCGCCGCAGGCGAGCGACCGGCTCGCCAATGTCGGCATCGACAGCTATGTGCGCGGCTGGGAAAAGCCCTCGGACCATGTGCCGGTCTGGGCGGATCTGGATCTCGAGGCGGCGTGAGGCCGCCTCAGACCAGTATTACTCGCGGCGGCCAGCCACCCACTGTTCCAGCATCTGCAGGCACATGGCGCGGTCGTCGTCGGAGGCCTTCGCGAAGGCGCGGTTGTAGCCTTCCTTGATCCAGCTCTCGTCGCTGCCCGCGCTGTCACGCGCGAGCGTCAGCCACATCAGGCCACGCGCGGCCTGCCGCGGCACGCGGTCGCCGTTGAACAGCATCTGACCGAGCAGCGCCTGCGCCTCGTGCTGGCCCTTCTCGGCGGACAGCCGCAGCCAGCGCGCGCCCTGCGTGAAGGCTTCGCGGGAGCCGTCCGGGGTATTCAGATACAACCGGGCGAGATCGTACTGCGCGTCCGCATTGCCGAAATAGGACGCGGCATAGGAGAACATGTCGCGCGCCCGCTCGCGGTCCGCCTTGACCTTCGAGTTCGGGATGCCGGCGAGATAGTAGCGGCCGAGCGCGACGAAGGCGTTGGCCACGACCGGCGCCTGCGGTGTCGCGGGGCTGTCGGTCGCATGGGCATTCACGAGCCGGCTGAAATATTCGAAGGCGCGCAGGTCGTCCTGGGCCACACCGTCGCCATTGGCGTACATGCGGCCGAGCTTCCACTGCGCAATCGGATGGCCACCTTCGGCGGCGTATTGCAGCGCGGAGAACGATGTTTCGGTGGTCGCGGGCTGCGGCACAGCCTTGCGCAGCGCAGCGGCTGCGCCCGGCGCCCCGGTAACGACCGGAATGGCGGTGTCCTGCTTGTTGACCGGCGCGCCATCAAAGGCGAGCGCCGGGGTGGCCAAAAGCGAGGCCCCCAACACAAACGCGACTATGGTACGCCTAGATGTCCGCATAGCACTGCTTCTCGTGCGCGCCACCGGGATGGGTCACTGCCCCACCAATTGCCGGTCCTACCTGCTGAGCATATTTCCAGAGCGCGCCCGACGTGTGGTTAGTCGCGCGAGCAGTCCATTTGGTCTTGCGCTGAGCCAGCTCGGCGTCGCTCAATTTTACGTTAAGGGTACCGGCGACCGCATCGATCTCGATGATGTCGCCATCCTCGAGCAGCCCGATCGGGCCGCCGATCGCCGCCTCCGGGCCGACATGGCCGATGCAGAAGCCGCGGGTGGCGCCGGAGAACCGGCCGTCGGTGATGAGCGCGATCTTGCCGCCCATGCCCTGCCCGGTCAGCGCCGCAGTGGTCTGGAGCATTTCCCGCATGCCGGGGCCGCCCTTGGGGCCCTCGTAACGGATCACGATGACTTCGCCTTCCTTGTAGGTCCGGTTCTGGACCGCCTCGAAGGCATCTTCCTCACGGTCGAAACACCGGGCCGGGCCGGTGAACCTGAGGTTGGACATTCCCGCGCCTTTCACGATCGCACCTTCTGGCGCCAGATTGCCCTTCAGACCCACCACACCGCCCGTGACGGTGATCGGCTTGTCCGCCGGGTGCACCACATCCTGGTGCGGATTCCATTTCACGCTCTTGAGGTTTTCGGCGATCGTTCGACCGGTGACCGTAATGCAGTCACCGTGGAGGTATCCGTTGTCGAGCAGCGTCTTCATCAGAAGCGGGATGCCACCTACTTCAAACATGTCTTTGGCGACATAACGGCCGCCCGGCTTCAAATCCGCGACATAAGGTGTCTTTTTGAAGATTTCGGCGACGTCGAACAGGTCGAACTTGATGCCGCACTCATGCGCGATGGCCGGCAGGTGCAGCGCAGCATTGGTCGAGCCGCCGGACGCGGCGACGACGGCTGCCGCGTTTTCCAGGGCCTTGCGGGTGACGATGTCGCGCGGGCGGAGGTTTTGGGCGATCAGCTCCATGACCTGCTCGCCGGCGGTCATGCAGAAAGCGTCGCGGATTTCATAGGGCGCCGGTGCGCCGGCCGAATACGGCAGCGCAAGGCCGATGGCCTCGGACACGGTCGCCATGGTGTTGGCCGTGAACTGGGCTCCGCAGGCGCCAGCGGAGGGACAGGCCACCTGCTCGAGCTCCGTCAGGTCCTCGTCCGACATCTCGCCGACCGAGTGCTTGCCGACCGCCTCGAAGATGTCCTGCACGGTGACCGGCCGGCCGCGGAAGGTGCCTGGCAGGATGGAACCGCCATAGATGAAGATCGACGGCACGTTAAGGCGCACCATGGCCA
>JAEWBW010000239.1 GCA_023390955.1 Pseudomonadota bacterium
GAGCGTTCCCTTCACACGGGAGAGGTCCAAGGTTCGATCCCTTGTGCGCCCACCATTTGTCCCTCTGCAGATTGCCAGCGATCACCCGAGCCTGACGGCTATCGGGGTTGTCCCCCTGCGATGAGGGATCGGCTTCAGGCTGCCCGCGCCGGCCGCCAGGCCGCGTAGAGACCAACGAGGGTCCCGATGGCAACCAGCCCTGCCGCCAGCAGCACCTGCAACTGCCCGTCGTCGGTGGCACCGACAGACGTCACCAGCCTGGTCACGATGACGAACAGAATGCCCACGGCGGCCGCGGCACCAACGCAGAGATAAGCGAGCTCTCGCATCAGGCTTCGACCGAGAAGTCCGAGCGCCGTGAAATACATCGCGCACGCGTTGGGATGAACGAACAGGGCAATGCGCGCGTAGGGACCGTAGGCGTCGAAGAGAGACTCACATCGGCTCAGCGCCGATTTCGAGGCAACGCGCTGCAGGAACGGCCTGAAGAAGCGCGCCTGCGCATAACTCAGAACGGCGCCCACGATGATGGCCAGCCACGCGACGATGAACACCGAGACATCCGCGGACTTCGGGGCGAGCGCCACCGACATCAGGATGAGAGCAGTCCCGGGAAAATAGCCGAAGTACGGGAAGACCGCCTCCAGCAGCACGCACACGAACATGAAGGCCGGAAACCACCATGAACCGGTTGCCTCCTGAACGATGGCGTTCAGGTCGAAGAGGTTCGTTTTGTACAGGACGAGGTACATGCACATGGCCAGTCCAGCCAGCGCGTAGAACGGCAGCGCTCCCGACAGAAACCGTCTCATCCAATCATCAAGCTTTGTTTCGCGGACACAACGGAGACCATCGATAGCAGCACCCCTGTGCTTCAATATCATGAAATCAGGCTGGACTCGCCAGCTTTCGCCCAATCCATCAATGCTTCCGTCCCCGAGGCGTGTGGCTATGATAGGGCTCGATTGCCCAACACGAGTCGGAACCGACCATGACAGCTCCTTACGTCCCGCAGATCGCACTCTATCGGCAATGGCTGAAGGCCAATCGCGGCCTGAGTTTCGACAGCTACGAGGAGATGCGGCAGTGGTCGGTGCGCGATCTCGACGGCTTCTGGCGCAGCATCTGGGACTATTACGACCTGCAATCGCCGACACCGTTCGACGCCGTCATCAGCGAACGCAAGATGCCTGGTGCCGTCTGGTTTCGCGGCGCGCAGGTCAACTATGCGCGGCAGGTGTTCCGGCATGTCGATGCCGCCCACGCGGCGGGCCTGCCGGCGATCGTCAGCTGCGGCGAAGACGGCAAGCTTGTTGAGACGACTTGGCCCGAGTTGCGGCGCAAATCCGCAGCCCTTGCGCTTCACCTGCGCGAGCACGGCGTGAAGCCGGGCGACCGGATCGCTGCCTATCTGCCCAATATCCCCGAGACCATCATCGCGTTTCTTGCCGCCGCCAGCATCGGCGCGGTCTGGAGCGTCTGCGCGCCCGACATGGCGGCGCCCGCCGTGATCGATCGCTTCAAGCAGATCGAGCCAAAAGTGCTGATCGCGTGCGATGCCGTTACCTATGCCGGCCGCAAGCATGATCGACGTGGCGTGATCGACGAGCTTCGGCAATCGCTGCCGACCGTCCAGCATTTCATCCTTCACAGCGACGATGCCGGTGCACCGTCGGCGCCGGACGTCTTGCTCTCGGACGTTATCGCCCACGCGGGCGCCGCGATCGACGCATTCGAGCCGGACTGGCTCCCCTTCGATCATCCGCTCTGGATCGTCTATTCGAGCGGCACCACCGGACTGCCCAAGCCGATCGTGCACGGTCACGGCGGCATCATCATCGTGGCGCTGCCGCTGCTCGGCCTGCACAACGACACCGGCTGCTCGTATCATCCAAACTCGTTCGGCGAACGCTACCATTGGTACAGCTCGACCGGCTGGATCATGTGGAACAGCCAAGTCGGCGGGCTCCTTGGCGGCACCACCTGCTGCATCTTCGACGGCAGCCCGGCCGGCCCGAAGGACAAACCGGACTGGGGCACGCTGTGGCGCTTCGTGGCGGAGTCCAAATCGACGTTCTTCGGCGCAGGCGCCGCCTTCTTCGCCAACTGCGCCAAGGCGGAGATTGACCTTGCAGCCGCGGGCGATCTCTCAAGACTGCGCTGCCTCGGCTCGACCGGCTCGCCGCTCAGTGCCGATACGCAAGCCTGGTTCAACCAGCGCTTCGCGGCGCTGTCGCAAGTCAACGGCAGCGCGGCGCAGGCCGACATCTGGTGGGCCAATATTTCCGGCGGCACCGATTTCGCTGGCGCCTTCATCGGCGGCAATCGCGAATTGCCGCAGACGCCCGGCGCGATGCAGTGCCGCCTGCTCGGCGCGGCCGTCGAAGCCTTCAATGAGCAGGGCCAGGCCGTGATCGACGAGGTCGGCGAGCTGGTCTGTGCCGAGCCGATGCCGTCGATGCCGCTCTATTTCTGGAACGATGCGGGCAACGCCCGCTATCGCTCCAGCTATTTCGAGACATTCCCGGACAATTTCGACGGCAGCGGGCGCGGACCGGTGTGGCGGCACGGCGACTGGCTCAAGGTCAATACCGACGGCTCCTGCCTCATCTATGGACGGAGCGATGCCACCATCAACCGCCACGGCCTGCGCATGGGCACCAGCGAGCTCTATTCCGCGATCGAGGCCCTGCCGGAAGTGCTGGACTCGCTGGTGGTCGATCTCGAATATCTCGGCCGCGACAGCTACATGCCGCTGTTCGTCGTGCTGCGCGACGGCATCACCTTCGATGCCGCGATGAAGAGCAAGATCAACAAGGCGGTCGAGGCCGGCCTGTCGCGCCGCTTCGTACCCGACGAGATCTTCGCCGTGGCGGAGGTCCCGCGCACGCTGTCCGGCAAGAAGCAAGAGCTGCCGATCAAGAAGCTGCTGCTCGGCCAGCCCGTCGACAAGGTCATCAACCGCGACGCCATGGCCAATCCCGGATGCCTGGACTGGTACCTCACCTTCGCGCAGAGCCATTTGAAGAAAGTCGCAGGCGCGTGAGCTGATCACGCGCGCATGCCACGGCGCGATGCGACGATCGCATCGCGCCTCAACCAGCCATTACTGCTTATCGAACGGGATGTATTGCTGGTACTGCTTCGGGACCGAGCTGCGATAGCGCGCCGGAACGGTGCCGCTGTCGACCGAATGATCGATCTCC
>JAEWBW010000244.1 GCA_023390955.1 Pseudomonadota bacterium
ATCCTGGAGCGCACCGTCTCGCATGGCGGCAAGCTCGTTCCCTTCAGCCGCAGCGAAGACTGGGACGGCAAGATCGTCCACGAGCCCTCGTCATTCGTCACCGCGATCGGTGCGGGTACGACCTATCCAGACTACAAGCCGGCGCCCTTCATCGTCTCCGCGGAAGTCGACGGCGTCGACATGGTGACTGTCGTCACCGAGGGCATCTTCTCCTACTGCGGCATCAAGGTGAAGATCGACACCGACCGCTATCTCGGCCCGGAGACCGCGACCGTCCGCGCGCAAGGAGAGGCGGTCGGCCATGTCACCACCAGCGAATACGGCTCGCAGATGCTGTCGCTCGGCGGCGTGCATCACCTGACCGGCGGCTCCAAGAAGGAAGGCCGCGTCACCTGCGACACCCTGATGGATCTCGCCAATTGCAAGCCGGTCGAGTTCACCATCGACGGCGGCGCGACCGTGATCGTGCAGGCCGGACAGCCGCCGATCGTCAACGGTGTCAAGGAAGAGCGCATGCGCGTCGGCTGCGGCTCGGCGACGATCGGCATGTTTGCCAAGCAATGGCATGGCAAGGTTGACGAGGTCGTCGTGGTCGACGATCACATCACCGGCGTGCTCAGTGAGCACCAGGCCGGAAAGCTGCTCGACATCGCCGACACCGGAATCAAGATGAAGGGACGGCGCTCGACGCCCGGCCGTTACTTCCAGGTCGCCGATCCCGGCACCGGGTGGGGTGGCACCAACATCTCTGACCCGCTGTCGATCCTCGGTCCGTTCGACAAGAAGGAAGCGAGGGCTGGTCTTTCGATGCTGATGGTCTCCACCACCGGCGAGCACGCGTCCTATTACGTGCTCGACGAGACCCTGGCACCGGTCGAGACCGAGATGCCCGCCGATCTCAAATTCTCGGTCGAGCGCATCCAGGAGAATTGCGAGCCGGCGCTGTGCACGGTGCTGTTCATGGCGGGCGCCGGCGGCTCGCTGCGCGCGGGTGTGACCGACAACCCGGTGCGGCTGACGCGTTCGGTCAAGGATGCGTTGACGCGCGTCACCAGTGGCGGCGCGCCGGTCTATGTCTGGCCGGGCGGCGGCATCACCTACATGGTCGACGTGACGCAGATGCCGGCCGGTGCCTTTGGCTATGTGCCGACGCCTGCGCTGGTTGCGCCGATCGAATTCACGATGAAGCTGTCCGATTATGCTGCGCTCGGCGGGCACATGGACTACGTCAAGCCGCTTTCCGAGGTGCAGGGCGGCGACGATGTCCGCCAGGTGCCGTGGCAAAATCCGCTTCCGGGACGGCGCGCATGACGCGGCTCCCGCAAATCGCGTTGCTGTCCGATGGCCGGCGGCTGCATTTGCAGGATGGTCCGATCGACCTGATCGTCGAGGCGAGGGGAGACGATCGCAACGTTCGCGCGGCTTATGACGCCGCAGCCAAGCGTTTTACCGGACTGCTCGACGAGCTCTGCGCGGAGCTGCCGGAATTGCGGCGGGCGGCGCTACCGGCGGCATATTCGCTGGAAGGACCGGTGGCCCGTCGCATGTATGCGGCCGTCACGCCCTACGCCTGGGATCGCTTCATCACGCCGATGGCCGCGGTCGCGGGCAGCGTCGCCGAGGAAATTCTCGGCGCCATGCTTGAGGTCGCGACGCTGGATCAGGCCTATGTGAACAATGGCGGCGACATTGCCCTGCATCTCGGCGCGGGTGAGCGCTTCACAATCGGGCTGATGGACCGACCCGACAGCAGTGGTGTGATGCGGACCATGACGGTCGAGGCCGATGACGCTGCGCGCGGCATTGCGACCAGCGGCCGCCACGGCCGCAGCTTTTCGCTCGGCATTGCCGATGCGGTGACCGTGCTCGCCACGACGGCCTCGCGCGCGGATGCGGCCGCGACCGTGATCGCCAATGCGGTCGATCTGCCCGGACATCCCACGATCCTTCGTGTTCCCGCCAGCGACATTCAGCCGGACAGCGACCTCGGCGCGCGTCTCGTGACGCGGAACGTCGGTGAATTGTCGCAGGATGAAATCACGATGGCGCTGGACTCTGGCGCAAAATGTGCACGACTATTGTTCGATCGCGGACTGATCGAGGGTGCCGTGCTCCAGCTTTGTGGTGATATGCTTGTCCTCGGCACCAGGGATGTAGAACGGCAGGGGTCGCGCAGGAACGTCCTGGAGAGCGCGGTGCATGCCTGAACAGGGAATTGAACAATGAGCGCGATCATCCGCAAGATCGTCACCGTCGTCGAAGAGACGCAGATGGAGATGGGCCGTCAGGTGTCGCCGCCGACGCGGCGCGCCGCGGCAATCGCCGTGATCGAAAATCCCTTTGCCGGAAAGTATGTCGAGGATCTCTCGCCGTTGATCGCGATCGGCGAGGAGCTCGGCGACCTCCTGTCGAAGCGCGCGGTGGCAGCGCTCGGCATCGACGGCGCGAAGGCACATAGCTATGGCAAGGCCGCGGCCGTCGGCGAGAACGGCGAGCTGGAGCATGCCGCCGCAATCCTCCACCCGAAGATGGGTGCGCCGGTGCGCAAGGTGCTGAGCAAGGGTGCGGCGCTGATCCCGTCGTCGAAGAAGCGCAGCGGCCCGGGCACGACGCTCGACATTCCCCTCGGTCACAAGGATGCGGCCTTCGTGCGCAGCCATTTCGACGGGATGGAAGTGCAGATCAACGATGCGCCGCGCGCCAACGAAATCATGGTCGCGGTTGCCGTCACCGACAGCGGGCGTCCGCTGCCCCGGGTCGGCGGACTAACGGTTGCGGAAATCAAGGGCGAAGACGGCCTGCGGTAACTTTTTTCAGAAAAAGTGGAGGTTGGGATGCGTGTGAAGACTTACCTGGTAGGCGCGGCGTTCGCGTTGCTGGCGGGCGGCATGGCCGGCTCGGCAACGGCGCAGGATATCAAGATCGGCGAAATCAACAGCTACTCGCTGTTGCCTGCCTTCACCGAGCCCTATCGCAAGGGCTGGCAGCTCGCGGTGGAAGAGATCAACGCCGCCGGCGGCATCAACGGCAAGAAGCTCGTTGTCATTTCCAAGGACGATGGCGGCAAGCCGGCCGACGCGCAGACCGCGGCGAATGAGCTGGTCTCAAGCGAAGGCGTCGCGATGCTCGCGGGCACGTTCCTGTCCAACATCGGTCTGGCGGTCAGCGACTTCGCCAACCAGAAGAAGGTGTTCTTCCTCGCGGCTGAGCCGTTGACGGACGCCGTCACCTGGTCGAAGGGCAACAAGTACACGTTCCGCCTGCGTCCCTCCAACTACATGCAGGCGGCGATGCTGGTCGAAGCCGCTGCAAAGCTGCCGGCCAAGCGCTGGGCGACGATCGCGCCGAACTACGAGTACGGCCAGTCGGCGGTGTCGGTGTTCAAGAAGCTGATGTCCGAGAAGCGCCCCGACATCCAGTGGGTCGACGAGCAGTGGCCGCCGCAGGGCAAGATCGACGCGGGCCCGGTGGTGCAGGCGGTGGCGCAGGCCAATCCGGAAGCCATCCTCAACGTCACCTTCGGTGCCGACCTCGTCAAGCTCGTGCGCGAGGGCAACACCCGCGGCCTGTTCAAGGGCCGTGAGGTCGTGTCGTTCCTGACCGGCGAGCCCGAATATCTCGATCCGCTGAAGGAGGAGACGCCGGAGGGCTGGATCGTCACCGGCTATCCCTGGTACTCGATCAAGACGCCGGAACATGAAGCCTTCCTCAAGGCGTATCAG
>JAEWBW010000250.1 GCA_023390955.1 Pseudomonadota bacterium
GACCATCACCAACGCTGCCACCGGTATCATCGAGGTTCTGGCTAACGGCGCACTGACCATCGATCAGGGCTCGACTGTTGCCAACTCCGGCAACGTCACCGTCGATGCCACCGGCAAGCTGATCGTCAACGGCGCCACCGTTACCGGCGGCACGGTGACAGATAATGGCGAGATCGACCTGACTGGCAACGCCGTGCTCAAGAACGGCACGCTGACGAACAATGCGACCCTCAAGGCCAGCGGCACCGGCAACGCGCTTCACAACGAAACGATCACCAATGCCGCTACCGGCACGATCGAGGTCTTGGCGAACGGCTCGCTGACCATCGACCAGGGCTCGACCGTTGCCAACTCCGGCAATGTTACCGTCGATGCCGACGGCACGCTGATCGTCAACGGCGCCACGATCACCGGCGGCGCGGTGACCGACAACGGCGAGATCGACCTGACCGGCAACGCCGTGCTCAAGAACGGCACGCTCACCAACAACGCCGCGCTCAAGGCCAGCGGCACCGGCAACGCGCTTCACAACGAGACCATCACCAACGCCGCCACCGGCACCATCGAGGTGCTCGCGGACGGCGCGCTGACGATCGACCAGGGCTCGACCGTTGCCAATTCCGGCAACGTTACCGTCGATGCCGACGGCACGCTGATCGTCAACGGCGCCACGATCACCGGCGGCGCGGTGACCGATAACGGCGAGATCGACCTGACCGGCAACGCCGTGCTCAAGAACGGCACGCTCACCAACAACGCCGCGCTCAAGGCCAGCGGCACCGGCAACGCGCTTCATAACGAGACCATCACCAACGCCGCCACCGGCACCATCGAGGTGCTTGCGGACGGCGCGCTGACGATCGACCAGGGTTCGACCGTTGCCAATTCCGGCAATGTCACCGTCGATGCCGACGGCAAGCTGACCGTCAACGGCGCCACCATCACCGGCGGCACGGTGACCGATAACGGCGAGATCGACCTGACCGGCAGCGCCGTGCTCAAGAACGGCGCGCTGACGAACAACGCGACTGTCAAGGTCAGCGGCACCGGCAATGCGCTTCACAACGAGATCGTTACCAACGCCGGGACCATCGAAGTCCTTCCCAATGGTGCTCTCGCCATCGACCAGGGATCGACGGTCGATAATTCCAGCGGCACTCTGACTGTCGGCGACGATGGCGTCCTGACGCTGGACGATGCCACCATCGGCGGCGGCGCGATCCAGGGCGACGGCACCATCGACGTCACGGGGGCAAGCACGATCGATGGCGGCGCCACGCTGAGCGTCGCGACTGTCACGGTCGACGCCACGCTGACGCTGGACGACGTCACGGTGTCGGGATCGGTCATCACGGATAACGCCGGCATCACGCTCGATGGCACCGTCAAGCTCAAGGACGGCGCCGAGATCAAGGGTGCGTCGGCGGCCGCCAAGGGTGCGATCACCAACAACGGCACGCTGGAAATCGCCGGCACCGCCACGCTGTTGAACGACATCCTCACCAACACCGGCCATACGGTTCAGGTCGACGACGGTCAGACGTTGACGCTGTCCGGCACCGAGATCACCGGTGGCACCATCAACAATTATTCCGGCGCGCTGGGCGGGACGATCGACGTCACCGGCAACAGCACGATCGATGGCAACGCGCAGCTCAACAAGGGCACGGTGAAGGTCGAGACCGGCGTCACGCTGACGCTCGACGACGTGACGGTGTCGAATGCCGCGATCACGGACAACGGCACGGTCAAGGTCAGCAGCGGCAAGACGCTGACGCTGAGCAGCACCGGCGTTACCGGCGGCGCGCTCGGCGTGTCCGGCACCGTGAAGTCGTCCGGCACCAGCACGATCACCAACACCGCCATCACCAACAACGGCCTGATCGAGGCGATCGGCGGCCTGTTGACCCTCAGCGCCACGACCTCGGCTGCCATCGGCAACACCGGCACCCTTCAGGCCAATGGCGGCGAGCTCGACATTGACGGCCAGGCGGTCACCAATACCGGGACGCTGGCGGCGATCAACGACAGCACGCTGAAGCTGATCGCGACAACCGTCACCAACACCGATGGCGAGGTTTCGGTCGAATCCGGCTCGACGCTCGACCTCGTCGGCGCGACCATCAATGGCGGCACGGTAACGATTGCCGGCACGCTGGAATCGACCGGCATCAGCGCCATCAACGACGCCGACATCAACAACACCGGCACGATCACGGTCACCAGCGGAACGCTGACAATTGACCCGGCCGTGCTGCAGTACACCGTCACCAACAGCCATCTGATCCAGGCTGATGGCGGTGAGCTCGACATCATCAATCACCTCGTCACCAACACCGGCGACATCAAGGCGATCAATTCCGGCACGCTAAGACTGTCCGGCGTCACCGTCACCAACACGGGCGGAACGTTCACCGTCGACGGCACGTCAAGCTTCTACCTCACGGCCACTGCGATCAACGGCGGTGCGGTCAACAACGCCGGTCATCTCTACGCTGTCTCCGGCAGCAACTCCGTCTCGGCTGCCGTCGACAACACCGGCGGCACGATCGAGGTCCAGGGCGGCACGCTCAACCTTTCGGGCGGTCTCAGCGGCATCGGCACGATCACCATCGATGGCGGCGCGACGCTGGAGCTCGCCGGCGCCGACGCCCAGACCATTGGCTTTGCAGGCGGCGGCACGCTCAAGCTCGACGATGTCGCGGGCCAGAGCTTTACCGGCACCATTGCCGGCGTGGCGACGACCGGCGGCACTTTCACGATCACTGGTGACGCCGACATCACGACCACGAAGGGCGATGCACTGGACTTCACCGCATCGGGCGGGACGAACCTCAATCACGGCGACATCGTCCTGACGCCGGCCGGCACGCTGACGGGCAATATCAACGGCCTCGTCGTCACCCAGAACGGTGTCGGCGACATCTCGCTGACGGCGACCGGCAACATTACCGGCAATGCCGGTCATGGCATCTGGCTGCGCGACAGCGCGACCGGCGTCGGCGACATCACCGTCAACAATCAGACCGGCACGGCGACAGGCACCGGTGCGGGATCCGTCGGCGTCCTCGTCGAGAACCTCAATGTCGCCAATGATGGCGACATCTCGATCACGCAGCTTGGCGGCGCAATCGGTGGCGCATACGGCATCGACGTGGGCACCGGCGGCGATGGCAATATCACCATCGATGCCGGTGGCACGGTCACGGGCAGCTCGATCTACGGCATTCGCTCGCGCAGCTATGGCAGCGGCGACCAGACCGTCACGACCGAGGCGGGCAGCACGCTGACGTCAGGCAGCTCCGGTATCGTCGTCGTCAATCGGGCGACCGCGATCAATGGGGCTGATGACAGCACCATCACCGTCAACGCCCATGGCACGATCAATTCCGGCAGCACGCCGAACCTCGCCGGCAATGCGCCGGGTGGCATCGAGGCCGGCTATACCGGCTCGACAAACGGCACCGGCGCCAACACCAACGTCAACGGCTCGGTTGTCGTCAACAACTATGCCAACATCACCGCGGCGGCCGGCATCGGCATCAACGCCTATAATTACGGGAACGGCGACGTCACGGTGAACAGCGTTGCCGGGACGACCATTTCGGTTGCCGGCACCCAGAGCTGGGGCATCAACGCCGCTGCCCTGAGCGGCGGCACCGGCGACGTGACCGTGACGCTCGGTGAGAACGTTACGATCTCGGGAGCGACCAGCTACGGCATCAGGGCCTTCAGCCTCGACAAGGGCGACATTAGCGTCACCGTGGCGAAGGGCAGCAGCATCACCTCCGGCAGCTCCGGTATCGTGGCGGTCAACTACGCGACTGCGATCGCGAGCGCGCTAGACAGCACGATCTCGGTCACCGCCAAGGGCACGATTCATTCCGGCGCCACGCTCAACACCGACGGCTCGACGCCCGGCGCCATCATCGCCGGTTACAGGCCGGGCGGGAACAGCGTCTTCTCGAATGCCGTCAACGGCGACGTCATCGTCGACAGCGACGCCAAGATCACCGCGGATGCCGGCTACGGCATCAACGCGTTCACCTGGGGCGCCGGCGACATCACGGTCACGACGGGCCAGATTTCAGAGATCAACGCCACCAACGGCATCGCGATCGGCGCGTTCAACCATGGTGGCGGCGACGTCAGCGTCACCAATGAAGGCTCCGCCAGCGGCACGGTCGGCATCGCCGCCATCGCCGTCGGCGCGGGCGACGTCACCATCGAAAACAACGGCGACGTCACCGGCACCAGCCGCGCCGGCATCAGCGTCACGCAGAACGAGGCTGGCACAACCGGTTCGGCGCACATCATCAATTCCGGGTCGGTCGTCGGCGCCACCGGCTATGCCGCGGTCCTGGTCCAGGGCAACGCCACCGGCACCGTGGTGATCGACAATACCGGCACGATCGGACCTGACGCTGCCGGCAGCGTGACCTCGAACACCTACGCCATCGTCGAGACCGGCGGCGCCGTCACCATCAACAACAGCGGCGACATCAACGGCAACATTTCGGTCGCCACCGCCACGTTCAACAACGAGCAGGGCGGCACCTGGACCGTGTCCGGCACCAGCGTGTTCGGCAATCTGTCGACGATCGACAATGTCGGCGATATCGACCTGCTTAACGGCGCCTCGATCTCCGGCACCGGGCTGAGCATCGCCAATTCCGGCTCGATCGAGTCCTGGGGCACGGGATCGATCTCGGGCACCATCACCAACACCGGCACCATCGAGATTCACGACGGCGCTCTGACCCTGTTCGGCTCGCTGTCCGGCACCGGCTCGGTGACCGTCGATGCCGGTGCGCTGCTCAAGCTCGAAGGCACGATCACGCAGACCGTCACGCTCGACGGCGACGGCGCCGCGCTTCAGATCGATACGTCGAGCTTCGGTGGATCGATCGCGGCTCTGTCCGACGGCGACAAGATCGACCTCTCGACCATCAAGTACGGCCCCGGCACCACCGCGGTTTATGTCGCCAATGCCGATCCCGCGACTGGCGGCGTGTTGACCGTCACCGATTCCGACGGCAACCACATCGATCTCAAGCTCACCGGCGACGACTACACCAACGCGCATTTCGCCGGCAGCAGCGACGGCCATGGCGGCACGCTGATCACGTTCCACGACGTCAACGATGCGCTGGTCGTCTCGAATGACGACACTACGCAGAGCGCGAGCGTCTCCGAGCTCACCGCCACCACCGGCTCGACGGATTCCAATCCCGATCCGGCCGCGACCGGCACGATCCACTTCTCCGATATCGACCTGACCGAACGCCCGACGGCCGCCATCACGACCCAAATCGTGACCGGGCCAGACGGCGTGACGGCGCTGGATCTGTCGGTCGATCAGCTTGCCGCGCTGAAGCAGGCGCTGCAGCTCAGCCAGAGCGGCAACACCAACAACGGTGTGGTCGACTGGAGCTATGCGATTGCCGACAAGGACCTGGATTTCCTCAGCAACGGCCAGGTCGCCAAGGTCATCTCGACCATCGAGGTCAGCGACCACCAGGGCAGCACCCAGTCGGTGACCGTCACCGTCACCATCACCGGAAGCAACGACGCGCCTGTTATCACGGCCAAGGGCAGCGACACCACCGGCGCGGACCTCGACGAGACCAACGCGGCGCAGACGGCACACGGCACGCTGACCCTGTCGGACGCCGACGCCACCGATCATGCGACGGTCGCGGTCGACCATCTCGAAATCGGTCTCGACGGCCAGCTGCAGACCGACTATGTCGGCGAGCCCTCCAGCGCAACGCTGCTCAACTATCTGACCCTTCAGACGGGCGACATCCTGAACGGCACGGCCACGCACGCGGGCTTCACCTGGGATTTCAACTCCGGCACCGAGGCGTTCGACTTCCTCGCCGCCGGCCACACGCTGTCGCTCAAATACACCATCGTGGGGAACGATGGGCTCACGGATAGCGCCGGGGGCGTCATCGAGATCAACATCGCCGGCAGCAACGATGCGCCGACGCTCGATGACGCGACGCTGGCTTCGGTCGCAGCCAACAGCACGGCGCCGGCCGGCGCCACCGTCAGCGCCCTCTTCTACGACAAATTCCACGACGTCGATGACGGCGCGACCTTTGCGGGGATCGCCGTAACGTCGGATGCCGCGACAGCCGGGCAGGGCGTCTGGCAGTACGAGGTTGCCGGCAGCAATCAATGGGTCGACATTGCAGGCGTCAGCGACACGACCGCACTGGTGCTGAGCTCCGACACGCTGATCCGCTTCGTGCCGGCCGTTGGCTTCTCCGGCACGCCGGGCGCGCTCGGCGTCCATGCGCTCGACGACACCTATGCCGGCGACGTCACGACCGAAGTCTCGCCGAAGACGATCGACCTCACCACGACCGGGACCGGTGGCGAGACGGCGGTGTCGCACGATGTCACCAGCATCGGCACCACCGTGACGGCGCCCGCCGGCAGCAGCCCGGTGATCAACACCGACAACTTCTACGTCGAGCATATCAGGGAGAACAACACGGACGTCATCCACGATCTCGTGGTCACCGACGCCGATGCAGGCGTGAATGAGCAGTTCACCGTTACCGTGTCGACCGCGCATCCTACGGTCAGCAGCGTCGTTTTTTATCCGCCGGCCGGCACGCTCGAGGAGATCAACAACGGCTTCGAGACCGGCGCCAGCTACAATCCGGTCGGCGCCACATCCGATCCATATCCCGAGTTGCCTGAGACCGACCAGATCACGCTGACCGTGACCGACAAGGGCGGACACTCCGACACCGTCAACTTCATCTTCGTCGAGGGTGACGAGAGCCAGGGCATCACCCTGACCGGGGGCAGTGGTAAGGACGTCATTTTCGCGACCGAGCAGAACGACACGCTGATCGGCGGGGGAGCGAAGGACCAGTTCGTGTTCGCGGAAGCGACACATCAGGATGTCCAGCACACCATCAACGATTTTGAGACGGGCCTCGACAAGATCGATCTGCGGCAGCTCTTCGGCGTCAGTTCGTTGGCCGACATCACGATCGCCGAGGATCCCGCGGACTCGGACAACACGCTGATCTCGCTACCGGATGATCATCAGACGCTGCTGCTGAAGAACGTCGCTGCGGGGAATCTGCTCGCCAGCGACTTCCTCATCACGAACCATGGCGGCCACACGATGTAGAGCGCCGGGCCCGAGGCGTTCGTTGCGTCCCCTGATATGCCCCTCCGGGCGTGATGCGGCAAAAAAGTGGATGCCGCGCTTGATGGGGCATGGTCATTCGCCGCATAAGGCTCCAAGATCAGGCTGGATTAGGTTGCGGAAAGTCCAGACGGCATGAAGCGGCTCAGGGTATGGCGACGGTGGTTCGCGCGCAAATTCGGTTACGCGCGGCTGATTTGCCTCGTACTGCTGTTCGGCTTCGCCGCCTTGCGTATCGCTGATCCTGCGCCGATCGAGGAGCTACGCCTCCGCACCTTCGACTTCTTCCAGGTGCTCGATCATCGCAAGAAGACCGCGCGTCCCGTGGTGATTGTCGACATTGACGAGAAGAGCCTGAAGGCACTAGGCCAGTGGCCGTGGCCGCGGACCAGGATCGCCGACCTCGTCGCCAATCTTACCAAGCTTGGCGCCGCGGCGATCGCCTTCGACGCGGTGTTCTCCGAGCCCGACCGGCTCAACCCGGACGCCGCCGCTGAGACGTTCCGCAATCTCGACGAAGCGACGCGCGAGAAGCTGAAAGCGTTGCCGAGCAATGACCAAGTTTTCGCCGAGGCGATCAAGCGCTCGCGCGTGGTGCTTGGCGAGTCCGGCATCCCGTCGGTCAACCAGGAGCTTGACCAGAAGCTGCCGCAAAGCGGCCTTGCGACAATCGGCGAGGATCCGCTCCCGTTCCTCTATCGGTTCCCCGGCCTCTTGCGCAACGTGCCGGTGATCGAGTCGGCTGCCGCGGGACGGGGCTTGTTCACCATCAAGCCCGAGCGGGACGGCATCGTCCGCCGCGTGCCGGTCATCATGCAGGCCCAGGGCATCATAATGCCCTCGCTGACCTTCGAGATGCTGCGGGTGGTGTCTGGGTCCGACACCATGCTGGTCAAGACCAGCAAGGAAGGCATCCAGAGCGTCGGCGTGAAGGGCTTTACCATCCCGACCGACAAGAACGGCCAGCTCTGGGTGCATTTCGCCAAACAGGACCCCTCGATCTACGTGTCGGTGATCGACGTGTTGGAAGGACGCGTTCCTGCGGACAAGGTGTCACGGCGGCTCGTACTGCTCGGCACATCAGCTGTCGGCCTGAACGACATTAAGACCACGCCGGTGTCGCCGGCAATGCCCGGCGTCGAGATCCATGCGCAGGTGCTGGAAAGCGCGCTGACTGGCTCGATCGTCTCGCAACCGAATTACGGCATCGCAATGGAATTCCTCGCAGCGATGGTGATCGGCATTCTCGTCATCATCTTCGCGCCGCAATTCGGACCCGTTACGCTGGTCGCCGTCGGCGCGCTATTCGCTTCCGTGCTGCTCGGCGTGTCCTGGTACTATTACGTGCGTTACCGGCTGCTGATCGATCCGACCTATCCGCTGCTGTCGACCACCGCGATTTACCTGACCCTGATCTTCGCCAGCTTCGTTCGCGAGCAGCGCCAGCGCAAGCAGATCCGCGGCCAGTTCGCGCAATACATGTCGCCAGTGTTGGTCGAGCAACTGGCGCAGGCGCCTGAGCGCCTGGTGCTCGGCGGCGAAGAGCGTGAGATGACGATCATGTTCTCCGACGTGCGTGGCTTCACCTCGATCTCGGAGAGCTACAAGCACGATCCGCAAGGCCTCACTGCACTGATGAATCGCTTCCTGACGCCGCTGACCAACGCGATCCTGGCGCAGAAGGGCTATATCGACAAATACATGGGCGACGCCATTATGGCGTTCTGGAACGCGCCGCTCGACGACAAGGAGCACGAGATCAATGCCTGCGCGGCCGCGATCGACATGCTGGAGAAGATCGACGAGGTCAACAAGGAGCGCGAGCAGGAGGCCGCCGAGGGCGGTCACATCTATATTCCGCTCAATGTCGGCATCGGCCTCAACACCGGCGTCGGCGTGGTCGGCAACATGGGCTCCGACCTAAAATTCAACTATTCTGTGCTGGGCGACAGCGTCAATCTGGCCTCGCGCCTGGAAGGCCAATCCAAGGAATATGGCTTTCCGATCATCGTCGGCTCAAAGACCGCGCTTGCGGCCAAGGATAGGTTCGCCATCCTCGAACTCGACTTCATCATGGTGAAGGGCAAGACCGAGCCGGAGGTGATCTACGCCATCGCCGGCCGAGAGGACGTGATGAACTCGGCTGCCTTCCAGCGGCTGCGCAATCTCACCATCGAAATGCTCGCATGCTACCGCAACCGCGACTGGTCCGGCGCGCTGTTCGCGATCGAGCGCGGCCGCAAGAGTGAGGATGCTGATACGCTGGAAAAGCTGTTCCACCTCTACGAGATGCGGATCGAGAACTACAAGATAAATCCGCCGCCCGAGGACTGGAACGGCGCGTTTGCGCTGCTGACGAAGTAGCCTGCGCCGCGCGCCGCTTGCGTCTCCATCGTCGTCCTGGCGAAAGCCAGGCCCATTACCCCGGAAGGCAGTTGCCGCGCCGCGCTGCCAACCACCAGCCTTCGCCAAAGGAAGGCCGGTGGCTGTGGGCCTGGCTTTCGCGAGGACGACAGCAGCGCGCTTATCTCCTCACTCCACCCCGATCGTCGTCAGGTCCTGGAACCAGTGCTGCGCCTGCACGAACTTCTTGATCTTCGGCGACAGCGCGTGCGGGTTGGTGTCGTGGACGACCCAGACCAGCACGGCATCGTCGACGATCTGCGCATGCGCCTGCGCCAGCAGCGCGTCCTGCTTGGCGGGATCGAAGGTCTCCTTGGCCTCGTCGATCAGCGCGTCGACCTTCGGGTTCTTGTAGCCGCCCCAGTTGACACCAACCGGCGCGATCTGGCCCGAATGGAAGAAGCGGACGATGGCGTAGAGCGGATCGGAGGTGACGTAGGCGATGTTGTTGGACGTGATGCCGGCGTTCATCTCGTCGGCCGCGCCCTTGCGCCAGTGGGTATATAATGTCTCGAGCTCGACCACCTTGAACTCGATGTCGATGCCGATCTCCTTGAAGCTCTGCTGCAGGAATTCGTTCATCGGCAGTGACAGCATCTGGCCTGTGCCGCCCTGTGCGATGATGAAGGTGGCCTTCAGCGGCTTGGTCTTTGAATAGCCGGCTTCCTCGACCAGCTTCCTGGCTGCGGCAAGATCATATTTGATGTCGAAGGCCGGCTTGCCGAACCACGGGCTCGACGGGTCGACCTGGCCCTTGGCGGGCTTTGCGAGCCCGTTCATCAGGCCGACGACCTCGTCGCGGTTGATCGCGAGGTTCAGCGCCTTGCGCAGGCGGATGTCGGTCCAGGGCGAGCCCGGCAGCACGCTGAGATGATAATTCCAGACATGCGGCGTGACGTTGTCGACCAGCTTCATGCCGGCGGCCTTGAGCTGCGGCACGGCATCCGGTGCCGGCGTCTCGATCAGATCGACCTGCCCCGCGAGCAGCGCATTGGTGCGCGTCAGGGCTTCCGGCATCGGCACCAGAACGATCTTGTCGGCCTTGGGAATGCGCTTCTTGTTCCAATAGTCCGGATTCTTGCTGAGCTCGGCGAGCTCGCGCGGTACCAGTTTTGTCAGCTTGAACGGGCCGGTGCCGGAGGGCTGGCTGGCGAACTTGTCCCAATCCTTGCCGAGCTTTTCATACTGCGCC
>JAEWBW010000265.1 GCA_023390955.1 Pseudomonadota bacterium
GGCCGGAGGACCTCGGTCCGAACACGTTCGACACGCAGTACAACGAGAACAAGCCGTATTTTAACCTCGGCTGCGCCACCCAGCGCAATCTCGCGGCGATGATCGACAACCCTGCCGATCTCGAGCAGCCGCGCGCCGAGACGCCCGCCTACACCGCCCGGCGCAACATCGCGTTCGACCGCTATCGCAAGGGCACGCCGACCTCGACCCCCTATCCCGACGCCGACAAAGCCAAACTCAGCGACACAGGCAAATGATGAGCGGCCAGACCGAAGACGAATCCGACGATTTCGGGCACCCCGAGGAGCACATCGCGCCGGTGCCGCGCGTGTCGGTGCAGGCATTCTGCGAGACCGAGAAGACCTACGACGCGGTGAAAGCGGCGGGCGAGGACCGTCGTCTCGCCAAGGCGCATCTGACCGTCAAGGACGGCGGCCTCGCGGCGGCGATCGAGCTTTACGGCACGATGCCGACGCCGAACGTGATCGTGATCGAATCCGACGGCACCCGCGACATCCTCGAAGGGCTGGACGACCTCGCCGGCGTCTGCGATCCCGGCACGCGCGTCGTCGTGATCGGCAATCCCAACGACACCGCGCCCTATCGCGAGCTGGTGCGCCGCGGCGTCAATGACTACGTGATCGGCCCGGTCGAGACCATCGACGTGGTGCGTTCGATCTGCAGCCTGTTCTCGGCCTCGGAAGCCATGATCACCGGCCGCATCATCGCGGTGGTCGGCGCCAAGGGCGGCGTCGGCGCCTCGACGGTCGCGCACAATCTGGCCTGGACCATCGCGCGCGACATGTCGCTCGATTCGGTCGTGATCGACCTCGATCTCGCCTTCGGCACCGCCGGCCTCGACTACAACCAGGATCCCGCACAGGGCATCGCCAACGCTGTGCTGTCGCAGGACCGCCCCGACACCGCGCTGATGGAGCGCCTGCTCGCCAAGTGCACCGACCATCTCAGCCTGCTCGCAGCCCCCGCCACGCTCGACCGCGTCTATGATTTCGGCGCCGAGGCGTTCGACGCGATCTTCGACACGCTGCGGATGTCGACGCCCTGCATCGTGCTCGACGTGCCGCATCAATGGTCGGGCTGGACGCGCCGCGCGCTGATCAGCGCCGACGACATCGTGATCGTCGCGGAGCCTGATCTCGCCAACCTGCGCAACACCAAGAACATGCTGAACGTGCTTAAGGCGGCGCGGCCGAACGACCGGCCGCCGCTGTACTGCATCAACCAGGTCGGCATGCACAAGCGGGCGGAGATCGACGTCAAGTCGTTCGCCAAGACCATGGAGAGCCAGCCGCTCGCCGTGATCCCGTTCGATTCGAAGCTGTTCTCGACCGCGGCCAACAACGGCCAGATGATCGCGGAGGTCTCCAAGACCCATCGCGTCACCGGCCTGTTCCAGGACATCGCCAGCCGGCTCGCAGGACGTGGCGGCGAGGTCAGGAAGCCGAAGCAGTCGCTGTTCGGCCCGTTGCTGAAGCGCCTGAAAGGCAAGCCCAAGCGCGAGAGCGCGCCGCATCGGAAGGCGTCGTAACGCGACCTCTCGCGGACGACGCTATTTGTCGGCGCGCTGCTGCTTCTTGCTGAGGAGCTGCCGAAGCGCCGTGACCTTGGCCTGGGCTTCATCCGGCGGCAAATCGGCCTTCACGATCGTTTCCGCCTCGGCCTGACGGCCCTGCAGACCGACGACCATCGCGAGATTGGCGCGCACGCGCACATCCGACGGCGCACGCGCCTGCGCACGCCGCAACGTCTCCTCGGCCCGCGGCAGATTGTTCTGCAGCACATAGGACAGGCCGAGATTGGACAGGACCTGCGGTTCCTCGGGTACGATCTTCAAAGCGCTGGCGTAATATTGCTGCGCCTCCTCGTTGCGGCCGAGCTGGTCGAGCACCGCGCCCTGCGCCGACAGGAGGCGCCAGTCCGGATCCTCCGGCGAGTGCGCACGGCCGAGCACGTCAAACGCCTGCTGGAAATTGCCGTTGTCGGCGAGCGCACGGCCATAGGCCGCAAGCAGCGCCTTGTTGGCGGAATGGACCAGCACCGCCTGCTCCAGCACAGCGACCGCCTGGGCCCGCTGGCCGCTTTCGCGCAGCGCCTTGCCGAACTGGAGTGCGACGTCGGGATTGCTGGGATTGGCGCGGTAGCGCTCGCGCAGGCCGTCGAGGTCAGCCTTGGTATCCGACCTGGCTTCGGCGCGCGCATTCTCGGATTTGCCGCCGAGCGCGCCGATGACGTCCTCGATGCCCACGGTCTGGCAACTGCACAGGCCGAGGGCGAGCAACGCAGGGAACAGGATTTTCGCCGGCAAGGGCAGAAGGGACGAACGCTGGGACATACTCTGATCTACCGTCGGCGATTGATCAGAGATGCTTCCCCATTAACGCTAAATTCCCGTTAAGGACCGGCTCCTGTTGGCACTAGTCCGTGAATTCGGCTCCGAATTCGCAGCCGATGCGCCAGCGCAGCTTGCACTGCCGGGAATAGTCCGGCGCGAAGATGATGGTGAAGTTCGGCGGCACTTCCAAAAATTCCGCCACCACCTTCACACCGCCATCGGAAATATCCGTCACCGTGCAATCACGCGGCAACGACCCCGCCCCGAAATGAATCTTGGCGAGCCGACTGCACACCCGTCGTTCGCTTCTCCGGCGATTTGCTAGCATCTCGACCATCAACTGTTAGATCACGGCCCATCCCGCACCTTGAGAAGTAGAGCAAATTCGTTGGGATGTGCTGAGCGGAACAGATCGAGTTTGATGCACAATCGTCGTGCTGTTTTGGCTCGCCGGTTAAGGTTTGATTAGGACGTCGCGTCCGCCATGTTCCCGTATTGTTCTTGCCAAGTCCCCTCCTCCTTGCTACCCTCGATTGTGCGAGAGGAACGGCATGGTTCAGCGGGTCTCTACCGTCGCCTTTGAGGGGATCGAGGCCCGCGCGGTCGACGTGCAGGTGCAGGTCGCGCCCGGCCTGCCGGCTTTCGCCATCGTCGGCCTGCCCGACAAGGCGGTCTCGGAGGCGCGCGAGCGGGTGCGCTCGGCGCTGATCGCCTCGGGCCTGGCGCTGCCGGCGCGGCGGATCATCGTCAATCTGGCCCCCGCCGACGTGCCGAAGGAAGGCAGCCATTACGACCTGCCGATCGCGCTCGGGCTGATGGCCGCCATCGGCGCGATCCCGCCGGACGCGCTGACTGGCTTTACGGTTTTGGGCGAGCTTGGCCTCGACGGCTCGATCGCACCGGTTGCCGGCGTGCTGCCGGCCGCAATCGGCGCCAATACGCGCGAGGAGGGCCTGATCTGCCCCGCGGCCTGCGGCTCCGAGGCGGCCTGGGCCAGTCCCGATATCCAGATCGTCGCCGCGCAATCGCTGATCCAGATCGCCAACCACTTTAAAGGCACGCAGGTGCTGTCGCGACCCGCGCCGAGGGTGCATGAGGCCACGAGCTCCTTGCTCGACCTGCGCGACATCAAGGGCCAGGAGAGCGCCAAGCGCGCGCTGGAGATCGCGGCGGCCGGTGGTCATCACCTCCTGATGATCGGCGCGCCCGGCGCCGGCAAGTCGATGCTGGCCGCGCGCCTGCCCTCGATCCTGCCGCCGCTCTCGCCGTCCGAGCTGCTCGAAGTCTCGATGATCGCCTCCGTCGCCGGCGAGATCGAAGGCGGCGCGCTGACGGCGCAGCGGCCGTTCCGCTCGCCGCACCATTCCGCCAGCATGGCGGCGCTGACCGGCGGCGGCATGCGCGCAAAGCCCGGCGAGATCTCGCTCGCACATCAGGGCGTGCTGTTCCTCGACGAGCTGCCGGAGTTCGACCCGCGCGTGCTGGATTCGCTGCGCCAGCCGCTGGAGAACGGCGAGGTCGCGGTGTCGCGCGCCAA
>JAEWBW010000279.1 GCA_023390955.1 Pseudomonadota bacterium
CTGGTGATCGGCGATGTCATGTATATCGTCACGCCATTCCCCAACAAGGTATTTGCGCTCGACCTTAACAACAATGGCCAGATCATCTGGAAATACGAACCGAAGCAGGATCCGAACGTCATCCCGGTGATGTGCTGCGACACGGTTAACCGCGGCCTCGCCTACGGTGACGGCAAGATCATCCTGCATCAGGCCGACACCAACCTCGTCGCGCTCGACGCCAAGACGGGCAAGGTCGCCTGGTCCTCCACCAACGGCAACCCGGCGAAGGGCGAAACCGGCACCTCGGCGGCGCTCGTCGTCAAGGACAAGGTCCTGGTCGGCATCTCCGGCGGCGAGTTCGGCGTGCAGTGCCACGTCACCGCCTACGACCTCAAGAGCGGCAAGCAGGTCTGGCGTGCCTTCTCCGAAGGTCCGGATGACCAGATCAAGCTCGATCCGGTCAAGACCACCGCGCTCGGCAAGCCGGTCGGAGCCGACTCCTCGCTGAAGACCTGGCAAGGCGATCAGTGGAAGATCGGCGGCGGCTGCACCTGGGGCTGGATGTCCTACGATCCCGCTCTGAACCTGGTCTATTACGGGTCGGGCAACCCCTCGACCTGGAATCCGAAGCAGCGTCCGGGCGACAACAAGTGGTCGATGACCATCTTCGCGCGCGACGCCGACACGGGCATGGCCAAGTGGGTCTATCAGATGACGCCCCACGACGAGTGGGACTATGACGGCGTCAACGAGATGATCCTCTCGGATCAGCAGATAAATGGACAGCCGCGCAAGCTGCTGACCCATTTCGACCGCAACGGCCTTGGCTACACCATGGACCGTGAAACGGGCGAGCTGCTGGTCGCCGAAAAGTTCGATCCGAAGGTGAACTGGACCTCCGGCGTCGACATGGACAAGAACTCCCCGACCTATGGTCGTCCGAAGGTGCTCGACGCAGCTTCGACCGACAAGGCCGGTGAAGACGTCAACGTGAAGGGCATCTGCCCGGCCGCGCTCGGCACCAAGGACGAGCAGCCGGCGGCCTACTCGCCCGACACGCAGCTGTTCTACGTCCCGACCAACCACGTCTGCATGGACTACGAACCGTTCAAGGTGAGCTACACCGCGGGCCAGCCCTATGTGGGCGCAACGCTCTCGATGTATCCGCCGCAGGGCGAGACCCACATGGGTAACTTCATCGCCTGGGACGGCAAGACCGGCAAGATCGTCTGGTCGAACAAGGAGCAGTTCTCGGTCTGGTCCGGTGCGCTCGCAACGGCCGGCGGCGTGGTGTTCTACGGCACCCTCGAAGGCTACCTGAAGGCGGTCGACGCCAAGACCGGCAAGGAGCTCTACAAGTTCAAGACTCCTTCCGGCATCATCGGCAACGTCACCACCTATGAGAACGGCGGCAGGCAGTATGTCGCAGTGCTCTCGGGCGTTGGCGGCTGGGCCGGCATCGGCCTGGCAGCAGGCCTGACCGACCCGACGGCCGGCCTCGGCGCAGTCGGTGGCTATGCGGCCCTCAGCAACTACACGGCTCTCGGCGGTACGCTGACCGTGTTCGCGCTGCCGACCAACTAGGCCCCGTTCAGTATCGCTCCGGCGCGTGGATCAACTCCACGCGCCGGCTCGTCTCCACCGAACGCCTTCCGAGGAAAATCTCTTGCGTAAAATCGCCCTTGTCATAGCCGCTACCATCTTCGCTACGTCCGGAGGACTTGCACAGGCGGAGGGTCCCGGCGATCCGACCGCCGTCAAAAAGGAAGACGACGGAAAGTGGCTCGATAAGGAAGGCAACCCGACCTACAAGATCACAGACGGCACCGTGGACTGGTTCACCTATTCCGGTTACCGCCGCTATCATTCCGACTGCCACGTCTGCCATGGCCCCGACGGCATGGGATCCACCTACGCACCGGCGTTGAAGGACTCCGTCAAGACCATGAGCTACGGCGACTTCATCGGCGTGATCGCCTCCGGTCGCAAGAACGTCTCGACCGCGCAGGAAAACGTCATGCCCGCGTTCGGCGATAACCCGAACGTTGCCTGCTACATGGATGATTTGTACGTCTATCTGCGCGCCCGCTCCGACGAAGCGTGGGGCCGGCAGCGCCCTTCCAAAAAGGAGGAGAAGACGGCGGACTATACCAAGGCGGAAGACGCCTGCATGGGCAACAAGAAGTGAACGTTTGGAGCATGGCCAAGACTTAAAAGTCTGGGCTCTCCGTGAGAATTTTGAGGAGTTTACGATGAAGACACGTGCCGCCGTCGCTTTCGAAGCGAAGAAACCGCTCGAGATCGTCGAGCTCGATCTTGAGGGGCCGAAGGCCGGCGAAGTCCTGGTCGAGATCAAGGCGACCGGAATCTGCCACACCGATGCCTACACGCTCGACGGCTTCGACAGTGAAGGCATCTTCCCCTCGATCCTCGGTCATGAAGGCGCCGGCATCGTGCGCGAGGTCGGCCCGGGCGTGACCTCGGTCAAGCCGGGCGATCACGTCATTCCGCTCTACACGCCGGAATGCCGGCAGTGCAAAAGCTGCCTGAGCCGCAAGACCAACCTCTGCACCGCGATCCGCGCCACCCAGGGCAAGGGCGTGATGCCCGACGGCACCAGCCGCTTCTCCTACAAGGGCAAGCCGGTCTACCATTACATGGGTTGCTCGACCTTCTCGAACTTCACGGTGCTGCCGGAGATCGCGGTCGCCAAGATCCGCGAGGACGCTCCCTTCGACAAGAGCTGCTACATCGGCTGCGGCGTCACCACCGGCGTCGGCGCCGTGGTCAACACCGCCAAGGTCGAGCCGGGCGCCAATGTCGTCGTGTTCGGCCTCGGCGGCATCGGGCTCAACGTCATCCAGGGCGCCAAGATGGCCGGTGCCGACAAGATCATCGGCGTCGACATCAACGAAGCCAAGGAAGACTGGGGCAAGCGGTTCGGCATGACCCACTTCGTCAACCCGAAAAAGGTCACCGGCGACATCGTCGCGCACCTCGTCACGCTGACCGATGGCGGCGCCGACTACACCTTCGACTGCACCGGCAACACCACCGTGATGCGTCAGGCGCTGGAAGCCTGCCACCGCGGCTGGGGCACCTCGATCATCATCGGTGTCGCCGAGTCCGGCAAGGAGATCGCCACCCGTCCGTTCCAGCTCGTCACCGGGCGCAACTGGCGCGGCACGGCCTTCGGCGGCGCCCGCGGCCGCACCGACGTGCCCAAGATCGTCGACTGGTACATGGATGGAAAGATCCAGATCGACCCGATGATCACCCACGTGCTCAAGCTCGAAGACATCAACAAGGGCTTTGACCTCATGCACGAGGGCAAATCCATCCGTTCCGTCGTCGTCTACTAAATCAAAACCGGCCCACCAAGGAGGATTGACCCATGTCTGTTGCTCTTCATCCCTCGATCGACAATGGCCTGAAACAGGGCAGCGGCAGCTTCGCCGGCGGCACCCTGGCGTGCAAATGCAAGGACCATCAGGTCAAGGTCGGCATCAAGGGCGACGTCGCCCACAACCACGCCTGCGGCTGCACCAAGTGCTGGAAGCCGTCGGGCGCGAACTTCTCGGTCGTCGCGGTGGTGCCGCGCCAGAACGTGACCGTGCTCGAGAACGGCGACAAGCTCAAGATCGTCGATCCTTCCGCGGTGATCCAGCGCTATGCCTGCACCGGCTGCGGCACGCACATGTATGGCCGCATCGAGAACAAGGGCCATCCGTTCTACGGCCTCGACTTCGTCCATCCCGAGCTGTTCCAGGAGCAGGGCTCGCAGGCCCCGCAATTCGCCGCCTTCGTCTCCTCGATCATCGAATCCGGCGTCAAGCCGGAGCAGATGGCCGCAGTACGCGGGCGCCTGAAGGAGATCGGGCTCGAGCCGTATGACTGCCTGTCGCCCCCGCTGATGGACGCCATCGCAACCCATGTGGCCAAGGCCAAGGCAGCCTGATTTGGGCGGCCTGATCAGGTACGCCTGATTTTCGACACTCCCGTCCGCTCGCTGGCCCAGACCTCCCCCAGCGAGCCGGCCGGGAGCGAAGACTGACTAAATCGGATGGTCAGCGTGCCCGCCCCGCTTTTGGAGGCGGTGAGTTCCCTCGGCGTCGAGACTTGTATGACCCCGCAGGGACGCCGGCCCGTTCGTCGGGCCCCGCCCTGTGTTTCTCCCTCCCTCGACCGAGGTTTCCTGCTTCGCCCGTGCAGTCACATGCCGGGCGAAGCTTTTTTTTGCGCTGAAACTTTTTTGATCGACGCCGGCGCTTCGCCGCGCGAACGACGGTGCGCGCCCCGTTTTTGACAAATCGCAGAGCCAGTCTGGTCACGATGAACAACCGGCTGTGATGCCGGTGTGCCCGCGATCTCTGCTAGATTGCGGGCGTCACGATGCCGCGCGAATTCAATCAATCAAGAATCAAACGGAGGTATCGAACACAGTCCACCATCGCCCGTCGTCTTCTCGTCCGTCCCGGGATGTGCCCGGCACGGCCATTCAGTGGGGCGCATGACCGGACCTGATGACACCCGCACTTGCAGATCACGCCCAATTGCCGATCACGCTTACGAGATCATCAGCTTAGGAAGAGCGAGGAACGATCATGATCAAGACGAAAATCAATGGCCAGGAGCGAAGCTGGGATGGCGATCCGGATCTTCCGCTGCTCTGGTTTCTGCGCGACGAAGCCGGACTGACCGGCACGAAATATGGCTGCGGCCAGGCCCTGTGCGGCGCCTGCACCGTGATCGTCGACAAGGAAGCCGTCCGCGCCTGCATCACCTCGATCAACGACGTCGCCGGGCGCGAGGTCACGACCATCGAGGGCCTGCACCCGAACGGCGACCATCCGGTCCAGAAGGCCTGGCGCCAGGTCAACGTGCCCCAATGCGGCTTCTGCCAGGCCGGCCAGATCATGCAGGCCGCAGCACTCCTGATGGAGAATCCAAAACCCTCGCACGATCAGATCCGCGAAGCCATGGCGGGCAACATCTGCCGCTGCGGCTGCTACCAGCGCATCGAGAACGCCGTCCATCTCGCGTCGACGGGGGTGTGATCATGAATTTCATCGACAAGCCAGAGAAGCTTCGCGGCTTCGACAAGCACGTCCGCGTTCAGAAAATCTCCCGTCGCGGCATCCTGAAGGGCCTCGGCGTCACCGGCGGCTTCGTGCTCGCGGCGCCCGTGATGACGCGCCAGGCGCTCGCCTATGAGACAGGCGCCGGAAAGATGCCGCATGGTGTCGTGATCGACCCGCGCGTCTTCGTCGCGATCGGATCCGACGGCGTCGTCACCATCCTGGCCCACCGTTCCGAGATGGGCACCGGTGTGCGCACCAGCCTGCCGCTGATCGTGGCGGAGGAGATGGAGGCCGACTGGAAACGGGTCAAGGTGCAGCAGGCCCATGGCGACGAGGTCAAGTTCGGCAACCAGGATACCGACGGCTCGCGCAGCACGCGGCATTACCTGATCCCGATGCGCCAGATCGGCGCCTCTGCCCGGACCATGCTGGAGCAGGCCGCCGCAAAGCGCTGGGGCGTGCCGGCAACCGAGGTCAAGGCGGTCAACCACGAGGTCGTGCATAGCGCGACCAGCCGCAAGCTCGGCTTCGGCGAGCTTGCAGCCGACGCTGCCAAGGAATCGGTGCCGAGCATCGAAGGCCTCAAGCTGAAGGACCCCAAGGACTTCCGCTATCTCGGAAAGGGCCAGGTCAGCATCGTCGATCTCCACGACATCACCACCGGCAAGGCCGGCTACGGCGCCGACGTGCGCCTGCCCGGCATGAAATACGCCGTGATCGCGCGTCCGCCGGTGACCGGCGGCAAGCTGGTGTCGTTCGACCCTGCCGAGGCGATGAAGGTCTCCGGCGTCGAGAAGGTGATGGAGGTGCGCGGCTGGCCATGGCCGTCGAAATTCCAGCCGCTCGGCGGCGTCGCCGTGATCGCCCGCAACACCGGCGCCGCGATCAAGGGCCGCGATGCGCTGAAGCTGGTCTGGGACGACGGCGTCAACGGCCGATATGAATCGGTCGCCTATCGCAAGGAGCTCGAGGAAGCCTCGCGCAAGCCTGGCCTGGTCGTACGCCAGGAAGGTGATGCCGACGCCGCGCTGAAGACCGCCGACAAGGTGATCGTCGGCGAGTACTACCTGCCCCACCTTGCCCATGTCAGCATGGAGCCGCCGGTCGCGGTCGCCGATGTCAAGGGCGACAAGGCGGAGATCTGGGCGCCGGTGCAGAGCCCCGGCGGCACCCGCGAGGACGTCGCCAAGACGCTCGGCATTCCCGAAGGCAACGTCACCGTCAACGTGACGCTGCTCGGCGGTGGTTTCGGCCGCAAGTCGAAATGCGACTTCGCGATCGAGGCCGCGCTGCTGTCGAAGGAGCTCGGTACGCCGGTCAAGGTGCAGTGGACGCGGGAGGACGATGTCCGCCACGACTTCCTGCACACCGTCTCGGTCGAGCGGATCGAGGCGGGTCTCGACAAGAGCGGCAAGGTGATCGCCTGGCGCCATCGCAGCGTGGCGCCGACCATCGCCTCGACCTTCGCGGCGGGCGCCAAGCATGAGGCGGCGTTCGAGCTCGGTATGGGTCTGGTCGACATGCCGTTCGAGATCGCCAACATCTCCTGCGAGAATCCGGAAGCCGCGGCGTTCACGCGCATCGGCTGGTTCCGCTCGGTCTCCAACATCCCCCGCGCCTTCGCGGTGCAGTCCATGGTGGGCGAGATCGCGCAGGCCACCGGCCGCGACCAAAAGGAAACGCTGCTCGCCTTGATCGGCTCGCCGCGCATCGTCAAGCCTGCCGTCAAGGACCTCTGGAACTATGGCGAGCCCTATGACAGCTACCCGATCGACACCGCGCGGCTGCGCAAGGTGGTCGAACTGGTCGCCGAGAAGGGCGAATGGGGACGCAGCCTGCCGAAGGGCCGCGGGCTCGGCATCGCCGCGCATCGCAGCTTCGTCAGCTACATCGCCACCATCGTCGAGGTCGCCGTCGACGAGAAGGGCAAGCTGACGATCCCGCGCGTCGATACCGCGATCGATTGCGGCACCTATGTCAATCCCGAGCGCATCCACTCGCAGATCGAAGGTGCTGCGATCATGGGGCTGAGCCTGGCCAAATATGGCGAGATCAGTTTCAAGGACGGCAAGGTGCTGCAGAAAAACTTCGACGACTTCCAGGTGATCAGGATGGACGAATCTCCGCTGGTCACCAACACCTACATCGTGCCGCCCGGCCCTGATACGCCGCCAAGCGGCGTGGGCGAGCCCGGCGTGCCGCCGTTCGCGCCCGCGCTGATGAATGCGATCTTCGCGGCGACCGGCAAGCGCATCCGCTCCTTGCCGCTCGGCAAGCAGTTGGAGGCGTGAGGGAACTGTAAGCGGCCATTGGCCGTTGCCATCGCTCTGACAGGAGCAGACCGATGGACATCACCTCAAGGGCGCTCACAGCCTCGCTGCTGTCGAGCGCCTTTCTTTTGACCGCAACCACAGCCTACGCGCAGAGCAGCACCACACCGCCGACGACGGCGACGCGCCCGACCGCGCCGGACCAGACCTCGCTACCGAACACTGCCGCCCCGCCCGCCTCCGCCACGCAGACCACCGGGCAGACCAGCACTGACCCGAAGGTTCAGGAGATGAACCAAAAGGAAAAAGACAAGGTCGAGCGTCAGGGGAAGTAGCGGTTCGACGCTGCCCACTGCAGGCAGTTCACGTTGACAACACACGACGAAATGCGGCGGACGCTTCGTCCGCCGCATTCGCTACGCCCCCCGGTCGCGCTTCTTCCGATCCGCCTACTTCTTCAGCGCGAACACCCAGATCACGCCGCCTTGCGGCACGTTGGCTTCGATTCCGATATTGTTGGTCGCGAGCGCATCCTGGATGCGTTGCGCGTCGACACCCCAGCCGGACTGGATCGCAATGTATTGGGTGCCGTCGATCTCATAGGACACCGGCATACCCATGATGCCGGAGTTGGTCTTCTGCTGCCACAGCAGCTCGCCCGTCTTGGCGTGGAAGGCGCGGAAGTTGCGGTCGTTGGTGCCGCCGACGAAGACGAGATCACCCGCCGTCGCCGTCACCGAACCGAACAGCTGCGACTTTGCAAAGTTCTGCTGCCACACTTTCTTGCCGGTTGAAGGATCCCACGCCTGGAGCTCGCCGAAATGATCGGCGCCGGGCTTGGCCTTCAGGCCGATGTCCTCAGGCTTG
>JAEWBW010000300.1 GCA_023390955.1 Pseudomonadota bacterium
GCGCGTCCTTGCGCATGCTGCGCCCGGTGCGCTTCGTCCAGGCCGACGAGGACGTGTTCCGCGCCAATGCCGCCAAATTCACCAAGGATACCGGGGTCGAGGTCAAGGTCGATTTTGTCGGCTGGGAAGACATCAACCAGCAGACCGCGGTGACCTCGAACTCCGGCGCCGGCCCCGATCTCATCATCGGCTTTTCCGACCACCCACACATCTATGTCGACAAGCTTATCGAGCTCACCGACGTCGCCGACTATCTCGGCAAGAAGTATGGCGGCTGGCAGAACCTCGCCAAGGCCTACGGCAAGAAGGCCAAGAGCGACGCCTGGATCGGGCTGCCGTTCGGCGCCACCGCCGGTCCGCTGATCTATCGCAAGTCGATCCTCAAATCCGTCGGCTTCGACAAGGCTCCCGAAGACGCTGCGGGGTTCCTGGATCTCTGCAAGAAACTGCAGAAAGCCGGCAAGCCGGCCGGCTTTGCGCTCGGCAACGCCGTGGGTGACGGCAACGGCTTTGCGGACTGGATGATGTGGGCGCACAACGCCACGCTGCTGGACGAGGAAGGCAACGTCACCATCAACAGCAAGGAGACCATCGCCGCGCTGAACTACGTGAAGGAGCTCTATCCGACCTTCATCGCCGGCACGCCGTCCTGGAACGACGTCAGCAACAACCGCGCCTATTCCTCGCAGGAAATCGCACTGACCGCCAACGGCGTGTCGCTGTACTTCTCGCTGAAGAACGACCCGGCGCTGGCGGCGATTGCCGAGGACAGCGAGCACCAGCTGCTGCCGAAGTTCCTCGCGCCGGTCTCGCCGATGTCGGGCCTGACGCTGAACGCCATGGTGTTCAAGCACAGCCAGTATCCCAACGCGGCAAAGGCCTTCCTGACCTTCATGCTGGAGAAGGACCAGTACGAGCCGTGGCTGAACGCCAACTCCGGCTACTGGTCGCAGCCGCTGGCCGCCTACGCCGATGCTGCCGTGTGGAAGGGTGACCCCAAGGTCGCGATCTTCAAGAACACCATGAACAGCAACTACTACGCCGGCTACAAGGGTCCGATCTCGACCGCCACGGGTGCGGTTCGCGCGGTCTATGTGACGGTGCAGATGTTCGCCTCGGTCGCGACCGGTGCGGCAACGCCGGAAGCTGCGGCTGCCGAAGCGGAGCAGCGCTGCAAGCGCTACTTCCGCCGTCAGAGGTAAGGACCGACGCCAAAGGGCCGTCATTGCGAGAAGCTTGCGACGAAGCAATCCAGACCTTCACCGGGAAGACAAACTGGATTGCTTCGCTGCGCTCGCAATGACGGTGTGATGACCTAACAAATCGGGACAACGCCTAATGTCCGTGACCACGCTTTCCACCCCTGCCCTGACTTACCCGCAGCCGTCCTGGCTGGTGCGGCTGTTCGACTACAAGCCGTTCCTGATCGTGATGTGCCTCGCGCCCGCGATCGGGCTGCTCGCGGTGTTCCTGACCTACCCGCTCGGCCTCGGCATCTGGCTCGCCTTCACCGACACCACGATCGGCCGGCGCGGCATCTATGTCGGCTTCGAGAACTTCCAGTACCTGCTCACCGATCCGCTGTGGTGGAACGCGGTGTTCTACAGCGTCGTCTACACGGGCATTGCGACCTTCGGGAAGTTCGCGCTCGGCTTCTGGCTCGCGCTGCTCCTCAACAACCATTTCCCGTTCAAGAGCCTGCTGCGCGCCATCGTGCTGCTGCCCTGGATCGTGCCGACGGTGCTCTCGGCGCTGGCGTTCTGGTGGATCTACGATCCGCAGTTCTCGATCATCTCCTATCTGCTGGTCGACGTGCTGCACTGGCGCGACAGCAATGTGGACTTCCTCGGCTCGCCCTGGCCGGCGCGCTTCTCGCTGATCGCCGCCAACATCTGGCGCGGCATTCCCTTCGTCGCGATCTCGCTGCTGGCCGGCCTGCAGACCATCTCGCCCTCGCTCTACGAGGCCGCGATGCTCGACGGCGCCAGCTCCTGGCAGCGCTTCCGCTACATCACCTTCCCGATGATGATGCCGATCCTCGCCATCGTCATGACCTTCTCGATCATCTTCACCTTCACCGACTTCCAGCTGGTCTACGCCATCACCCGCGGCGGTCCGGTGAACTCGACCCACCTGCTCGCCACGCTGGCGTTCCAGCGCGGCATCGCCGGCGGCGAGCTCGGCGAAGGCGCTGCGATCGCGGTGTCGATGATCCCGTTCCTGGTGTTCGCAACGTTGTTCAGCTACTTCGGCCTCGCACGCCGCAAATGGCAGCAGGGAGAAGCCAATGACTGACGTAGCCGCCTCACCCGGCAACAGCAACGTAAGCAGCGCCACCCCTGACACCATGGCCTGGGATTCCGGGCTGCGGCGGCTGATGATGATCTATCTGCCGCTCTGCTGCTTCGTGCTGATCCTGTTGTTCCCGTTCTACTGGATGGCGATCACGTCGTTCAAGCCGAACGCGGAGCTGATGAACTACAAGGATCACAACCCGTTCTGGATCACCTCGCCGACGCTCGCCCACATTAAGCATCTGCTGTTCAACACTGCCTATCCGCGCTGGCTGTGGACGACGATGCTGGTGGCGATCGGATCGACCACGCTGTCGCTGATCGCATCCACGCTTGCGGCCTACGCCATCGAGCGCCTGCGCTTCCGCGGCAGCCCCTATGTCGGCCTCGGCATCTATCTCGCCTATCTGGTGCCGCCGTCGATCCTGTTCATTCCGCTCGCGACCGTGGTGGTGCAGTTCGGCCTGTTCGACAGCCCGATGGCGCTGATCCTGGTCTATCCGACCTTCCTGGTGCCGTTCTGCACCTGGCTGCTGATCGGCTATTTCAAGTCGATTCCCTATGAGCTGGAAGAATGCGCGCTGGTGGACGGCGCAACACGACTGCAGATCCTACGCCGGATCACGCTGCCGCTGGCGGTGCCCGGCCTGATCTCGGCCGGCATCTTCTCCTTCACGCTGTCCTGGAACGAGTTCATCTACGCCCTCGCGTTCATCCAGAGCGGCGCCAACAAGACCGTGCCGGTCGCGATCCTGACCGAGCTCGTCACCGGCGACGTCTACCAGTGGGGCGCGCTGATGGCGGGCTCGCTGCTGGGATCACTGCCGGTCGCGATCTTCTACTCGCTGTTCGTGGACTACTACGTCTCCTCGCTGACCGGCGCGGTCAAGGAGTAGCCGGCGGCTGCGCGACCGCGGCCGAGCGTGCGAACGTGATAGATCGCTTGCCTTCCCTGGTGCTACCTGCCGTGACAGCGGCAGGCTTGATTATTGGCGCTGCCAATAAGCATCAAGGAAAGCGAGCATCCCATGGGATCGCCAAGAGTGCCCTCGTTGTCCCGACGAGGCTTCTGCCTGTGCTGTGTCGGCGGCGCTGTGGCTGCAGCTACCGGTTGGCTCACACCCAGGCAGGCTTTCGCAGAGGCACGCGGCCTTGTCAGTTTGATCAAGGACAGCGCGGCAACGTCTCCCATCACGACTTACAAGCTGCGCAACAATGTCAGCGTCCTGGAAGGGTCAGGCGGCAACATCGCCGTCCTCACGGGACCTGACGGCAAGCTTCTGGTCGATGCCGGAATTGGCGTCTCGCGCCCGCGCCTTACCAAGGCGCTGGCCGAGCTGGGCAACGAGCCGGTCGCGCATCTGATCAATACCCACTGGCACTTCGACCATGCCGACGGCAATGAATGGCTGCACGCGGCGGGCGCGAAGATCGTTGCCCACGAAAACACCCGCAAGCATCTTTCCGGCATTCAGCGGGTCGAGGATTGGGATTACAATTTTCTTCCTTCGCCCAGCACCGCTCTGCCCGGCGACGTATTCGCCAAGGAGCATAGCCTCAAGCTCAACGGCGCATCGATCGCGTTGAAGTATTACGGGCCGGCGCATACCGATGGCGATGTTTCGGTCACGTTTGAAGAGGCCAACATCCTTCATGCCGGCGATACCTACTGGTACGGCATCTATCCCTTTATCGACTATTCGACCGGCGGCAGCATCGACGGTATGATTTCGGCGTCCGACGCCAACCTTGCCGCAGCAAAGAGCGACACCATCATCATCCCCGGCCATGGCAAGCCCGTCAGCAACAAGGCCGAGCTCCAGGAATTTCGCGACATGCTGGTCGCCATCCGGGACAATGTCGGCAACCTCAAGAAGCAGGGAAAGTCGCGCGACGAGGTCGTTGCTGCCAAGCCCACCGCCGCGTTCGATGCGAAATGGGGCCAGTTCGTCGTCGATCCCGGCTTCTTCACCAGATTGGTCTATGAAGGCACGTGACGTCGCTACAGTAGAGCAAGGTGACGGCGGGATGCCCGTTCGTCGGCGCTGACAACCGCGTCTCTTCGCTCACCGGCGTGGTGAAGGAGTAGGCAGTAACCGGGCCTGCGGCGTTTGGCCCGGTATCACAAAACTGCAACGTGACGACCGCATAAGGCTTGCGTCCACTAACCGGAGACGCAGCCCATGCGCGCGACCTTGCTATCGTCCGTTGCCACCATCCTTCTTCTCACTGCGAGCAGTGCGCTCGCGCAGAGCGAGGGTGAATTCCCCGCCAACCTCGCCGGCCACGTCGTGCTGCCGGCCGCCTCGTTCATCGACGCGCCGGCGGACGCGCCCGCCGACCTCAAGACCTCCGGCAAATACACCACGGGCAAGCGAATCGACGCGATCGGCACCGTGATGGGCAAGTCCGCCGAGCGCCCGACCGGCCTGTCGCTTCCGTTCAAGGGCCAGCCGCTGCAGGGCCATTCCGGCATCAAGTCGATGGGCGACGGGACCTTCTGGGTCATCACCGACAACGGCATGGGCGCGCGCGCCAACTCGCCCGACTCGATGCTGTACCTGAACCGCTACAAGATGGACTGGGCCGCCGGCAAGATCGACCGCCAGGAGACCGTCTTCCTGCATGATCCCGACAAGAAGGTGCCGTTCCGCATCGTCCACGAGGACACGCCGAAGCGCTACCTCACCGGCGCCGATTTCGACACCGAGGGCTTTCAGATCATCGGCGACACCTTCTGGATCGGCGACGAGTTCGGTCCCTATATCCTGAAGGCCGACAAAGCCGGCAAGATCCTCGGCGTGTTCGACACGGTTGCCGACGGCAAGCCGGTGCGCTCGCCCGACCATTGGGCGGTGGCGACGCCAGGCGCGCCGGGCGCCAGCTACACCAACGTCAACCTTCGCCGCTCCAAGGGCTATGAAGGCTTTGCCGCCTCCAAGGACGGCAAATTCCTCTACGGGCTGCTCGAAGGGCCGCTGTGGGACGCCGACAAGAAGGACTGGGAGAAGGTCGACGGCAAGGAAGCCGCGCGCATCCTCGAATTCGACGTTGCCGCGGAAAAGTTCACCGGCCGCTCCTGGCAATACGTGTTCGAGCAGAACGGCAACGCCATCGGCGATTTCAACATGATCGACCCGACGGCCGGCCTCATCATCGAGCGCGACAATGGCGAAGGCACCGCTGACAAGGCCTGCCCCGAAGGCAAGCGCGCCGAAAACTGCTTCCACGATCTCGCGAAGTTCAAGCGCGTCTACAAGATCGAGCTGACCGACGCCAATGTCGGCAAGCCGGTCCGCAAGATCGGCTTCATCGACCTGATGAAGATCCGTGACCCGAACAAGAAGGCGCAGAAGCCGCTCAACGACGGCGTCTACACCTTCCCGTTCTTCACCATCGAGAACGTCGATCGGGTCGACGACACCCACATCATCGTCGGCAACGACAACAACCTGCCGTTCTCCTCAAGCCGCGATCCCAACAAGGCCGATGACGACGAGTTCGTGCTGCTCGAGGTCGCCGAGTTCTTGAAGGCGAAGTGAGCCGTCAGCTGCCACACACTCCGCCGTCGTCCCGGCCTAGTGCGCAATTGCGGCACTGGAGCCGGGACCCATACCCCCAGGGCGGAGTGGTGGCACGAGATGGTGGTGACCAATCATCGCCAAACCTGATCCTGTGGTTATGGGTCCCGGATCTGCGCTACGCTTGTCCGGGACGACGGCAGAGTTTGTGGCGCGAGCGCCAGCTACCTCACCGTAAACTCCACCGGGATGGAAAAGCTCATCGAGCCGTTCTTGATCTCCGCCGGGAACGGCGGGAACGGCGAGGCCTGGCGGATCATCGACATCGCCTGGGCGTCGAATGCGGCGACACCCGAGCCGCCGGCGCGGCTGCCGGTGACCTGCCCGCTGCGGCTAAGCGTGAAACTCAGCCGGGCGACGCCGCGCTGGCCATTGCCGCCCGACGGATAGGAGTGGAAGCGCATCAGATGGGCGCGGACACGCTGATTGTAGGACGCGATCACTGAGGCCACCTCCCCCGCGCTCATCGCGGATGCCATCGGCGCTTGACGCTCGGCCCGCGGCGGCGCGCTGGTGCGCGGCGCAGGCGTCGCGTCCGAAGGCCTTTTGGCATCGGGGCGGACCACCTTTGGCTTGGTCGGCAGCGGCTTCTCGGCCGGGACGATCTTGGCCGGCTCGGGCTTCTCCTGGGCCGGCTCCAGCTTGTGCTCCGGTGGCGCCACGACGTCGGGCTTCTCCTGCGGCGGCGTCGGCGCGATCGTCTCCTCGACGACCTGCTGCTGCACCGGCTCCGGCGGCGAGGCGTCGGCTTCCTGCATCACCGGTCCCGGCGCGATGTCGAGCGGCGTTGTTTGCGGCGCCGATGTCACCGGCGCGAGATCGACGAGGACCGCCGGCATCATGACGCCCTGCTCCGGCGGCGACCGGGTGAGCCAGGTCAGCGCCAGCGTGGCGGCAGCCGCGTGCAGCATCACGATCGTCAACGCCGAGCCGCTCCAGCGTACGAGCTTGCGCTCGTCGGCGATGTCGTACAGGGCAAAGGCGTTGGCGGCCATCAGCTGCGTCCGTCCAGGCCGACGAGTGCGACCTTGAGATAGCCGGCATTGCGCAGCGCGTTCATCACCTCCATCAGGTCGCCATAACTGACGGCCTTGTCGGCGCGCAGATAGATCCGCTCGTCCTTGCGTCCCTTGGTCGCCGCATCGAGCGCGGTGACGAGACCGTCGCGGCCCATGGTGTCCTCGCCGACGGCGACGGTTAGGTCAGGCTTCACGGTCACGAAGGTCGGCTTGTCCGGCCGCGGCGCCGGCTCGGCTGCGGTCGCCGGCAGCTCGACGCCGATGTCGACGGTGGCGAGCGGGGCCGCCACCATGAAGATGATCAACAGCACCAGCATCACGTCGATGAACGGCGTGACATTGATCTCGTGGGTCACGTCGAGGTCGTCGGATTCGCCTCTGCGAAACCCCGACGTCGAGCGTGCGCCGAGCTTTGCACCCATGGCCTACTCCGCGGCCCGCGCCAGCCGGAAATCGCGGCGGTCGCGCTGGCGGCTGACCAGCAGCATCAGCTGCGCCGAGGCATCGCCGAGCAGCGCGCGATAATTGGCGATGCCACGGACCAGATGATTGTAGATCACGACCGCGGGGATCGCCGCGACGAGACCGAGGGCCGTGGCCAGCAGTGCTTCCGCAATGCCCGGCGCGACCACGGCCAGACTCGTGGTGTGGCTCTCCGAGATGCCGATGAACGAATTCATGATGCCCCAGACCGTGCCGAACAGGCCGATGAACGGCGCGGTGGCGCCGATGGTCGCGAGCACGCCGGTGCCGCGCGCGATCTGCCGCGACATCGCTGCCTCCACGCGCTCGAGCCGCAGCGCCACGCGGTCCTGCAACCCGTCGTCGAGCAGGCCTCCGGAGAGCTCCGCTTCCTTCGCGGTCGACTGAACGAGCTGGGCGACGGCGTCGGAGGCGCCGCGGGTTTTCTCCGACACTTCCGACAGCGTGGCGTTGCCTTCAAGCGCGCCAATCCGCCTGCGGGCGAACGTGCTCTTGCGGCGCAGCTCGATGGTCTTGGCGAGCCAGACCGTCCAGGTCACCAGCGAGGCGCAGGCGAGCCCGATCATCACGGCCTTCACCACGATATCGGCGGCGAGGAACATGCCCCATGGCGAGAGGTTGCGCGGCAGCAGCGCCGCGTCCGCTGCGGCGAAGGCCGAGCCGGACGAGAGCACCACGAGCGCCACCGCTCCGGCGAACCGCCAAGACCGCAACAGGCTCTTCATGCAGGCCTCCTAAGGCTTAAGACACCGGTGACGCAGCGAGCCGCGTCGCGAGCGCCCTGAACCGTTCGAGCTGATCGCCGCGCAGCGCCCGGGTCTCGTCGCGACCGACGAAGACCTTGAACATGATGCCGCCGTCGACATTGACGAAGGCTGCGAACGCCGAGGTCTTGCCCATGAAGGGCCGCTCGACGAAAGCGACTGCGGCGCAACGTTCGTGCCGGAGGTGGCCGTGCAATCCCTTCGGCTGCATCAGGTTGAAGTAGCCGCGGCCGATTTCACCGGCGGGCACCGCGCCGGTGAACTCGAAGATCGCGTCATCGGTGTGAACGATGAGCGTGACCTCGCCCCATTGCGCGATGTCCTGCATCGCGGCTGCGAAGTGCTCTCCGCCCGCGAACGCTGCCATCGTCGACGGCAACGCTTCGAGCACCTGGCGCGGCGTGACCTTGCGCTCACGCGCAACGTCCTCGATCACCGCGCCGGGATTGTCGGCCATGTGGGCCTTGAGATCGGCGAGATCCTTGCTCAGCATGTCCTGCTCCTCAGGCGGCGGCGCTGCCCTTGCGCTCGGTCATGATGACCTCGAAGCCCTCGAACTTGGGATGGCCGAGATAGAGGCTCTCGCCGGTCTTGTTGTCGGCGCGCGCGTGGGCGCGGCGGAATTCCTCGGAACGCGTCCAGGCCTCGAAGGCCGCCTTGTCGACCCACACGGTGTGCGACGAGTACAGCGTGTGGTCCTCGAGCACGGGCCCCTTGAGCAGGTGGAATTCGACGAAGCCGGCCATGTTGCCGAGATAGGATTCCCGGGTGCGCCAGACGGTCTCGAACGCGGCTTCGGACCCGATCTTCACCTGGAACCTGTTCATCGCGATAAACATTCGAAAGTCTCCTTGTGGGTCGTTGGTTGCGCGGGCGCCGCGGCTGCGGCTACCAGCTAAGAGAGTAAAGCACGAACGCACCAAAACCGCGCTGGAGCATCAGCGCGGCCTGGTGCAACTTGGTCGGATTTATGAGTTCGTCGTACTATGCTCCGCCAAAGTGAATCTTGAGTCCTGCCTTGTAGACGCGGCCCGGGCCGGGGCTCGTCCACAGCACGTCGTTCTGCGTGGTGCCGTCCGTGGAGGAACCGGGGATCGCATAGGGCCGGTAATACTGGTTCAGGAGATTGTCGATCGACGCCGTGAACACGATGTCGCGAGTTGCATTCCAGGACAGATACAGATTGACCAGCTCATATCCCGTCGCGGGAATGTAGCCGACGGGCACGTCATTGTTGGGACCGTAAGAGGCCCACTGCGCCGACAGGATCAGCTTCTGGTCAATCAAACGAACGCCACCGGTGGTGACGACCTTGCGCGGCGTAATGGTCGCAAGGCCGACGCCGGTCTGCACATTCTTGCCCTGGATATAGTGGCCGGAGATGCCGACGAACCAGAGGCCCGCGTCGTACATCGTCTCGGCCTCAAATCCCTGGATCTGTGCGTTGGCGATGTTCTGGTACTGATAGAACTGGCTGAACGAGCCGAACGGCGGCACCGGGACAGGCGCCGAAGCCACGAGGTCGATGTAGTCGGAGACATCGTTGCGGAACAAATTGATCTTGCCGCGGAACGAGTCGTTCGCCGTGAAGATGTTGTCGTACTTCAGGTTGATACCGACTTCCTTGTTCTTGCCGACCTCGGGACGGAGCGCCGGGTTGGGCAGGAAGCAGAACAGGCCGGTGGTGCCGTTCGGGCAGACGAAGAAGGCAGGTCCGCCGCCGGTCGCATGCGCGCCCGAGATCACGGTCTCGGTGATCGACGGCGCACGATAGCCCTCGGCATAGCTCACATAGGGCTGGAAGCCGGCAACCGGCGTCACGCCGAGGGTGATCTTCGGCGAGAAGCGGTCGCCGGCGGTATTCACGTTACCCGAGCTCATCTCGTAATGGTCGTAGCGGATCGCGCTGACGGCCTCGAACCAGGTGCCGTAGTTCTGCTTCAGCTGGACGAAGCCGCCCGACACGGTGCGCAGACCGCTCGGCGTGGTGATGTTGGAATTACCGCGGCTGTCGCTGGTCCGCACGTCGTCCTGGAATGCGTCGAGGCCCCAGGTGACGGCATTGCGCCAGTCACCGACGTTGAAGCGCGACGTGTTGTTGACGTCGACGCCGAACGTATTCAGCACATAACCGCGCTTGTCGCCGACGCAGCCCGAAATGTTGTTGCCGGCATTCCCGGCGCCGCAGAGGGCCGCGCCCGCGGTCGAGTAGTGATAGGTCTTGGTCTGCTCGTTGTCGACGCGGTTGCCGTAGAGCGACATGTGCCAGTCGAACAGATTGTCGCTCGGCAGCGCATAGTTCCAGGTGAGCGTGCCCAGATAGTTCTTGGCGTCGGACGCATAGACCGACGAGCCCTGAAACAGCGCCCGTTGTGCGGCGGTCGCGACCGGCCCGGTGTTGAACTGGCCGACATTGTATTGGTAGTCCTGGAAGACGCCGCCGAGCTTGACCTCATGGCCGAGCGCGGGCCGCACCGTGACCTTCATAAGCCCGGCTTCGACCTCGTTGCCGGTGTTGCCGATCGTGGTGCCGTTGCCGTCCTTGTAATTGCCCTGGGTGCGGTAGAGGGCCCCACCGAAGATGTCGACGTCGGGCGTGGCGCGCACACCACCGAACACCGAAGCAAGACCGCGCGAATTGTTGGAGCCAATGGAGCCGGACAGGTCGACACCCCAACGCTCGCCGGGACGCACCACGTCGTTGATGTCCTTGGTACGGAACGAGACCAGGCCGCCGATGGCGCCCGAGCCATAGATGTTCGCGGTCGGGCCGCGCACGACGTCGACGCCGCCGATCAACTCGGGATCGAGGAAGAAGGAGCCGTTCGCGTTATGACCGGTGCGCTGGTAATTCTGCCGCGCGCCGTCGACGACCACGGCAACACGACCAAAGTCCTGCAAGCCGCGGATGTTGATGACGGTCGCCGGATCGTCGCCACGCTCCTGGAAGGACACGCCGGGCACCGCATAAAAGATATCCGACAACCGGTTCGGCTGCAGGCCCTGGATCTTGTCCAGCGAGATCGAGCTGACAGGCGCGAGCGCATCGATCGCACGCTCCTTGGTCTTGGACGCGGCGACGGTGATGGTGTCGAGCGTCTGGACGCCAACGATGGCGGTCGTCGCCTGCGCGCGCGCGTCCCACACGCTGCCGCTGGCCTGCTGCTGATCAGCCTGTGGTTTTGCCGGTTTGCGTTTTGCCTGCTTCGGAGGCTTAGCCTGTTCGGCGGACTGCGCCGCCTGACCGGCGGTCTGCGCGAACGCACCGCCCGGCAACACTGCCGCCATTGAAACTACCGACGCGCCCAAAATCAGGGCGCGCGAATACCTAGCCCCGTCAGCCATAACCCCAACCCAATCATCATGTATTTTGTCTGGCTGGCGTGCGCTCGCCACGAGGCGAGCGACTGGCTGGCTATTTTTGTTCGAGCAGGCACCCCGCCCGCATCGTCCCTGATTGGTTACGTGGCAGGCTCAAGGCGGTCAAGAACGCACAGTTGCAGTTTATATCGATTGTAAATCGCGGCCGTGGAACGCGGACGCCGGCGCTACTACAAACGGGCACCATCTGAATTTCGAAAGTGCACCATCAGGCCCATGACGAACGTTTCCGGAGACAAGATCGGCAGGGCCGGAGAGCAGGCGGATAATCCGGCCGCGGCCATGCGAACCGTACCCATGCAAGGCAACCGGATCGACAGCCGCGCGCTGTTTTCAGCCGAGCGCGAAATCATCATCGCCCATGGCGAGGACAGCTATCGCCTGCGCCTGACCTCCCAGAACAAGCTGATCCTGACCAAGTAGCTGATCATGACACTTTGTCGCAGGCTCGCGCCACTCCTGTTCACCGGCGCTGTCGCCCTCGGGACCGCCGCGCATGCAGCCGGTGTGACCGTCCATGATGCACGCGACCGCGACGTTGCCGTCGGCGACGTCGCGCGCACCGTCTCGATCGGCGGCGCCATCACCGAGATCCTGTACGCGCTCGGGCTCGACGGCCGGGTGGTCGGCGTCGACACCACCAGCCTGTATCCGGCCAATGCGCTGCGCGACAAACCCAATGTCGGCTATATGCGGCAGCTGTCCGCCGAGGGTGTGCTGGGGCTCAATCCCACGCTGATCCTCGCCGTGCAGGGCTCGGGCCCACGCGAAACGCTCGACGTGCTGGAGACGGCGAAGGTGCCGATGGTGATGGTGCCCGAGACCTTCACCGAGCAAGGACTACTGGACAAGATCAAGCTGGTCGGCCACGCCATGGACGTCGATGCGCGTGCGGCGTGCCTGACCACGGCGGTCGCGGCTGATCTCGCGCAATTGCGCGAGTTGCGGGCCAAGGTGACAAAGCCGGTCCGCGTGATGTTCGTGATGTCGCTCCTGAACGGGCGCGCGATGGTCGCCGGTCACAAGACCGCGGCCGACGAGATCATCCAGCTTGCCGGCGCCACCAATGCCATCGACGGCTATGACGGCTACAAGGTGATCGGCGACGAGGCGATCGTGGCGGCAAAGCCCGATGTCGTGCTGTCGATCGAGCGTGGCAAGGATACGCTGCAGGCCGACGCAGTCTACGCCCATCCCGGCTTCGCGCTGACGCCGGTCGCCGCCAACAAGGCCTACATCTCGATGGACGGACTTTACCTGCTCGGGTTCGGGCCGCGCACGGCCGGCGCCGCGCGCGACCTCTCGGTCAAGCTCTACCCGGCGCTGGCCGGGCAGGCCGGCACGTTCTCGTCCGCCGTGCTGTCGGCCAACTGCAAGCAATGAGCGTGGCGATCGAGGCGAAGGCGGCTGGTCTCCGGCAGCGCGCGCGAGGCGGCCGGCGTTTTGCGCTGCTGGTGATCGCTCTCCTGGCGCTTGCACTGGTCGTAACCGCGATCATTGCCCTTACCGTCGGCGCGGCCGGAATCCCCTTCAGCCGCCTGCCGGCAGGACTGAAACTCTGGCGCGACGGCGTCGTCGATCCCATGACCACACGTGACCAGCTCGTGCTGTGGTCGATCCGCATCCCCAGGATCGCGGCAGCCGCGATGGTCGGCGGCCTGCTCGCAGCCGCAGGCGCAATCATGCAGGGACTGTTCCGCAACCCGCTCGCCGATCCCGCACTGGTCGGCGTCTCCAGCGGCGGCGCGCTTGCGGCAGCAACCGCAATCGTCTTTACCGACTCGCGCTTCGGTGAATCCGTCCGCTTCCTCCAGACCGAGCTGCTGCCGCTGGCGGCGTTCGCGGGCTCGCTGGTCACGACCATCATCCTGTACAGCATCTCCAGCCGCTCGGGTCGCACCTCGATCGCGATCTTCCTGCTCGCCGGCGTCGCCATCACCGCCATCACCAATGCCGGCATCGGCCTGCTCGTGTTCATCGCCGACGATCGCCAGCTGCGCGACATCACCTTCTGGATGCTGGGCTCGATGAGCGGCGCGACCTGGGCCAAGGACGCGGCGCTGGCGCCCGTCCTGCTGATCGGGCTTGCCGCCTGCACGTTCGTCGCGCGCGGCCTCGACCTGCTCGTGCTCGGCGAGGCTGATGCGTTCCACGGCGGCGTCGATGTCGAACGGCTGAAGCGGATATCGATCGTGCTGGTTGCCGCCATGACCGGCGTTGCGGTCTCGGTCTGCGGCGTCATCGGCTTCGTCGGCATCGTCGTCCCGCATCTTCTGCGGCTGGTGATCGGGCCGGCGCATCGCCTGCTGTTGCCGGCCTCGGTGCTGCTCGGCGCGGTCCTGATGGTCGGCGCCGACACGCTCGCCCGCACCATCGTGGCACCGGCCGAAATGCCGATCGGGATATTGACCGCGGCGGTCGGCGCACCCTTCTTCCTCGCCATCCTGCTGCGGCAGCGCGGGTTGTCCACATTATGACGCCGGTAATCGCAGCACGGTCTCTCACCAAGCGAGCCGGCCAGGCGACGCTGGTCGATGCCATCGATGTCAGCGTCTCCGCAGGCGAGATGGTCGCGATCATCGGCCCGAACGGTGCGGGAAAGTCGACGCTGCTGCGGCTGCTGTCCGGCGATATCAAGCCCGATACCGGCGAGTTGCAGCTGAAGGGCCGCAGCATCCGGGCCTACACGCCGCGCGAGCTCGCCGCGCACCGCGCCGTGCTGTCCCAGCACATCAACGTCACCTTCCCCTTCACGGTCGAGGAGATCGTGCTGATGGGCGCCGGCGATCGTGGCGGGCGCGAGGCGGCCGCACTTGTGGAAGCGGCCCTGCACGAGGTCGGGCTGCAGGGCTTTCGTTACAGGCAGTTGCCGACGCTGTCAGGCGGCGAGCAGCAGCGCGCGCATTTCGCGCGCGTGCTGGTGCAGCTTGCGTGTGGTGAAGCGGCGCACGGCCCCGGGTTGCTGCTGCTGGACGAGCCATCCTCGAGCCTCGATCTGCGCCATCAGATCGATTTGGTCGAGGCGGCGCGGCGTCGTGCGGCTAATGGCACCACCGTGGTCGCAATCCTGCACGATCTCAATCTGGCGATCCGGTTTGCCGACCGGCTGGTGGTGCTGTGCGGCGGCAAGGTCGCCGCCGACGGCGATCGCAACACCGTCGTCACACCTGGCCTGATCCGCGACATCTTCGAGATCGACGCCGTCATCGGCCGAAGCGACGACGGCGCCCCCTACCTGCTGCCGCAATCGATGCGGGCAGCTCAACCCTCTCCCCTTGTGGGAGTGGGTGGCTCGCTGCGCAGCGGCGAGACGGGTGAGGGGTCTCTATCCGCGGGATCGATATAGAC
>JAEWBW010000328.1 GCA_023390955.1 Pseudomonadota bacterium
GGCTACGGCCTATTCGGCGTCATCGTCGAGGCCGAGCTCGACATCGCCGACAACACGGTCTACCAGACCGGACGCCGCATGCTCGACTACAAGGCATTCCCAGCGCTGTTTGCCAATGAGATCGAGAAGGACACCAATATCGGCCTGATGTACGGCCATCTGTCGACGGCGCCCAGCAGCTTCCTCCAGGAGATGCTGCTCTACACCTACACCAAGGCGGATGGGGCCGACTTCAAGCGGCAGCCGCTCGGCGAGGTCAGCGGCACCAAGCTCCGGCGCCTCACCATCAACCTGTCCAAACAGGGGGCCTTCTTCCAGGAGCTGAAATGGCTCTCGGAAAAGCACATCGAGCACCGCATGGAGAATTGCACGGTAACGCGGGCGCAGGCGATTGCTTCAGGCGAAGCCTGCCTCGTCAACCGCAACGACCCCATGCACGATTCCGTGCCTTACCTGCGCAACGCGTTGCAGGAGGAGACCGACATCCTCCACGAATACTTCATCCCGCGCAAAAACTTCGTCGCCTTCGTCGACGGCATGCGCAAGATCATGCTCGCCAATGGCACGAACCTGCTCAACGCATCCGTCCGCGTCGTGCAGAGGGAAGACAATTTCCTGACCTATTCGCCGGAGCCGGCGTTCTCGCTGGTGCTCTACATCAACCAGTCGACGGACGATGAGGGCAACCGCCGGATGAAGAAGGTGACGGAAGAGCTGATCGACCTCACGATCGCCAATCAGGGCCGCTTCTTCCTGCCTTACCAGCTGTATTATTCACGCGACCAGCTGAAGAAGTCCTATCCGCAGATCGACAGCTTCGTTGCGGCCAAGCGGAAATACGATCCGAACGGCCTGTTCACCAACACGATGTATCAGAAATACGCGTCCTGAGCGGCGCGCTCAGCCCCGCTTCGGCGCGAGCCCGTTGCAGCCGCCGGCCTGCTCGGCGTCGAGCACGAGCAGCGCGCCGGCGGCGTAGAGCCGGCTGACGAAATCGGCGGCGTTGGAGCGGGCGATCGTCACATAGGCATTCGAGGTCAGCACGCGTCCGTCGGCTTGCGTGATCGCCGCAATGGCCTGTGCCTGCGGCCCGATGATCGCCATCGACCGGCCCGGTGACGAAACGAAAGTGAGCGCGACGACGACCGTGAGCCAGCCCGCGACCACGAGCGGGACTGCCACTGCAATCCTGTGCAGCGCCTGCAACCGCCTAGTAGTCATAGAAGTGCTCAAGGCTCACACCTTTCGCGGTCAACGCGCGCTTGATCTCGACCAGCTTGTCGATCCTAGCCTTCAGCCCGGCGCGGCGGAAGCCAGGTTTTGCGTCGAGTTCCAGTGAGAACAGACTTTGCGTATCGGGAATATCGAGTGACACACCCGCCAGCGCGATCACCGTGATGAGGATGTCGTGGTTGCCCGCGATCTCGGCCACGCGATAATTGCCGTCCAGCAGCTTGTTGAGGATCTCGCTGAACGTCTTGTAGCGCGGTGCCTGCACGAGCTGCCAGTCCGGTGACAGCGTGCGGAGCGGCTTGATGCGGGGCTCGGCCGCCAGCAACTCGGGCGGCAGCGTCGCGACCACGAACATGATGTCGCGCGGCTCCTCGTCACCGCCGGCGTCGAGCGCGCCCTGGATCGCGTGGGCATAGCCGATCTTGACGAAATATTCGGTGCCTAGCGCGAAGTCGCGCTCCCAGCTCCGCAGCTGGCTCGGCGTCGGCGACGGTATCGCCAGGAGGCCGTTGAGCGTGTCGCGGAACGGATATTTGTACCAGGGGATGGTGTAGAGGAATGCGGAATAGTCCTGCAGCACCGCGCGCGCGAACTCGTCCTGCGGCGTCCGCTTCGAGCCCCTGATCCATTCGAACACGCGGCCGATCGTGTTCTCGTAGGCGCCCTTGATGGCGTATTCGATCGAGTAGCTGACGCCGATGACATAGATCATCGTCTTGACGTCGAAGCGCGACTGCGCGGTTTCGGGCACCGCACGGTTGATGGTGCAGAAGCTCTGCCAGAAGCCGAGGATGTGGCGCAGATAGCCGAATTGGCTCTCGCTGGAATGATCGAGGAAGCGGCCAAAATCCTCGAAGGAGTAGACGATGTACCATTCGGGGAAGGTGAAGTAGGTGTTGTCCTGCGGACGGCGATAGCCCTTGTCGTCGATCGCTGGCAGGGCCACGGCTTGTGTGGCCGAAGCATTCTTCGGCGCGACCGGCTGGCAAGTCCCCTCGATATAGGCGAGCGGGGCCAGGATCGCGAAAGCGATCAAGGCCAGCAGCAGAAGGAGAAAGCGGCGCAGGCGCCTAAGCATGTGCGGCCCGCGTGCGCGGCGCCAGCAGATAGCCGATCAGGATGGCGGTGCCGCCGAGGCCGAGATGCGGCGCATTGGCGAAGAAGCGCGTCGAGAGCGGCAGGTTGAGCACGCCATTGATCAGGATGCCGAAGTCGAGATAGCCGCTGCCGGTGAGGAGGCCGAGCACGCCGTCGGCGAAATAGAACACGCCGAACAGCTGGAAGAACAGTTCGGACGCCCGGCGCGAGGTGAACGCGGCGGTAGCCGCCCACAATGCCGAGACCAGATGCAGCCCGTCGGCATACCAGGTGCGGCGGAACAGGCCGAAGATCATGTCGTTCTGGTCGATGAAGGCGGGGATGTATCCGGTGAGGATCACGAAACCAAGCAGTGCGGCGTAACCCCAGGCGCACAATCTGATGACGTCCATGATCCCTCCGGTTCGTTCGAATCTGGCGCGAGCTTAAAGCGTCCCGAGCGCCTTGAGCAGGGCGTCGTTGAATTGCGCGGGGGCCTCGATCTGCGGAATATGACCGAGCCCGGGCAGCAGCACCAGCTGCGCCTTCGGCAGCAAGGTGGTGAGGTCGCGCGCCTGGGCCAGCGGCGTCACGTCGTCCGCATCACCCCAGAGGATCGCGACCGGTTGTGTCAGCCGCGCGTAGGCGGCGCGGTTGGCGCTCAGCGCGGTGCGGTCCGAGCCCGCGAAGTAATACAGCCAGTCGGCGATGTCGGGGGTGCTGTTCTGCCGGGTCAGCGGCCGCTGCAGGATCTCGACATATTCCGGCAGTGCGCGCTCCTTCTTCGCGATCAGCGATTTGAGCAGCATCTGTGTCGCCATCGGATTGGTGACGGTCAGCGACACCAGCACTTCGCGCAGCCATTCCAACTTCAGCACCGATGGCGGATCGGACGGCTCGGCGGTCAGCCCCAGCGCCGCGTCGACCAAGACCAGCGCGCGGGCGCGGTCGGGGAAGCGCAGCACCAGCTCGGTCGCAGCACCGGCGCCGAAGGAGTGGCCGACGATGATCGCAGGCGGCGCCTTGATCCGCTCCAGCACGTCGCTGACGCGCTGCGCCTGGTCCTGCCTTGTGTAGGTGCCGGGACGATCCGAAAAGCCGAAGGGCGGCAGGTCGAGCGCGATCACACGGTAACCGGCCGCTGCGAGTGCGTCGGTCGTCCCGTGCCACAGCTGGCTCCAGGCTGCGGTGCCGTGGAACAGCACGACGGAAGTCCCGGTCGTCGGACCTTTCTCCTGGATGAAGATGTCGCCCGATCGTGTCGGCACCCAGCGTCCGGTCGACGGCGCGAGATCGGCGCGGCTCGCGGTCTCGCGGACCGATGCCGCCAGCCGAAATACGACCGCTGCGCCGACGATGAGCAGCACCACGGCGAGGGACAGTTTTGCGATGATACGGAGAAAT
>JAEWBW010000334.1 GCA_023390955.1 Pseudomonadota bacterium
TCTCGACCTTGTAGGAGACCTTGCGGACCGGCGAGTACAGGCTGTCGACCGGGATCAGGCCGATCGGCGCATCCTCGGGACGGTTGCGCTCGGCGGGCACGTAACCCTTGCCGGTGGCGACCGTGAATTCCATGCGGATCTCCGCGCCCTCGTCCAGCGTGCAGATCTGCAGGTCCGGATTGAGCACGACGACGTCGCCGACGGTCTGAATGTCACCGGCGGTGACGACGCCCGGGCCGCTCTTCTTCACGACCATGCGCTTCGGGCCTTCGCCCTGCATCTTGATCGAGATGTCCTTGATGTTCAGCACGATGTCGGTGACGTCCTCACGGACGCCAGCGATCGAGGAGAACTCGTGCAGCACGCCGTCGATGTGCACCGACTGGACGGCCGCGCCCTGGAGCGAGGACAGCAGGATGCGGCGGAGCGCATTGCCGAGGGTCTGGCCGAAACCGCGCTCGAGCGGCTCGGCAACGATGGTCGCAAAACGGGTCGAGTCGCTGCCAGGGGTCACCTGCAGCTTGTTCGGCCGAATCAGTTCTTGCCAATTTTTCTGGATCGTCACTGTTTCACCCATACAGGCCGGTCATTCTGCCGTCGCAGATTCCAGCGTTGGAGAAAGGCCGCAGGATCGTGGCCCGCGGCTTACAAAGTAAAAGTCATCGCGGACGACGATGGCGTCCGCGACCTCGTATCAAACGCGCCGACGCTTGCGCGGGCGGCAACCATTGTGCGGGATCGTGGTCACGTCGCGGATCGAGGTGACCGTGAAGCCCGCGGCCTGCAACGCACGGAGCGCCGACTCGCGGCCCGAACCGGGACCGGCGACTTCGACTTCGAGCGTGCGCATGCCGTGCTCTTGCGCCTTCTTGGAAACGTCCTCAGCTGCGACCTGCGCCGCATACGGGGTCGACTTGCGCGACCCTTTGAAACCCATGGTGCCCGCCGACGACCAGGCAATCGTGTTGCCCTGCGCATCGGTGATGGTGATCGTCGTGTTGTTGAACGACGAGTTCACGTGCGCGACGCCGGATGCGATGTTCTTGCGCTCACGGCGGCGAACGCGGGTGGCTTCCTTGCCCATTGATGACCTTTCCTGACGATCTCAAACGCCGCCGTAATGCCAGCGGCTACACCTGTGAAAATGCGAGTGGCGAAGGACGAGCAGCGAATGAAATCTCGCCGCTCCCGCTTCGCCAATCGCGTCGAATTACTTCTTCTTGCCGGCGATGGCCTTAGCCGGACCCTTGCGCGTACGCGCATTGGTGTGGGTACGCTGACCGCGCACCGGCAGACCGCGGCGATGGCGCAGGCCGCGATAGCAGCCGAGGTCCATCAGACGCTTGATGTTGATGCCGACTTCGCGGCGCAGGTCGCCCTCGACCATGTAGTCGCGGTCGATGACTTCGCGGATCTGGAGCACCTCGGCGTCGCTGAGCTGATTGACGCGACGATCCGCGGGGATCTTCACCTTTTCCATGATCTCGCTGGCAAACTTCTGGCCAATGCCATGGATGTACTGCAGCGCGATCAGCACGCGCTTGTTGGTGGGGATGTTTACGCCGGCAATACGGGCCAAGGCCTTCTCTCCTGTTGCCGATCCTCTCGCAGGATCAGGCGCTTAAGTGCTTTGTTGTCTCGGGCAGGTGTCCACAAACGCGAACACGACGCCCTCCCCTGGTCTTCCTGGGGCCCGGCATCGTCTGAAACTATCCGACTTGGATGCGGGGCTTATTAAGGGATTCCAGGGGGTTTCGTCAACCGGGGCTAGCGCTTGGCTCGCTTTTTCGTGACCTTTTTTGGTCCCTTCTTGGCACCCTTTTTGACGGCCTTCTTGGCCGTCTTTTTGGCTGCCTTTTTCCCGGCTTTCTTGGTGGACGCCTTGGCAGCCTTCTTGGCAGCCTTCTTCACGGCCTTCTTGCCCGCCTTTTTGGAGGCTTTTGCGGCCTTCTTGGCGGATTTGGCAGCCTTTTTGCCCGTTTTGGCCGCCTTTGAGGCCTTTTTGGCCGTCTTCTTGGCAGGTCCCGCCTTGGCGGCACTCTTGGCATGCCCCTTGGGCTCGACCGCGCCGAGCGCCAGGAGAATGCGGTGGATGCCCCGGGTGACCTCGTCGATGGCCATCATGCCGTCGACGGTCGAGAGCTTGCGACGCTCGGAATAGTAGTGGATCAGCGGTTCCGTCTGGCTGCGGTAGCTGGCGAGTCGCTTGGTCAGGACCTCCGGCGTGTCGTCAACCCGGACCTCCTCACCGCGCTCGCGCATCTGGGCGACTCGGGTCTCGACGCGGCTCAGCAGCGCGCTCTCGTTGACGCGGAGCTCAACGACGGCATCGAGCTTGAGGTGCTTGTGGCGCAGCAGCTCATCCAGCGCCTCGGCCTGCGGCACCGTGCGCGGGAAACCGTCGAGGATGAAACCGTTCTTGGCATCTGCCTGGTCGATGCGGTCGGAGATGATTCCAACCACAACCTCGTCGGGCACGAGCCCGCCGCTGGCCATGATCTCCTTGGCCTTCAGGCCGACCGGCGTGCCGGCGGCCACAGCCGCGCGCAGCATCTCGCCGGTGGAAAGCTGGACGATGCCGTAGCGCTGGACCAGCAGCTGGGCCTGGGTCCCCTTGCCCGACCCCGGCGGTCCCAGAAGGATAATTCTCATTGGCGTTCGCCCCCCGGATTGGTGAGCGAGTGGTCGCGCACCTGTTTTCGAAGATCTAGAATAGTGCAAACCACAATCAGCGCTGCACCACCACCCAAATTATAAGGGAGCATGTTGCCGGAGGCCACGAAGGCCTCAGGAATCAACTGCACCACCACCGTGAGGTAGACGGCGCCGACGACCGTCGTCAACGACACAACACGATCGAGATGGTCTGCGGTCGCCTCGCCCGGTGCGATGCCGGAAATGGCGCCGCCGTGGCGGCGAAGCGATTCGGCGGCATGCTCGGGATCGACCACGTAGGACGTGTAGACGAAGACCAGCACGAACATCGCGATTCCGACGAGGATGACGTGCACCGGCTGGCCCACCTGCAGATGCTGATATGCCGCAGCGACCAGCGGATGATCGGCGCCCAGCGCGAAGCCCGCGAATGCGAGCGGCAGGAACAGGATCCACGGCGCAACAGTCGCCGGCATCAGATAGCCCGCATTGTTGATCTTGATCGGGAGCAGCGCTGAACGCGCCGGCAACAGGCGCTCGCCGATCCTGCGCTCGGCAAAGGCGACAGGAATATTCCGCCGCGCGCTCTCGACCATTACGATCATGGCGACGAGCACGATCCAGATCAGGGCATGAGCGAGCACGAGACCTGCCGAGACCACGCCACTCTGCAGGATGCTGACGACGCTTTCGACGTCGCTCGGAAGCTGGATCAGAAACTCGACGCTCAGCACCAGCGCAAGGCCGTTGCCGATGCCGTGGCGGGTGATCTGCTCGCTGAGCCAGACCAGGACGAACACGCCGCCGACGAGCGAGGCCGCAGCCGCCAGCACAGGAAACTCATTCGGCTCGGGGACGAGCGCCGGGATCGCGGGGAACGCAGAGGCGAAACCGTAGGCCTGGAAGGCTGCGAACAGCAGCGTCAGGACCAGCGTGAAGCGGGCGACACGGCGCCTGCCCCGTTCACCAGACCGCTCGAGCGCACCGAAACGGCGCCAGACCACGGCGGTGAGCTGAATGACGATCGCAGCGCTGAGATAGGGAATGAGGCCGAGCGCGAAGATCGAGACGCGGCGCATGACGGGCGCCTCGAACGAGGCAGTCGCCACACCCAGTCCCGGAAGCGGAATCTGGGTGCCGAGCCTGAAAAGGAGCAGCGCGCCAATCGTGAAAGCGATCCGGCGCGCGAGCTCCCTTGTCATCTACGGCGGCCCCTCAGCTTCGACTTCCGGATCAGCCCTTCATATTGGTGGGCGAGCAGATAGCCCTGGACCTGCGACACCGTATCCATGGTGACGCTGACCACGATCAGGAGCGACGTGCCGCCAAAATAGAACGGCACCGAAGCATAGGAAATCAGGATTTCCGGGATCAAGCAGACAATCGCGAGGTAGATCGCGCCAAGCACCGTGATCCGCGACAGCACGTAGTCGATATATTCCGCCGTGCGCTCGCCGGGACGAATGCCTGGAATGAAGCCGCCATGCTTCTTCAGATTATCCGCGGTCTCGGTCGGGTTGAACACGATCGCGGTGTAGAAGAACGCGAAGAACACGATCAGCGCGAGATACATGAACAGGAACAGCGGACGGCCATGGCCGAGCTGGGTCGTGATCCACTGGAACCATTCCGGCCCACTGCCCGCGTTGAAGTTCGCAACCGTCGTCGGCAGCAGCAGCAGCGACGAGGCGAAGATCGGCGGGATGACGCCCGAGGTATTGAGCTTGAGCGGCAGATGCGAGGACTGACCCTCGAACATCTTGTTGCCGACCTGGCGCTTCGGATACTGGATCAGCAGCCGGCGCTGCGCGCGCTCCATGAACACGATGAAGGCGATCACGACGACCGCCATGATGATGACGACCAGGATCAGGCCGGTCGACATCGCGCCCTGACGGCCTAGCTCGAGCATATTGGCGAGCGCCGAGGGCAGCTCGGCGACGATGCCGGCGAGGATGATCAGCGAGATGCCGTTGCCGATGCCGCGCGAGGTGACCTGCTCGCCCAGCCACATCAGGAACATGGTGCCGCCGGTCAGCGTGATGGCGGTGGAGAGACGGAAGAACAGGCCGGGGTCGCTGACCACGTTGCCGGCGCCTTCGAGGCCCACCGCGATGCCGTAGGACTGGAACAGCGCCAGGATCACCGTGAGGTAGCGCGTGTACTGGTTCAGCGTCTTGCGGCCCGCCTCACCCTCCTTCTTCAGCGCCTCAAGCTGTGGCGAGACGGTGGTGAGGAGCTGGATGATGATCGATGCCGAGATGTACGGCATGATGTTCAGCGCGAAGATCGCCATGCGGTGGATGCCACCGCCGGCGAACATGTTAAACATGCCGAGGATGCCGCCCGCCTGCGAGCGGAACACCTGCTCCCAGATGTTGGGGTCGATGCCGGGCAGCGGAATGTAGGTGCCGAGCCGGTAAACCAGCAGCGCACCCAGCGTGAACCAGATGCGCTTCTTCAGTTCGTCGGCCTTGGCGAGCGCACCAAAATTGAGGTTGGCTGCCAGTTGTTCCGCTGCTGAGACCATAGTGGACCTTCTCCCGCCGCCTTTTTCCCCGTCACGCCCGCGGCCGGGCTAGTGGGCGGACATTATCTGGTTGCGCGGCTTCGATAAGTCCATTGTCCCATATGCGTAAAGGCCCGCGCTACGCGGGCCAATGACGCAGATGTTACGCCGCCTCGCCTTCTTCCTTGGGAGCGGCGAGGATCTTCACCGTGCCACCGGCCTTCTCGACCGCCGCGATCGCGGACTTGGTGGCGCCGTGGACCTCGATGCTGAGCTTGGACTTGAGCTCGCCGCGGCCGAGCAGCCGCACGCCGGCCTTGGAGCGGCGCAGCACGCCGGCCTTCACCAGCGCCTCGGCGTTCACAACGCTCTTGATGTCGAGCTTCTTGGCATCGACGGCGTCCTGGAGACGGTCGAGATTGATCTCGGCGTACTCGACGCGGAAGATGTTGTTGAAGCCGCGCTTCGGCAGACGGCGATGCATCGGCATCTGGCCACCTTCGAAACCCTTGATGCGCACACCCGAACGCGCGGTCTGGCCCTTGCCACCGCGGCCGGACTGCTTGCCCTTGCCCGAACCGATGCCGCGGCCGACGCGCATGCGCTTCTTGCGCGAGCCCGGATTGTCGGCGATATCGCTGAGCTTCATCGCCCTGCTCCTTGTTTCTTGCGCCTGATCCCTGCCGAGAACCGGTAACCGGTCCTCGCGATCGGCGCGCTTCTCTTACTTCCCGTCGACGATGCGAACGAGATGGTGAACCTTCTCGATCATGCCGCGCACGGCCGGAGTATCCGGCAGCTCGCTGACGCGGCCGATCTTGTTGAGCTTGAGCCCGATCAGGGTCGAGCGCTGCGAGTGATGGCGGCGGATCGCGCTGCCGATCTGCTCGACCGTGATGGTCTTTGCGGCCTTGGCCATTGTGGTCTACTCCGAAAAGCTTCCGTTAGTCGGCAGCCGCCTCGGCATCGCCGCCGACGCGGCGGGACTGCAGAGTGGACACCTTGATGTTGCGGCGTGCCGCGACCGAACGCGGCGAATCCTGGTGCTTCAGCGCATCGAACGTCGCGCGAACCATGTTGTAGGGGTTCGACGAGCCGATCGACTTCGCCACCACGTCCTGGACGCCGAGCGTCTCGAACACGGCGCGCATCGGACCACCGGCGATGATGCCGGTACCGGCCGGAGCTGCACGCAGGTAGACGCGGCCAGCGCCATGACGGCCGGCGATGTCGTGATGCAGCGTACGGCCCTCGCGCAGCGACACGCGGGTCAGGTTGCGCTTGGCGGATTCGGTGGCCTTGCGGATCGCCTCGGGAACTTCGCGAGCCTTGCCGTGACCGAAGCCGGCGCGGCCCTTCTGATCGCCGATCACGACCAGCGCTGCGAAACCGAAGCGCTTGCCGCCCTTGACGACCTTGGCGACGCGATTGATGTGAACGAGCTTGTCGACGAACTCGCTGTCGCGCTCTTCCCTGCGCTCACGTCCGCCGCCGCCGCGTTGATCGCGTCCACCACGTTGTTCGCGTTCAGCTGCCATGGTTTTTCCAATCCTTCAGAGGCTTA
>JAEWBW010000113.1 GCA_023390955.1 Pseudomonadota bacterium
GACACGCTCAAATATGCGCTCGGCGCCACCGGCCTGCTCACGCTGGCCATCGTCTCGCATCATTTCACCGCCATGGGCGCCGTGCTGCTGACGCCGGATCCGACGCTCGCGATCAGCGCGCTGTCGATCGCGCCGTCCTCGCTGTCCTTCCTCACCGCAAGCGCCGCTGTCGCCATCATCGCCATCGCGCTCGTCGCGGCTCTGCTCGACCGTCGCGCAAAGGGCGAACTCGGCCGCCAGCAGGTCGTGCTCGACACCGCGCTGGAGAACATGTCGCAGGGTCTGTGCATGTTCGACGCCGACGGCAAGATCATCCTGTTCAACGAACGCTATGCGGCGATGCTCGGCCGCACCGAGATGCAGCTCACCGGCCGCGCGTTGCGCGACGTGCTGCACGAGGAGAAGCTGAAAGACCGCTGGCAGGGCGAACCCGACGAGTTCTTCGCGCGCCTCGTGTCCGACGCCCGCGACGGCCGCTCCACGACCCAGGTCGTCGAGCGCCAGGGCCGCTCGATCCGCGTCATCAACCAGCCGATGCAGGGCGGCGGCTGGGTCGCGACCTTCGAGGACATCACCGAATGGCTGGAGGCGCAGGCGAAGATCTCGCACATGGCGCGCCATGACGCGCTGACCAATTTGCCCAATCGCGTGCTGTTCCACGAGCAGCTCGATCAGGGACTGCGCCTTGCATTGCCGGGCGACCAGATCGCGGTGCTGTGCCTCGATCTCGATCATTTCAAGGATATCAACGATTCGCTCGGACATCCCGTCGGTGATGCGCTGCTGAAAGAAGTCGGACGCCGGCTTGCGAACTGTGTCGGCAAGAAGGACACCGTGGCCCGCCTCGGCGGCGACGAGTTCGCCGTGGTGCAGCTCGGGCGCGAGGAAGAGGCGGCCGCAGCAGCGCTTGCGAGCCGGATCGTCGAGGTGGTTTCGGCGCCTTACGAGATCGCCGACCATCAGATCGTCATCGGCGTTTCGATCGGCATCTCGCTCTCGCCGCAGGACGGCATCTCTTCGGAAGAGCTGTTGAAGAACGCCGATCTTGCGCTGTATCGCGCCAAGGCCGACGGCCGCGGCACCTATCGTTTCTTCGAAACCGGCATGGATGCCCGCGCCCAGGCGCGGCGCCTGCTCGAGATGGATCTGCGCGCGGCCTTGCGGCGCGACGAGTTCGAGGTCCACTACCAGCCGATCCGCGACGTGGCGCGCGACTGCGTCGTCGCCTTCGAGGCGCTGGTGCGCTGGAATCATCCGGAGCGCGGGTTGATCCCGCCGATCGCCTTCATTCCGCTGGCGGAAGAAACCGGGCTCGTCGTGCAGCTCGGTGAGCTGGTGCTGCGCGCCGCCTGTGCCGACGCGGCCACCTGGCCGCAGGACATCGGCGTCGCCGTCAATCTGTCGCCTGTGCAGTTCAGGAGCCCGAACCTGGTGGCGTCCGTGACCGAGGCGCTGGCATCGTCAGGCCTGGCGCCGAAGCGTCTCGAGCTCGAGATCACCGAATCCGTGCTGATCCAGAACAGCGAGGCGACGCTCGCGATCCTGCACGAGCTGCGCGCGCGCGGCGTGCGGATTTCGCTCGACGATTTCGGCACCGGCTATTCGTCGCTCAGCTATCTCAGAAGTTTTCCGTTCGACAAGATCAAGATCGATCGCTCCTTCGTCTCTGAGCTGTCGACCCGCGACGATTCCATGGCCATTGTCCGAGCCGTCACCGGCCTCGGACGCAGCCTCGGCATCACGACGACGGCTGAAGGCGTCGAAAACGACACGCAGCTCGAGTTGCTGCGGCGCGAGGGCTGCACCCAGGCACAGGGCTATCTGTTCAGCCCGCCGCGGCCGGCCCGCGACGTCGCGATGATGCTGTCGAAGCCGAGAGCACGCGCGTCGGCCTGAGGGGATCAGGCTTTGCGGAGCGCGAAATGCGCGCCGCAAAACGCCATCACTGCGCCGAGGCACAGTGCGGCCAGGCCCGCGAGCATGGCCGAAATCGTCGGAGTGGAGCTGGGCGCTGCCGCCACTTGTCCGGCGCCTGCCAGCAGCAGCACGCCGACCGCGATCAGGAATTGCCGCATCCGCTGCGGGATCTGGCCGGATGCCGCACTCTGCATCAGCGTCGCGGTGAAATAGCCGCCGGAGAAGCCGACGGTCGCGATCAGCCACCACGCGATGGCCGCGCCTGCAGGCATGAACTCATGGGTGTCCGAGCGCCAGAGGCCGCCGAGGTCGAGGCCGTAGCGCGCGCCCAGCATGTGCACGGCCAGCGCCAGCAGCATGCCGGAAACCATGGCGCCGCCGAGAATCAGGTGACGTGGAAAAAAGGTCGTCTCAGCCATGCCTCGCTTGTAGGATGGGCGAGGGCGGTCGCGCAAGGGACCGAACGAGCAGCGGATCCGCGCGCGAGGTTGGACGAGGTCGATGCAGATGCCTGACGTGGATGAGGCCGAAAGGCCCGTCACCAGCTACGCCTACAAGGCATCCCTGATCGGCTCGGCGCATCGATTCGAGCTTCGCGATGACGGCCTGTCCTGGCACATCGGCGGCCGCTCCGGCGTGTGGGCCTACGACCAGATCGCAGCGATCCGGCTGTCGTACCGGCCGGTCTCGATGCAGCAGCACCGCTTCCGTGCCGACATCACCAGCTCCGGCGGCGTCCGCCTCTCGATCCTGTCCACCAGCTGGCAGACCGCGGCGCTGATGGCGGCGCAGGGCAATCTCTATCGTGACTTCATCGTCGAGCTGCATGAGCGCATGGCGAAGGCCGGCAGCCGCGCTGCGCTGAGCGCGGGCCTGGGACGGCCTACCTACGCGGCCGCGCTTGCGCTTTTGGCATTTGTCGCGGTGGCCATGCTCGGGCTTCTCATTCGCGCGCTCACGACCGGGGAGTTTACCGGCGCGCTGTTCGTCGTCGGCTTCGCGGCGCTGTTCACCTGGCAGGTCGGCGGCTTCATCCGGCGCAACCAGCCGCGGACCTACAGCTTCGATCGCTTGCCGCAGCAGTTGCTGCCCTAGCTGGAGCTTATCGACCCACTTCTTGTCTCGTCGATATCCGCTCAAACTCAAGCGGAGTGTTGTTCAGCGCCAGAAGGCGGATAAGGGCAACCCGGCGTCTCGGTTTACTGCCTTGAAATTTCGGTTTGGGGATGCTCCGGAGCGATTGGAGCTTCCGCTGCAATACCAAGCAGACGCTCTTCCTCCAGGATTCGCTCAGCTTGATACCAGAACTGGTCGAGCTTGCCCGCTGGCCCGCCCGCGCTGGCCCAAAGCTTAAGAGCTCGGTCTCGGACATCGTCATCAGTGAAGGATTTCATGTGACCCTCCCGTCGTTTGGTGAATAACGTCGCTTCTTGTTTGGCGTTCCAATTGCGGGCTCGCGCCCCAACGAGCTGCCTGCGGAAGATCGTGCGTGTTCGTCCGGCCAAGGCGGTAGCGGTCAACGCGGCGAGACTTCCTTCAGAACGCCGCAGTAGCCTTTGGCTTCATCTCGCAACGACGGGGCCATTGCGTGCCGTGCGCAGGTCGGCGGCTTCATCCGGCGCAAGCAGCCGCGGACCGATAGCGTCTGCCGGCTGCCGCAGCAATTGCTGCCGTGAGCGTGTAATCGGCAGACATCAAACGTGACTTCGCGCATGCCTGCGTGATGCTGCATCCTCGAATTCATGGACCGCATCACACGGACGCCGACGGCGGCGGAGATCGCCGAGATCAATGCCACGCATCTGATCGACACGCCGCTTCGGCCGGCTGATCTGCTGTTTATGTTCGGCACGAGGGAGGACGTCGCGCTGCGCGTCGCGACGGCGGGGCAGCTCTGGCGCGAGGGCTATTTCCGCTGGTCGATCGTCAGCGGCGGCGTGACGCCGGGCTCGGAGCAATCCGAATGCACCATCATCAAGGCGGCGATGGTCGAAGCGGGGATCCCTGCGGACACCATTCTCGAAGAGCATCGCGCGATGAACACCGGCGAGAACGTCATCTTCTCGCTGCCGGTGATCGATGCGGCGTTGGGGCTGGATAATATTCGCAGCGTGATCTGCCTCGGCAATACCTGGACCGCGCGCCGCTATCCGATGACGCTGCACAGGCACTGGCCGTCGGTCGAGAAGATGCTGCTCACCGTGGATAGTTTTGCGACGCCGCGCGCGCTCTGGCACACCGATGCGGAATTTCGCCGGCGCATCCTGCATGAATGGGACAAGATCGTGCCGTACAAGGCGAAAGGGTTCATCGCCGACTGGCCGTGAGGGGGCGCGCCGCTATTCGGTCGCGTCAAAATCCTCTTCCTTGGCGCGCAGCATGGCCGACAGCGTGCGCAGGCCGGAGTCGAGTTGCTCGATGGTCGGCGCGCCCAGCGCGAGCCGCACGGCGTTCGGCGCATGTCCCGGCGCGATCGCAAAGGTCGTCGACGGCGTCAATGCGATGTCGCGCCGGCCTGCGGCCGCGACAAGCGTCTGCGAGCGCCAATGCGGCGGCAGCGCCAGCCACAGATGGTAGGACTTTGCATCCGCCTGGATGTCGAAGCCGGCGAGGCGCTGCGTCGCCAGGTGCTGGCGTTTCACCGCGTCGATGCGTTTGAGCCGCGACAATTCCGCGGCGGTGCCGTCGCCCATCAGCCGCTGTCCGGCGGCAAAGGCGTAGCCCGACGCAGTCCAGCCGCCGGAGCGCACCGAGGCCATCACGCTTTCGCGCAGATGCGGCGGCGCCACGATGAAGCCCAGCGCGAGGCCGGGCGCGACCTTCTTCGAGAGGCTGTCGAGCAC
>JAEWBW010000412.1 GCA_023390955.1 Pseudomonadota bacterium
GGCGCAGGGCTATTACGCGCTGGCGCTGTCCTATGCCGGACGATCGGCCGAGTCCTACGAAGCCGCGCAAAAAGCGATCCGGCTCTCCCCGCGTGATCCATCTCTGGCGCTCTATTACGGCATCGCCGGCTACGCGCGCTTCACCGAGCGACGCTACCAGGAGGCCATTGCGCTGGCGCGCGAGGCGATCCGCCACCGCGGCGACCTCACCGGCGCCTATCGCGTGCTCGCGGTCTCGGCCGGAATGACCGACGATCGCGGGCTTGCGCACATGGCGTTGCAGGAATTGCGGCGGACGCAGCCCAACATATCGCGCGACTGGATCGCGACCCAGCTGCCTTGGCGCAATGAAGGCGATCGCGAACATTATCTCGAAGGCTTTCGGCGCGCCGGCTTGAACTGACGCACACATTCGCGATGGTTCCAAAATTTCGCAATCGCACGACAAGAAACAAATTTGCTCCGACAGCATTGGCTTTGTGAAATGGTTCCTTGCCCGCTGACAGCAAGGGTAGGTTGACACCAGCGTTCGCTCGCCCGGCTTTCCGAAGCCGCACGCGAGCCGGTGAATAGCATCGTAATTCAGCGTGAGAGAGACACCGCGGCTTCCGGACGCCGAGGCGCGGTCACGCGCATTTTATTCCCGCGTGACCGGCTGCGCCGTTTGGAAGCCGGGGACGGCACCCTACTTAGCAATTGAATGATCTTCATAATCTGATGGCGGTCGCCACCTGATATTCGGAGCCAACATGGGCGAACTTGTTCAATTTGTCTCGCGATCCGATCGCGAGCGCGCGCGCCTCATCCAGGAGGCACGGGCCATCTACGACAGCATCTTCCCGCCGGGCGATCCGGCTAACGCGAAGCCGGACAGACCAACTGCTGGCGCCGGTGACGGGAGCCGGCTGTCATGATCAAGGTCATTGCCGTTCTCTGCAGCCTCGCCTCTCCGAGCAATTGTCACGAACAGCTCGTCACCTCATCGGACTTTGCAGAGATCTCGGTGCAGTCCTGCCTGATGGGCGCGCCGCAGCTTGCCGAATGGATGAACCAGCATCCGGCCGAGCGTCTCGCCGCCTGGCGCTGCGTGATCGGCAAGCAGGAAGGCCGGGGAATCTAACCCGCTTTCGATTGAGCTTGTCCAAATCGCACGGTGACGTCACAGCATCACCGGGATAACCTCCTCTGTCGCCGTTTGGCAGTGGGGGTGAAGCCGGATGGAGGTCGCCAGCCTCGTTCTTCCCGTATTCGCAATCATCGTCACCGGCTGGCTGGCCGGTGAGCTCGGCTATCTCTCCCGTACGCTCGCCGACGCGCTGGTGCATTTCGCCTACAATTTGGCGATGCCGGCGCTGCTGATCGTCACGATCGCGCAGGAGCCGGCGCGCAATCTATTGGAATGGCGCTTCCTGCTCGCCTTCGGCGGCGGCTCCATGATCTGTTTCGCGCTGGTGTTTTTTGCGACCCGCGCGAGCGGCAAGCACGACCTTGCCAGCAGCACCATCCGCGGGATGGCGGCTGCCATGACCAATACCGGCTTCGTCGCACTCCCGATCCTGCACGCGATCTACGGCCAGCCTGCCGTCCTCCCCGCCGCGGTCGCAACCGTGTTCGTGGCCGCCGTGATGTTCCCCATCACCGTCATCCTGCTCGAGTGGGACGCGCAGGGACCCGCTCATGCCGCCGGCCTTGTGCGGCAGATCCTGCTCAATCCGATGGTGCTGTCGACCCTCGTCGGTCTGGTCTGGGCCATCACCGGCTTGCCGATCCCGGCGCCGGTTGCGGCCTATCTGAACATGATCGCCGGCGCACTGACGCCCTGCGCGCTGTTCGCCATCGGCCTCGGCCTGTCGGTGGACGGACTGCGCGCGAACCTGACGGCTTCGTTCGCGCTCGCTTCCGTCAAGCTCGTGGTCATGCCGCTGATCGTCTACGGGCTTTGCGTGATCCTGGGCCTCAATCCGCTCTACACGGTCGCCGCGGTCGTCTGCGCCGCCGTGCCGACAGCGAAAACTGTCTATGTCCTCGCGCATGAGCACAAGGTCGAGGAAAAGCTGGTCGCGGCGACGGTTTCGGTCACGACCATGCTGTCGGTCGCAACCTTGCTCGTGGCGCTCTACCTCCTCGCCGGACTGGCGCCGGCCGCGCGCTGAGATCCGAGCAGAGACAAAGCTTCCGTTAGTTCTTGCTTAACTCTGTGCGCGCCGCCGCGCGGGCAAAGCTTTGGATGCGGAGAGATTGAACAATCCGGCTGCAGGTCTTGGTTACCTTTGTTGGGCCTGATCGCTTCCAACGACTTTTCGTTTGGGGGGACCACAGCCTTGTTTTCTTCGCCACAATCAGGACCCGAATCCGAGCCCGCGCATTCTGCTCAGAGAGCGCTTGGATCGAGCAGCATGACGGGACCGGAACTCAGACAATTGCGGACGGATCTTTCCGAGGCGATCGGCCGGGAACTCACGGCGGCCGACATGGCGAAGCTGTGCGGCCTTCCGGCGGCAGGCGGCAATGTCATCGTCAAGCGCTGGGAGGTGGCGGGTCCGAGCGTGCCCGCGGCGAAGCTGCTGCGCGTGCTCGCAATGGCGAGCGAGCGTTATCCGATCCTGGACAATTTCAACGTCTTCGATCGCCACGACGTTCATGAGAAGGATCGTCCGGCACGCCGTGCCGAGTTTCGCACGCAGATGCGCGACGAGGTGTTGCGGCGTCTGGGCTAGTCCGGCACGCCTGCTCTCCTTGCCTCGTCATTGCGAGGAGCGAAGCGACGAAGCAATCCAGAATCCCTCCGCGGAACGATCCTGGATTGCTTCGCTGCGCTCGCAATGACGGAGCTAGAGACTGGCTTCGCCACGCGGTCGACACTCAATTGCCTAAGCACACGCGGCGCGTTCCGCGTTAAGCCTTTCTTCACCGCTTCTTAAGTCGCCATTAAGGACGAAAATCGTTTGCCGCCCAATATGTTGGGTTGGCAGCGACTGTGCCACGGTTGCGACAGCATTTTAGTCAAAAGCCAGCTATCTGCGACGGCAACGAATGGCGCACGGGCGCCTGCCGGTCTTAGTGTTGGAGTTGAAGACTATGAAGAAGATCCTGTTCGCGACCGTGTCGCTCCTCGTTGTGAGCGCCGCCGCACCCGCGGTCGCCGCCGACCTCGGCAACCGTTCCTATTACAAGCAGCAGCCCGCGCCCGCCTATGCTGCGCCGATCTACAACTGGACCGGCTTCTATCTCGGTGCGCATCTCGGCGGCGCGTTCTCCAGCGATAACAATTTCAACGGCCTCTCCACCGGCAACAACGGCAACGGCCGTTTCCTCGGCGGTCTGCAGGCC
>JAEWBW010000433.1 GCA_023390955.1 Pseudomonadota bacterium
GGGCGAGATCGTCATAGGCGCCGTAGCGGTTGGTCCACATCGGCAGGTTCAGCGAGGTGTAGGGCTGGTTCTCATCCTCGAAGGCACGGATCAACGCTTCCAGCTTGGCTCTGGCTTCGGCGGCTGCAGTGTCCGGCGGTTGCGGCTCGTCGGCCGGCTTGTATTTGAGCTCGAGGATGCGCTCCTCGCCCGGCGGATTGTTGCCGCTGAGCCTGACATAGACGAGCTGGCTGACGGACGCGCCCGCGTCGATATCAGGGAAACCGCCGCCGCGCAGGATTGCCGCTTCCAGCGTCAGCTGCGGCGACAGGCCCATGCGGACCTGCTTGCCGGTCGGCGGCTGCCCGGTCTTGTAGTCGAGGATCGCGTAGCCGCCGCCCTGCCGCCGCTCGATGCGGTCGGCGCGCGCGGAGAGATGGAAGACGCGGCCATGGTCCAGCGCGATCTCGATCTTGCCTTGCGTCTCGGCCTTGATCCCCTCGATCGCCTCGCGCCGCGATGTTTCCCATTCGCCGAACCAGCGCGCGATGCGCTGGAAGCGCGGCCACCACAGCGCGCGCGCCTCGGGCCGCTCCATCAGCGGCATGAAGAACTTTTCGCCGATATCGCGCAGCGCCCGCTCGGGATCCTGTGGCAGCTCCTCCGCAAACTTCTCGGTGAACTCGCCGAGCGCATCGTGGATCGCCGAGCCGCGGTCGGCGGCCGAGAGCGGCATGTCGACGGGATCGAGTGCATCGAGCCGCAGAATATACTTTGCATAGATCGTGTAGGGATCGCGCAGCCAGTCCTCTATCGCGGTCACCGACATTTTGAGCGGCCGCACCGCGAGCGGCGGCCGCGGCTCGGGCTGCTTGCAGGGATCGATCGCGTGGGGCCGGTCGAGCTCCTGCGCATAAGCGACATATTTTTCGCCCGCACGCGTCGCGATCTTCCAGAGATCGCTGCCGGCCACCGCTTCCAGCCGGTGCAGGAAGCGCGAAGCGACCGCGGGCGCGCCGCCGGCCTTCGCGGAATGGGTCAGGATCACCTCGTCGCCGCCGAGCAGCTGCGCAAAGTCGTGCGCGGAGAGGCCGATGCGCCGCTCCGGCAGATCGAGGCCGAGCTGGTGCCGCATCGGCCGGCTCAGCCAGGGATCGATGCGCGGCGATGGCGGCCAGACGCCTTCGATCAGGCCGCCGACAATGACCCGGTCAGCCTGCATCAGCCGCGATTCCAGCGGACCGTAGATCTGCAGTTTTGCGCCGGGCTTGTCGGGCCGTCGCACCGCGCGATCGGCAAACGCGGTCTGGAACACCTCGGGATAATCGGCGAGCTGCACCATCAGCCCGCTCGTCGTCCCCCCGCGCAGGAGATCGTCGAAGGCGGATGCCAGCGGAAGCCCGTCGCGGTCCTCGAAGGCGAGCGCGATGCCGGCCTCGTCCTGCGACAGTGCGATCAGCGCCTCGCGATGCCGGTGCGCGATCTCGGCGAAGTCATAAGGCTTTGACGAATGCAAATTCTCGACCGGCGCCAGCGCCGTCTGCAGCACCGCGATGAGCGCCCGGATGCGCTCGATATCATCGTCTTTCAGTTTTGCACGCGGCTCCGCCTTATGCAGCGCGGAGACTTCGTTCCGCCCAAGCTTTGCAAGCTCGGTACAGAAGCGGTTGAATTCGCGCAGCAAGCCGGCTGTCCCGGCCGGGGGCCGCGTGCCGCGCAGCACGGCCAGCTCGAGGTTCTCGATCGCCGAGCTCCACGCACCGCGCGCCGCACCCAACCGGCACAGCGGATGCTTCAGCAGCGCCAGCAATGTCGGCGGCTCAAGCCCCTTCGCCGCCGCCTCCGCCGCAAGCCGTGCAAAGACACCGGCGGAGGTTTCCATCAGCACGTCGCCGCCGGAATCGTCGAAGGCGAGATTCCAGCGGGTCAGCGCCGCCATCACCCGCCGCGCCAGCGCGCGGTCCGGCGTCACCAGCGCTGCCGATTTGTCGAGATGCCGCGCCTCGCGCATCGCGATCGCGATCGCCAGCGCCTCCATCTCGGGATTGGGCGCGGCGACGACGGCGAGGTTTTTCATGCCGCCGGCGATTTTCGCGGCCACATCAGCCTGCTGCAGGCGATCGTGCCAGATCTCGGTCTTGGCCGAAGGCCGCATCGCTTCGGAGGCCAGCAGATCGCGGCCCTCAGGCGTGGGCGGCGCCAATGCCTCGACATCGCTGCGCTTGATGCCGAGGCGTTGCAGCAGCGCCTGCATCGCATATTGCGGATGGTTCGAGACCGGATGCTCGGCAAATTGTCCGAGCGAATCGCGCACGCCGCCGATGGTCCGCCAAGCATCTTCATCCAGATCGGTGTCGAGCCCCGGCAGCACCACGGCGCCATGCGGCAGCGATGCGACCGCGTGCAAGAATTTTGCGGTGGCCGGCATCGAGCCGGTGGAGCCGGCCGCGATCACGGGACCCGCGGGATGCGCGGTCAGCCGTTTTGCTTCCGCAGCGATCAGCAGGTCGCGCCGCGCCGCCGGCTCGATCCGGTTGATCTCGGCGAGATGGCTCGGCCAGGCCTCGCGCGCGATGCGCAGGAATTGCAGCGAATGCTGCCAGTATTGATCGAGCAGATCGGGGATCAGCCCGTCGAGCGCACTCCAGTCGACGCCGCGTGTCACCATGTCATCGATCAGGCGCGCGAGGTCCGAGGCGAGCGCCAGCGTCGAGGCCGGTCCGCCCACGACCAGCGGAGCCAGCACCTCGCCCTTGGCCCAGGCCGCGACCAGCCGCGCCAGGGTCAGCCGCCGCTCGAGCTCGCCGAGCCGCGGCGGAATGTCGAGTGGCGTTGTGCCGGAAAACTGCTCGGTCTCGCCGGCGAAAGCGAGCTCGTCCTCATCGATGTCGCCGAGCGCCACGATGCGCGGCAGCACCACGGCGTCCGCCTGCATCTCCTCCAGGAAGATCTCGCGGACCACGCGCATCGCGCGCCGCGTCGGCAGATAGAGCGTGGCGTCCGCCAGCCGCGCCGGTTCCTTGCGCGCCTCAAAACCGTCGACCAGCCGCCCGTCCAGCAGCGCGGCGACGACCGTGCGCAGAAGCGGAACGGAGACGGGAACGGTGAAGACGCGCATGGCTTGCCTGATTCGAGGGATCAGGCCGCAATATAGGGATGCGGATTCAAATGGTCATGGGCGCGTGGGGAGTCATCCCCGTTGTTAGTCGCGCCCACCGATCTCGTGCCCCGGACGCAGCGCGGCATGCAATGACGCGCTGCTGAGCCGGGGCCCAAGTTGTCGGCATTCGGTGTCGAGATTTCTGGGTCCCGGCTCTGCGCAGCAGCGTTTTACGCTGCAGCGCGTCCGGGACACGAGAGCCAGCCTTACGCCACGCTCTCCAGATACGCCTCGTCCGCGGCATGCACCGCGTCGGGGGTGCCGACATGCATCCAGAGGCCGTCGAGGCGCAGGCCGAACAGGCGTTCCTGCTCGTTGGCGCGGTCGAACATCTTGGTCAGCGAGAACTCGCCCTTCGGCGCACCTTCGAAGATCGACGGCGACAGGATCGCGGCGCCGGCGTAGACGAACGGCACCACCTCTTTTTCCTTGCGCTTGCGCAGGGCGCCATCGGGCAGCATGGAATAGTCGCCGCGTCCGCTGTAGCCGATGCTGCTCGCGGTCGGCGCCATCAGCAGCATGATGTCCATCCGCGCGGGATCGAAATTTTCGGCGAGCCGCGTCAGGTTGGAGCGGACGCCGTCGATCCACAGCGTGTCGGAATTGACATGATAGAACGGCGCATCGCCGAGCAGCGGCAGCGCCTTGACGACGCCGCCGCCGGTGCCGAGCACCTCGTTGCGCTCGTCGGAGATGGTCACGTGCGGCAGCTTGCGCGACGCGACGTGATCGATGATCTGCTCGCCGAGATAATGCACGTTGACCACGGCCTCGGTGACGCCGGCCTGGCCGAGCTTGTCCAGCACATGGTCGAGCAGGGGCTGACCCGCGACGCGCACCAGCGGCTTCGGCATCTTGTCCGTCAGGGGGCGCATGCGCAGGCCGAATCCGGCCGCGAGCACCATGGCTTTGGTTGGTTTGACGGACATGCCTGCTTTCTCAAGACCTCTATTTCGCAGCCGCGGCAATCCTAGCATGAGGACGACCCGGCCAGACCGCCATAATCACCCGAGGTGACGTTTGTACGACGGGTGTTGCAATCAGGCGCTCGTCATTGTGGAGCGCGCCTTCTTCTTCTTGTCGCCCTGCTTGAGGAAGTTGACCCCGATCTGGTCGCCATTGACCCAGGCCAGTTCGCAGCGGCGGTAGGCCAGTCCGGTGGACGACAGCAGGAGAAAAAATTCCTTCAGGTGCAGCCCTTCGACCGAGCCGTCGATCGTGAGTTTTGCGCCGGTCTCGGAGACGTCCTCCATGATGCAGTCGCGGCGCCAGGTTCCGTCGATCCCCATCATCTGCGCGGAAAAGCCGCGCTCGAAGACGACGCGATCCCCTTTCCGCCGCTCGGAGTTCGTAGCCATGCGTCTCGCTCCTGCCCCGTAGTTTTCCGGCCCCCTCGCGCCGCAGCTTACCGGCAAGATGGCTAACGGCCGGTAAACTGGAACCAGATGAGGCTACAGGTCAGGACTTGGCTCAGGCTTTCGGCTCAGGCTTTCGGCGGGGGAACGTTGGCGAGGTACCAGTCGCGCAAATGCGCCAGCGACGGGTGGGCCAGCGAGCGCTGCAGATAGGTCCAGATCCGCGGCTGGTGGCGCAGATAATGCGGCTTGCCGTCGCGGCGGTTGAGGCGGGCGAAGGTGCCGAGCAGCCGCGTGTTCCGCTGCGCCGACATGATGGCGTAAAGCTCGGCGAAGCCGGCCGGATCGAAGCTCGGGTCCGCGACGCGGCGCGCCTTGATGTAGCGCGTCAGCAAGGTCAGCTCGATGTTTTCGGGCACGTCGATGCGGGCATCCTGCAGCAGCGACACCACGTCATAGGATTGCGGCCCCAGCACCGTGTCCTGGAAATCGATCACGCCGACGCGCGCCATGCCTTCGCGCTGCGGCAGCCAGATCAGGTTCGGCGAGTGATAGTCGCGGATGATCCACGTCCGCGGCGCGGCGAGCGGCTTCTGCAGCAGCTCGCGCCACATCGCGAAGAATTCGGCGCGCTTCTCCTCGCTCAGCGGCGCGTCGCGATCGGGCAGATACCATTCCGGCATCAACCCGATTTCGATCAGCAGCGCCTCGACGTCGAAGACGGGAATGTCGTGGCTGCTCGTCGCCGTCAGCGGCAGGGTCTCCGGCAAGGTCTTGCCGTGCAGCGAAGCCAGCACGTCGGTCGCGGCTTCATAGCGGTCCACGATCGGACGCGGCGGATCGCCCTCGATCACGCCCTCGCTGCCAAAGTCCTCGGTGATGAGGAAGCCGTGGTCGAGATCGCTGTGATGGATCGCAGGCGCGGAAATATCTTGCGCGCGCAGACCCTCGTCGATGGCGACGAAGGGCTTGACGTTCTCGGCGAGATGCACGGCGGCGCTGTAGGACTTTCCGTTGTAGATCGCGGCGCCATCCGGGCGCTGCGGAAAGTTCATGAGAATGGTGATCTCGTCGTCGCGGATCAGCCGCGCATAGGAGCGCGTCGAGGCATCGCCCGCCATGCGCTTGCGCGTCGCTTCCATGTAGCCGCAGTCGTCGAGGAATTTTCGTAGTGCCTGCAGTCGCTCGATCACCGCAGCGGCCTTGCCATGGCCGGTAATATCGGCCGCGCGCGCGTTCGAGCCGAGCGCCTGCCGGTGCGTCAGCGCGATGTCGATGCGATCAGCGGGCAAAGCGGACGGCGCGCGCTCCGGCCATTCGATCAGCGCCAGCGTGCCATCCGGCAGCGGCGTGAGGCCGATCTCCTCGAGCTCGTCGGGGTTTTCGACGCGGTAGAGATCGGCATGCAACACCGGGAAAGGCGGCAGCTCGTAGCCCTGCACCAGCGTGAAGGTCGGGCTCGGCACTTCCAGCGTCTCGTCGCCGGCGAGATAGCGGATCATGGCGCGCGCGGCTGCGGTCTTGCCGGCGCCAAGGTCGCCCGACAGGGTGATGATGTCGCCGGGGCCGACCAGCAATGCGAGATCGGCCATCAATTGCGCGGTGGCCGTCTCGTTGAGAAGCGCAACGGAGAATGTGGCGGGCGCGCTCATTCGGCGGCGTCGCGATGCGCCGCCTGGTCGGTCGGGAAGTCGCAGGTGACGGTGGTGCCCTTGCCGACGCTGGAATCGACCCGGACCTTGCCGCCATGCAGCTCGACGAAGGAGCGCACCAGCGACAGGCCGAGGCCGGCGCCGCGGTGACGCGAGCCCTGCGAGCGGCTTTCGAACCAGTTGAACACCTTGTCCTTCATGTCGGCCGGTATTCCAGGCCCTGAATCTGTCACGGTGAAGACCACATTGCGGTCGGTCCGCACGGCGCTGATGCCGACCGCGGAATCCGGCGGCGAGAAGCCGACGGCGTTGGCGAGCAGGTTATAGAGCACCTGCACCACGCGCTTCTCGTCGCCGACGAAATGGCCGACATCGGGCGCGATCTCGACCTTGAGGCTGATGCGGTCGGTGGCGAGGCGGTCCTGGATGCCCTCGGCGGCCCGCTCGATCGCCTTGGCGACATCGACCGGGCCGAGCTCGAGCTTCATCGCGCCGGCGTCGATGGTGGCGAGATCGAGGATGTTGTTGGTCAGCGCCAGCAGCGCGTTGGTCGATTTGGTGACGTAGTCGAGATATTCGGCCTGCTTCGGCGTCAGCGGACCGGTCGAGGGATCGCTGAGGAAATGCGCGAAGCCGATGATGGTGGTGAGCGGCGAGCGCAGCTCGTAGGAGACGTGGTGGACGAAATCCACCTTCATCTGGTCGGCCGCCTCCAGCGCCTCGTTGCGCTCGCGCAGCGCGCGCTCGACGTTCTCGGTGTCGGTGATGTCCTGGA
>JAEWBW010000443.1 GCA_023390955.1 Pseudomonadota bacterium
ACCTAGAGATGGTATCGTTATTCGATATTTTAACTATGGCTCCGGGAATGACAAGAATGGTCCGCTCATACCAGGCGAGGGTCCATGAAAATCCAGCATCTCAACACCGGCACGATGTGCCCGAACGGGCAGCGTCTCGTGAACGGGACCGGCAGCCTGTTCAAGCGCGCCCGCCTCGTCTGCCATTGCCTGCTGATCGAGACCAATGACGGGCTGGCGCTGGTCGATACCGGCATTGGCCTTGGCGATATCGCCGACCCCGACCGGCTGGGGCCGCGATGGGTGCGGCAGGCCGCGCCAAAGCTCGACCCGGCGGAGACGGCGGTAGAGCAAGTGCGCAGGCTTGGCTATTCCCCCGCCGATGTCCGTCACGTGCTGCTCACGCATCTCGACCGCGATCATTCCGGCGGCGTGCCCGACTTTCCCCATGCCACGATCCACGTCCATCGTGCTGAATACGACATGGCGGTGCTGCGCAAGCCGGAGCCGCCCGCGGGGCGCTATGTCACGGGCCAGTGGAGCCACGGGCCGCGCTGGAAATTCTATGACGAGGCCGGTGAGGACTGGTTCGGCTTCAAGGGCGTTCGTCCGCTGGGGGATCACGAGGGCGATATCCTGATGATCCCGCTCGCCGGCCACACGCTCGGCCATTGCGGCATCGCAGTCCGCTCAGGCGAGGGATGGCTGCTGCACGCCGGCGACAGCTATTTCTTCCACGGCCAGATCGAGGCGAAGGCGCGCATGCCGATGGTGCTCGGCTATTTCCAGCGCAAGGTCGACATGGACCGCAGCGCCCGCATCGCCAACCAGGAGCGCCTGCGCGCGCTCAAGCTCAGCCATGGCGACCGCGTCAGGATCGTCAACAGCCACGATCCCGTGCATTACGAGAATTGCCTGTGTGGCGGGCACGGCTGAGGTGTGGTCCCGACAATAAAAAACCCGCGGCGGATTGGCTCCGCGCGGGTTGTCCGAACTCTTGTCGATGATGCCACTCTAGCAGTGGTTTGCCCGACGCGTCAAGCGTTATTTCGGAAATACGTAAGATGCGGTGGCATATCGCCGCCGCTACTGTGCATGGGGTTGTTTTCGAACTTTGTGCTCAGCGCCGTCCGCGCGGCGCTTCCGCCTTGGACGGCGGCTCGGTCTGGGTCGAGCAATTGGCGGCCGCGAGCGAGGCCTGCGCCTGCGCCATCAGGCCGGGCTCGGCGGCGAGCGCCTTCATCACGATCAGGCCGGTCGAGGTCGGGGAATCGATGATCAGGCGGTCGGCCGCGGTGACTTCCTCATCCTCCGGCAGCGCATTGTGCTGCGCTTCCGTCATCAAATCGAGTTCGATCACCTTGCGGCCCGCGGAGCGGTCGTTGATCGCGTAATAGGCGATCTCGTTGCGGGTGTAGAACGAGACCGAGGTATAGGCCTGGCTCACCGGCACGCGCAGCTTCAGTGCACCGGCGCCGAGATCGTAGCGGCAGATCGCGATCGCGAAGGCCGGATCCATGAACGGCATCTGCGAGGTGTTGGGATCGGCCAGCGGCAATTGCGTGACGGCGTTTTCCTTCGTCATCGGCGTCAGCCGCGAATAGGCGTCCTGCGTCGCGATCCGCGGCAGCGCCAGCACGCTGACGAGGTGGACGACGAGGCCGAGCAGCACGCCGGCGACGATGGTGAACAGCAGCCGGATCATGGGCACCCCACCGTCGTGATCGTCGGCATCGGTGCGTCGCGCTGGGTGCGCGTAGCGACCCCGACCGGGGTGTCGTAGAGGCGCAGCATCAGCGCGTAACGCTCGATGGCGCCGGTCGGCAGCCAGTTGCCGGCGCGCGAGCGCGAGGCGATGCGGATCTCGAACGAGCCGTCCGACTGCCGGATGATCTCCTGGCTGGTGAAGCCGTAGCGCTGCAGCGAGTTGGCGACGAGGTGGCCCTTGCGGTCGTACAGCGTCAGCGTCCAGAACCGCGCCGGCGGCGTCACGCCCGACACGACCACATCGCAGCGGCCGTCGAGCGCCTTCTTCTTGTCATCGGTGGTGGCGGTGAAGGCGACGCCGTCGCCGGTGCCGATCGGCAGTTCGCCGTTGCGCACGATGGTGGCGCGCGAATAGGGATCGACGTCGGCGGTGCCGGTGCGCGGCCGCGCGGTCCAGGAGCCGATCGTCAGCGCGCCGATGTCGGTGCCGCGCGTCGTCGTCATCCATGTGGCGCCCAGGCCAACGACGGTGGCGAGCAGAAGCGCGGTCAGGGTGATGAGGATCAGCCGCACGGGATACGATCAGTTCTTGCGCGAGGCCGGGGCGCGCGCATTGTCCTCCGCCGCATAATTCTGCGGGAAGGCGAGTGCGCTCGATGACGATGCCGGCTTGGCCGGCTTCGTCGCGTCGTCGGTGGACGTCGTTTTGGTTGCGGTCTTGGCGGCGTCGTCGAGCAGCTTCTCGACGCGCACCAGGATGTCGGCGCCGCGCTTGGTCAGCACGGGCGGGGGACCGGGCTTGGTCTCCAGCACCTTCGGCGCCGCATTGGCTTGCGCGGCCGTCGGCTGCGGCGGCAGCTTCTGGCCCATGCCGACGCCCGGAATTTCGCGGACCTCGATGCCCTGATGCGCGACGACCATGATGTCGTGCCAGGTCTGCGCCGGCAGCGAGCCGCCGGTCATGCGGTTGGTCGGCGAGTAGTCGTCATTGCCGTACCAGACCGCGCAGGTGAAGTTGCCGGTGTAGCCGACGAACCAGGCGTCACGATACGCATTGGTCGTGCCGGTCTTGCCGGCGGTCGGAATGCCGTCGAGTGCTGCGCGGCGCGCCGTGCCCTCGCTGACGACGTGGCTCATCATGCCGGCCATGTCGGCGGCGACGGAGGCCGGGATTGCCTGACGCGGCTTCGGGCCGTCGCGGTCCCAGCGCCAGACCGGATCGCCTGCGCCGGTGCGCACCTCGAGCACCGCATGCGGCGTCGGGGCCCGGCCGCGGTTGGGGAACGTCGCATAGGCGACGGCGTGCTCGAGCACGGTGACTTCGTCCGAGCCGATCGGCATCGACGGCGTGTCGGGCAACGGCGCCTTGATGCCGAAGCGGCGTGCGACCTCGGTGATCTTGGCGCGGCCGGCCTTCGGGCCGTCCTTGCCGCCGAGCGCGATCGAGAGCTTGACCGGCACGACGTTGATCGAGCGGGTGATCGCCTGGGTCAGCGTGACCGAGCCGGAATAGGAATGGCCATAGTTCTGCGGGCACCAATTGCCGATGCAGACGGGACCGTCGACCACGATCGAGGTCGGCTTGAAGCCGTTCAGCAGGGCGGTGGTGTAGACATAGGGCTTGAACGAGGAGCCGGGCTGCCGATAGGCGTCGGTGGCGCGGTTGAACTGGCTGGCGCCGTAATCGCGACCGCCGACCATGGCGCGGATGCCGCCGTCGAGATCTGCGACCACGGTCGCGGCCTGGGTCGCGTGATAGTCGCGGCCGAACTGGCGCAGCTGGTTCTCGACCGCATCCTCGGCGGCCTTCTGCACATTGGAGTCGATCGCGGTGCGGACCACGAAGACGCGCTCGGTGTAGGATTTCGGGAAGGTGTCGACCAGCTTGCGCATCTCGTCGAAGGCGAAGTCGAGATAGTAGTTCGGCGAAGCCTCGTCGCGGCGGTCGACTGCGAAGGCCGGATTGCGGCGGGCGCCGAACACCTGGCCCTCGGTCATGAAGCCGGCGTCGACGAGGTTGTCGAGCACGACGTTGGCGCGGGCACGCGCGGCGGGCAGGTTGATGTGGGGCGCGTATTTGGTCGGGGCCTTGAACAGGCCGGCGAGCATCGCCGCTTCCGACAGGTTCACGTCGCGCGCCGACTTGTTGAAGTAGAAGTGTGCTGCGCCGTCGACGCCGAAGGTGCCGCCGCCCATATAGGCGCGGTCGAGGTAGAGCTTCAGGATCTCGTTCTTGGTCAGGCGCCATTCCAGCCAGATCGCGAGGAAGGCTTCGTTGACCTTGCGCTCGATGGTGCGCTCGTTGCTCAGGAACAGGTTCTTGGCGAGCTGCTGGGTGATCGACGAGCCGCCCTGGCGGACGCCGCCGGCCTGGGCGTTGGTCACGAGCGCGCGCGCGGTGCCGGCGATGTCGATGCCGAAATGCTCGTAGAAGCGGCGGTCTTCGGTCGCCAGCGTCGCCTTGATCAGCACGTCCGGAAAGTCTTCCAGCGGGATCGAGTCGTTATGCTTGATGCCGCGGCTGCCGATCGGGGTGCCGTAGCGGTCGAGGAAGGTCACCGCGAGGTCGGACTTCTTGAGCCAATCCTCGTCCGCGGTCTCGCGGAAGGCGGGGATGGCGAGCGTCAGCATCACGATCAGGCCGCCGAGACCGAGGGTTGCGGCTTCCGACAGCGGCTCGATGAACACCCAGCGCTTCCACCGACCGACATAGAAGCGGTCCATGAAGGTCGAATAGCGCTCATAGAGCTCGCGGATGCCCTTGGCCGAAGAGAACAACGAGGAGTCGATGCGCGCATCGAGGTCCAGGAAGAAGTTCCGGATCTTCTGCTTCCAAGGCGATGGTATGTTCTGGCCCACCTAGAACCCTTGAGGCTCGGTTCGAAAAGCGTTCAAGCACCCGGCCGGGGCGGCATCGGAACGTCTTGCGCGGTTGTTACGGCAAACCCAAGGCGCCCAATTGCGGCCGCGGGCAGCTATGCGTTTCTTCTAGCCGAGCAGGGCGCATAAACCAATGGCTGCGCTTGCGATTTTGAACGATAGGCCTAATTGACCCCGATCTTTTACGGGGTCGTCACGGCATGGCTTGCGGCGCCAGTCGATGACCCCCTAGATGAGCTTGCCGAGGAATTGAACAGGTTCCCGCGAGTCCAGTTTGAAGGCGTTATGACCGCTGCTCCCAAAAAACCGTCCGGCCAGGAAGGATTCTTCTGGAAAACCAAGACATTGGAACAGATGTCGGATTCCGAGTGGGAGAGCCTGTGTGACGGCTGTGGGCGCTGCTGCCTGAACAAGCTCGAGGATGAGGACACAGGGCAGATCTACTTCACCCATGTCGGCTGCAAGCTACTCGATGGTGCCAGCTGCGCCTGCAAGGACTATCCGAATCGGTCCGACAAGGTGCCGGACTGCGTGCGCCTGACGGCCGCCAATGTCCGCACCCTGAACTGGCTGCCGCCGAGCTGCGGCTACAAGCTCGTGGCCGAGGGACGCGACCTCTATTGGTGGCATCCGCTTGTCTCGGGCGACCCGAACACGGTCCATGACGCCGGAGTCTCGGTCCGCGGCCGGGTCGAGGGCAGCGAAGTCGATATCCCCGACGACGAACTCGAGGATCACATCGTGCAATGGCCGGCGATGCTGCCGAAGCGGGCGCGGTTGAAGCGGCGGCCCAAAGACTGACTGGCGCTGAACCCGTAAGACTACCGCGGCGACCAAACGCTGTTCGCCGCGAAGACCCCTTCACGTCTTCGGGAGAGCGCAGCTACGGGATGCACCCATGCGCCGGGGTGCCTGCCTGAGAAGGACATTTCCCCTTACATTGCCTGCATAGAACGAATCCCTCGCGGCTTTGCGCCGCTGCAAGATTACGTCCACATGAACAAGTTTGAACGGCAGAGCCACGAGACTGCCGACATCGGGGCTTTGCCCGATGACATCGCCGAAGAGCTCTCCCGTCTCCCGACCGAGGTTTTGGCCGTCGACGACGCGCCGTCGATTGCGCCGCCGGTCCCGCTGACGACGGACGAGGTCCGCACCATCGTGATCAGCCTGATGGTCACGATGTTCCTGGCCGCGCTCGACCAGACCATCGT
>JAEWBW010000561.1 GCA_023390955.1 Pseudomonadota bacterium
GGATGCCGACGCATCCGGCCTTCGGCGGACTGACGATCGAGATCGACGGCGCGGAGGCGATCCGCGACTTCGGTCTTCTCGCCGAGGTCGCACGCGAGGTGCGCCTGCACAATATCGGTCTTTCGATCGACAATCTCGGCGCCAACTGGCCGGAGCTGATGGACCGCAACAAGCTTCCGTTCATCTCCGTGAAGGCCGACCGGCAGATCGTCACCGGCAGCGGCAGTGATCGCCTGAAGCGCACCGTATGCCGTCACATCGTCGAGCTCGCGCAGGGCTATGGCGCACGCACCATTGCCGAGGGTGTCGAGAGCCGCGCCGACTTCGCTACCGCGAGCGAGCTCGGCTTCGACCTCGTGCAGGGCTATCTGTTCGGAAAGCCGATGCCGCTGAAGAAATTCGCGAAGAACGCACTGACGCGGACGATGATGGGGCAGGCCTGAGATGCGGCCTCAGGCGTATCGCCGCGCAAAGGCAACGAAGACCACCACGAGCGCGGTCGCTGCGATCATGCTCCAGGCCACGGGCTCATGCAGGACGAGACCGGCGAGTGCGAGCCCGAAGAACGGCTGAAGCTGCTGCAGCTGGCCGACGCTGGCCGTGCCGCCGATCGCGAGGCCGCGATACCAGATCTCGAAGCCGACGAACATGCTGAAGATGGAGACGTAAGCGAGACCGATCCATGCCGGGACACCGATCCCCGTCCATGTCGGCGGCAGGGTCAGGACCGCGACCGGAAGCATCAGCGGCAGCGAGAGCAGCAGCGCCCAGGAGATCACCTGCCAGCCGCCGAGGCGCCGCGAGAGCGAGGCGCCTTCGGCATAGCCGAGACCACACAGCAGGATCGCCGCGACCATCAGGAGATCGCCGACGAGCGATCCCGCGCCATCGCCCGAGAGCGCGAAGCCGACCACCGTCAGGCTACCGAGGATCGAGAACAGCCAGAATTGCCATTTCGGCCGCTCATTGCCGCGCAGGACCGCGAAGACAGCGGTGGCGAGGGGCAGCATGCCGATGAAGACGATGGAATGCGCCGAGGTGATGTGCTGGAGCGCGAGCGCCGTCAGCAACGGGAAGCCGACGACGACGCCGAGAGAGACAATGACCAGCGAGGTCAGGTCCTCGCGCTTCGGCCGCGCCTGACGCAGCAGCGCCAGCAACGCCAGCCCGAGCAGGGCGGCGATGACGGCGCGCGAGGCCGTCAGGAACACCGCGGAGAAACCACCGACCGCGACACGCGTCGCCGGCAGCGAGCCGCTGAAGATGATGACGCCCAGCAGTCCGTTACCCCAGCCCTCGGATTTCATGCGATGCGTCTCACTGCACGAGATCGGCGACGGTGGAGGCGGCCTTGAGGCCTGTGCCGGTCAGGATCACAGCCGTGGTCTCGTTCGGCTTGATGATTCCAGCGGCCGCGAGCTTGTCCAGCGCGGCCGCGCCGCTGGCGCTGGTCGGCTCGGCGAACAGACCCTGCCGCGCGAGCCGACGCAAGGCGGCGACGATCTCGTCTTCCGTGAGCGCGACGGTGACGCCGCCGCTCTCCCGCAGAGCGCCGATGATCTCGCGCAGCCGCATCGGATGCTTGATCGCGGTGCCTTCGGCGATGGTCTTTTGCACCTCGCGGGACACCGGCGTGTCGACACCGGCCTGGAAGCTGGCATCGATCGGCGAGCAATTCAGCGGCTGCGCGACGATCAGGCGCGGCAGCTTTGCGATCTGGCCGGCTTTCAGCAGCTCGCGGAAGCCGAACGCGCAGCCGAGCAGGCTGCTGCCGGCCCCAACCGGCATGATGACATTATCGGGCGCGCGAAAACCGAGATCTTCCCAGAGCTCGTAGGCGAACGATTTGGTACCCTCCAGGAAGAACGGCTGCCAATTGTGGCTGGCGTAGAACGTCCCTGCCGACTGGCGGATCGCCTCGGCTTCCGACTCTTCGCGCGGGCCCTCGACGAGTTGCACCTCGGCGCCGTAGGCACGCACCTGCGCGATCTTCGCGGGCGAGGTCGATGCCGGCGCCAGGATTTTTACCCGCATGTTGCCTGCGGCACCCAACCCGGCCATCGAGGACCCGCCATTGCCCGAACTGTCCTCCAGCACGGCGTCAACGCCGATCTGCCGCAGGAAGGACAGCATGACGGACGAGCCGCGATCCTTGAAGCTGCCGGTCGGGTTGAACCATTCGAGCTTGAAGAAGGGGCGCAGATCGCCCCAGGCCTGCTGCACCAGCGGCGTGCAGCCTTCACCGAGCGTGATCGGCTTTGCGATCTCGACCGGCAGCGCGGCCCGGTAGCGCCACAGCGACCGTGTCCGCCGGTCGATCTCGTCGCGGCTCATGCCCGCGCCGGGCGTCACCAGCAGCGGCGTGCGCTCGTCCGAGCACCAGCGCGGCACTTCGAGCGGATAGAGCTTCCCGTTGCGGGGATCGATATAGCTGGAGGACATGACGGACCACGCGGGATTGAACGACGCGGGACGTTATGTCTGATCAGAGAAGCTTGTCCAGAAGGCGGAACTGCATGGCCGGTACGATCCGCCGGCGTGCGCAGCGCCCGATCAGGGCTGCGCCTTGCGCGTCGGGAGCACGGCGCCGGCGCTGGTCAGCACCAGCAGATGTCCGCTCTCGGCCTTGATCTCCTCGATGCGGCCGAGGCCCGGCACCTGTTGTCCGAGGATGACCTCGACGACGCCGCTCGGCCCCTGAAGAATTGCAACGCCTTCATAGGCCTGCCGAACCAGCCAGCCCTTTACCACCTTCCTGGGTGCCGCGGCGCGTTCCGGCGCGGGCACCGAGCCGGTGACCTCCATGCTCGGCGCCGATGCCAACATCGCGACCGCTTGCGCCGGCGGCGCGGGCTGCGATGCGACGGGGGCAGGCGCAGGTGCTGGAGCCGGGATTTGCGCCAACGCGAGCCTTTCGAGCTTTGCGGTCGAAGCCGTATTGATGCGCTCGATGCGGTCGAGATTCTCGGCAAAGCGGCTGACGCGGTCGCTCGTGGTCTTGCTGGACAGATCGACCGCGGTCCTGAGCCCGTCGAGATTGTCAGAGACGCCGGAGACCTGGCGGCGCAGCTGCGCGACGATCTCGCGGAGATTCCTGATCTCCGTATTCGCCACCGTGCTGGGCTGGCCCGGCTGCAGGGCCAGATAGACCATCACGCCGGTGCAGGCGCAGACAACGAATGCAACCGCAACCGCCAGGGACGCGAGCGGCACGACCCAGGTGGGACGCGGCGGCGGCGGCTTGGCGACGATCATGGCCGGCGGCATTGCGACCGGCTTCGGCTTCGGGATCGCCATCTTGTCCATGCGCGCCTTCGCGCGCAGCTGCTTCAGTCCCGCCAGCGCCTGCTGTGCGGCGGCCTCGTCCACCGCGTCGGATGCAGTCTTTCGGCCAGCCGCGGCAGCAGGACGTTCGGTGGCCTTCGCCTTGATGTCGCTCGCGGCGCGGGGCGGAACGGCGGCTCCGTTCAACCCTGCCTGCCCGTTCGACTGCGCCTGTGCAGCGGACACCATGCGAAATACTCCGTCTCGATTCTCTCCGATCCGGGAAAACTAGGACGGCAAGCTTGCCTGAAACCGGCGTCATCTGTGGCGCGGCGGCCACGCGGATAGCTCACCAGCGCACCGTATCGATACCGGGTTGACGAGAACGGTCGCGCTCGACCTGTCTGCGGGGCATTGACGCAGTCATAAAACTCAACCGTGCCCACTGATTTTGCATGGGGTGTAAGCCTCACTATTTGCAATCAAATCAGCGAGGCGAACAAAAGTAGTTTTACAACTTAATCAATTGATGCGCCGATCCACATCAAGAAGTCAGATGCAAAAACAAGTTGCATCAAGCCAGCATACCAACTGGTTTAGCGAGCGTGCTTGATCTGGGATTGGCAACCGCTAGTTTCATTTCCGGTGATTCGGAAATGAATAGACGCAGTTCAGAACACGTAGGATACATCAGCAATCCTCCGCAACTGACCTGATCGACTTCTCCACAGCGTGACCGCACGTATCCGGCACGCGTCACCTTTGTAAGCGTTCAGTATCGAGTGAACAAACAGGCCTGCAGAACGCAGGCACTGAATGCATTGCGCTGTCGGAATCGCGACTGCTCGAACAGAGCGATCGTGGGGGTCTCGTCAGCCAGCGTAGTCGTGCGTTCGGCCGGGGCATCACAGGGTCTTCCCGGCCATGCGTAGGGGTACGCAAAAACAGGGGCGAATAGGAAATGTACGTCGTCGTTGAAGATCGTGAAGCCGTGGCCAACAGCTACATTGGGGGCCTTGGCCGTGAAGGTGTTTCTTCCATCGGTTTTTCTTCCGATGAATTCCAGGACTGGCTCGAATCCGCAAGCGAAGCGGACATCGCAGCCGTCGATGCCTTCCTGCTCGGGGAAGTCGATGCTCGCGGAAGGCTTCCGCGGGTGGTGCGCAGGCGGTCGTCTGCGCCGATCATCGCCATGAACGCTCTCAAGCTGCTCAAGACCACGCTGGAACTGTTCGAGGCCGGCGTGGACGACGTGGTGCATGTTCCGGTCCATTTGCGCGAGATTCTGGCGCGAACCGCGGCCATCGCGCGCCGCAAGGCCAGCGATGCGCCGATCCCCGAGGAGACCAGCATCCAGGTCTTCTTCAACGGGCGTGACCCGGAGATCGACGGACAAGCCCTGACGCTGCCGCGCCGCGAGCTGCGCATCCTCGAATACATGGTCAGCAACCAGGGCAAGTGGGTGACCAAGACGCAGATCTTCAACGCCGTCTACGGCATCTTCGAGTCGGCCTACGACGAGAGCGTGATCGAGAGCCATGTGAGCAAGCTGCGCAAGAAGCTTCGCGACCGCCTCGGCTTCGATGCCATCGTCGCCCGGCGCTATGTCGGCTACCGGCTCGACGTCCCCGTGCGTGAAGCTCCCGGCGAGCCGACCGAGGCGTTTTACGACACGCCCGCTCCGAAGAACGAAGCGGAGATACGCTCGGCCGCCTAGGCCGGGCAACCAATCCCACAAACAGAACGAAGCCCGCGCGCCATTCGCGCGCGGGACGCGGTGT
>JAEWBW010000518.1 GCA_023390955.1 Pseudomonadota bacterium
AGCTCCTGCAGACCTGGCAGATGTTCGTTTCAGCGCAAACCCAGGTGCTTACGCAGATCGTTTCCCTACAACTGCCGGAACAACTGTTCCTAATAACGCCAACATCGTTTTCATCGATAAGGACTTCAGATTCCCTCAGGTGTTCAGAACTAACCTGGCAGCAGACAAAGAGCTTGGCAACGGCTTCACTTTGACGCTCGAAGGCCTGTACACAAAAGACTTGAACGCTGTTAAAATGCGTAATGCTAACATGAAGATGCCAACCGGCTCTACAAACGAAGGTTCTGAGTCAAGAGAGCGTTTTGTAGGTACTGGTAACAACGGAGCTATCACAAATGGCGACAGAAGACTGGTGTCTAACGTTAACTCTGCCATCGTTCTTGAGAACACAAACAAGGGTTACTCTACTGCCCTGACTGCCATGCTGAGCAAGTCATTCTCAAGCGGTCTTTACGGTTCATTGGCCTACACCTACACTAACGCAAAAGAAGTAACTTCTAACCCAGGCTCTCAAGCTACTTCTGCATGGAACTCTAACCCTAACGTGGGTACTTCTAATGCGATTGAGCTTGGCTATGGCCAGAACGCGCTTCCTCACCGTGTAGTTGCTAACGTTTCTTACAGAAAAGAGTACCTGAACAACTTCGCCACTACGATCTCCCTGTTCTACCAAGGTTCACACCAAGGCAACTACAGCTTCGTGGTTAACGGTGACATCAACGGTGACGGTAACAGTACAACAGACCTGATGTACATCCCAAGAAACCGTGAGGAGATGCTGTTTGAGCAATTCACTGCAAAAGTTGATGGTGTAGACAAAGTATTCACTGTAGATATGCAGCGCGATGCTTTCGAGCAGTTCATCAACAACTCTTCTTACCTGAAAGACAACAGAGGTTCGTTTGCTGAACGCAACGCTGCCCTGATGCCATGGTACAACAGACTTGACGCTCGTTTCCTGCAGGACTTCTTCATTACGACTGGCAAGGACAACACGAAGCACACGCTTCAGTTCAGCGCAGACATCCTGAACCTGCCAAACCTTCTTAACAAGAACTGGGGTGTTCAGAAGCGAGTTATCACTTCGAACCCACTTGGTTTCAGAAGTTTCAATGCAGATGGTGAGCCAGTATACCGCTACCAGCAGATCGGCGGCAATCTGGTTACCGAACCATTTGAAAACCTGAATACGCTTTCAAGCACTTGGAGCATGCAGCTTGGTCTGCGTTACAGCTTCTAGTAAGCAGTGCACAGTATAAAAAAGGCGGGACATTCATCCCGCCTTTTTTATTTTCAAAAATTGCAGCTTCTGTTTTTGGATCTTCAAAAATTGTTCTAATTTTGTGCCAGTCAAACGGGGGATTAGCTCAGCTGGCTAGAGCGCTTGCATGGCATGCAAGAGGTCATCGGTTCGACTCCGATATTCTCCACACTGGTAAAAAGGCCTTTATGAAGCAATATTCATAAAGGCCTTTTTTGTGCATACAAGTCAGCCCTACAACTCTTTCTCCAATTCAACTACTTGCTGTTTGCTGTACTCATTTCAGGTCCGCTAAATTATCGTCCAGGGTAGTTGTTAGCATACTCCCCATGGTGACACACAAAGCTAGAAGCAGCTCGAAGACTTCTTGAATTTATTGAAGAGGTATACAACTAATTACAGAAGTAGTATATTTGTATTCCTAAGATAGTAGCTCAGTTGGTTAGAGCGTTACCTTGACATGGTAAAGGTCGCCGGTTCGAATCCGGCCTGTCTTACTAATAGTACCAATACAGGAACCTCTCGAAAGAAGAAGCACCCCTCCTAACTTGCTTACTTTCAAGCAGAACAAAACATCTTAATTCCTGCCAATCAACTCATTTTATCCTTTTCAGGATAAACTATGTTCTTTCTATCCAATTTTTAGGCAGCCCTTATTCGTAAAGTTTCATATAACTATATTCTTATTATATATACTATGAAACACTTTTTACGCATTTTAATCTTCCTATTGCCTTTCGCCACATTAGCCCAGCCTCCGATTCCCTTCGATAAAAAGGCGGGTCAGGTTATCTTTACAGGCGTCGTTGATACCAAGGGCGTGTCGCAGCCTGAGCTATACCTCCGCCTCAAGGCATTCTTTAACACCTACAAGGCCCGGGAAAAAAGGATAGAATTGCTTAGAGACGATGCTAGCCTGATCAGTGGCAGGACTTACACCGATGTTATCATCAATGACGGGACTACGACCGAAAAGCAGCGCTTATGGTATACACTTGCTATTGATTTAAGTGAAGGCAAATTCAGCTACGAAATGAAAGACTTCAGCCTGCAACGCCATTGTATCCCGGCCAGGCCTGTACCGTGCGAAGAACAGACCAAGCTTGTGGGGCTGGAGAAAATGATTGCCCCCACCAGTAAAAAGTCTGTAAAGGGACGTACTTCTCTTCCCAACTCACCTGAAAAGGTGGTGAATAACACCATGTCGTCTCTTATTGCCGGCCTCAGGACCAGTGCCCTGACCGAACAGCGCATTGCTGGCATAAAACCCTGATCACAGACAAAACC
>JAEWBW010000522.1 GCA_023390955.1 Pseudomonadota bacterium
GCCAGCAGTGCCGCGAGCACGCCGACGCTGCCGGCGACCCAGACGCGGTGATCCTCGAACCAGGTCGGGACCTCACCGGTCGTGTAGGACGGCGCGATCAGCGCGACGGCAAGCGCGGCCAGCACCAGCCAGTACCATTTCATGAGGGGCGCTAGGCGTTCGTCCGCCGACGGCCGGCACAGCGCGACAGATGCGATCAGGATCGGATATTCGGCGATCCAGGAGAAAGTGTAGGGCGCCAGCAGGCCCGCGAACAGGCCACCGACCATGCCGCCGAACGAGAGCGCGACATAGAAGCCGGTGAGATATTTTGCGGCCGGCCGCGTCCGTGCCAGCTCGCCATGGCAGGCCATGGCGATGACGAAGAAGCAGAGCTGATGACCGCCAAGCGTCAGCAGCAGGTTCTGCTCGCCGCCGAAGGCGAGCAGTACGACGACGCCCGCGATCGCGATGGGCTGCAGCAGCAGCATGATCCAGTGCGGCAGCAGCGGCCGCGACTGGAACACCAGCACCCAGGTCAGCAGATAAAGCGACAGCGGCAGCACCCACAGCAGCGGCGCTGCGGCGACGTCGGTCGAGATGTGCGCGGTCACCGCGATCAGGAGGCCCGACGGCACCGCGGCGAGGAAGATCCAGCGCGCGCGCGTGATCCAGCCAGGCGCCGGCGCATCGGTCTCCTCGGTTCGCGCGTCGGCCGCGGCCAGCGCCGGCGAGCGCAGCAGCAGCACGCCGCAGGCCGCGATCAGCAGGATCAGCAAGCCATAGCCGCCGGTCCAGAGCATGTTCTGCGTGCGCAGCGTGAACATCGGCTCCAGCAGCACCGGATAGGACAACAGCGCCAGGAAGCTTCCAATGTTGGAGGCCGAGTAGAGGAAATAAGGATCGGGGCCATCAGGGTGGCCGGTGCGAACGAACCAGGCCTGCAGCAACGGATTGTTGGCAGCGAGCGCGAAGAACGGCAGCCCGATCGACACCGCGAACAAGCCGAGCAGCCAGAACGCGTAGCCGGAGGTCGGCGGATCGCCGAAGGAATGCGCGATGCCGAGCGGCAGCGTGACAAAGGCCACGGCCAGCAGCACCAGATGGATCGCGACCGGAATCGTGCGGTTCTTGATCTGCATCAGGAAATGGGCATAGGCGTAGCCCGCCAGCAGCAGCGACTGGAAGAACACCATCGCCACCGACCACACCGCCGGCGAGCCGCCGAGCCGCGGCAGCACCATTTTCGTGAACAGCGGTTGCACCGAGAACAGCAGCAGCGCGCTGACGAAGATCGCGGCGGTGTAGACCGTCAGCACCAGCCGGTTGCGCGCGGCGGACGGCTGCTCCGTGATGGCGGGGGGCGCGATCGAATCCATGACTGCTCCGGCTTGGTTCCGACGGACGCCGGACGGGGCGCAATGGAGCACATGGCAGCTGAACCGGCAATAAAGGGTCTCGTGATGGTGCGGCAGGGAATGCCTGATATACAGGTGGCAACCGGAACCATCTTGAACCTCCATGACAGAAACCGACGTCGTCATCATCGGGGCTGGCCATAATGGCCTCACCTGCGCGGCCTATCTCGCGATGGCGGGCCTGCGCGTGCGCGTGGTCGAGCGCCGCAAGGTGGTCGGCGGCGCCGCGGTCACGGAAGAATTCCATCCCGGCTTCCGCAATTCGGTCGCCGCCTACACCGTGAGCCTGCTCAACCCGCAGGTGATCGCCGATCTCAAACTGGCCGAGCACGGCCTGCGTGTCGTCGAGCGGCGCGCGCAGAACTTTTTACCTGCGCCCGACGGCAGCTATCTCCTCACCGGCGACGGGCGCACGCGAACGGCAGTCGCCCGGCTCAACGCGCGTGACGCCGACGCGCTCGACGTCTTCTCGCACGAGCTCGAAGGCATCGCCGACGTGCTCAGGCAGTTCGTGCTGCGCGCGCCGCCGAACTTGCTCGACCAATTCGGCACCGCTGCGATCCGCGAAGGCGTCAACGCGCTGCAGAGCGCCGGCATCCTGCGAAAACTATCGCTGGAGCAGAGCCGCAACCTGCTCGATCTCTTCACCTGCTCTGCCGGCGAAATGCTGGACGATCGTTTCGAGCATGACCTCGTCAAGGCATTGTTCGGCTTCGACGCTATCGTCGGCAATTACGCCAGCCCCTACGCGGCCGGCTCCGCCTACGTGATGCTGCATCACGCCTTCGGCGAGGTGAACGGAAAGAAGGGCGTCTGGGGCCACGCCATCGGCGGCATGGGCGCAATCACGCAGGCGATGGCGAAGTCAGCGCGCGATCGCGGCGCCGCGATTGCGACCGACGCCGGGGTCCGCGAAGTGATCGTCGAGCGCGACCGCGCCGTCGGCGTCATCCTGGAGAACGGCGAGACCATCCGCGCAAAATATGTCGCGGCCAACGTCAATCCAAAGCTGCTCTACACCCGGCTGATCGCGGCGGACGCGTTGCCTGCGGATTTCCTCGCCCGCATCCGCAACTGGAAGAACGGCTCAGGCACCTTCCGCATGAACGTCGCACTCGACCGGCTGCCGTCGTTCACGGCGCTGCCGGGTGACGGCGACCATCTCTCCTCAGGCATCATCCTGGCGCCGAGTCTCGCCTACATGGACCGCGCCTGGCTCGATGCCCGCGCGCATGGCTGGAGCCGGGCCCCCGTCGTGGAAATGCTGATCCCCTCGACGCTCGACGACAGCCTCGCGCCCGAGGGCAAGCACGTCGCGAGCCTTTTCTGCCAGCACGTGGCGCCGGAGCTGCCCGACGGAAAATCCTGGGACGACCATCGCGAGGAGGTCGCCGATCTCATGATCGCGACGGTGGATAATTATGCGCCGGGCTTCGCCGCCAGCGTGCTCGGGCGCCAGATACTGTCGCCGCTCGACCTGGAGCGGCAGTTCGGCCTGCTCGGGGGCGACATCTTCCATGGCGCGCTGACGTTGAACCAGCTGTTCTCGGCCCGCCCGATGCTCGGCCACGCCGACTACCGCGGCCCGCTACGGGGGCTCTACCATTGCGGTTCGGGCGCCCATCCCGGCGGGGGCGTCACCGGCGCGCCCGGCCATAACGCGGCGCGCGCGATCCTGAGGGATCACCGGTCGCTGTTCGCAGGCCGTGGATAGGTCTGGGGACCGCTTGTGGACAAGCGGTTGAGAACTGCCGATCAGGCCTGTCGACAGCCCTGTGGAAATGTACCGCGGAGGCGGCGCACGACCCTGTGGACAAGCCCGGGATAAGGTGCGCAAAAGCCGGTGGAGAAGCCTTGCGGGAGCGGTGGACAGGCTGTGGCCAGAAAAAGCTCCGCCCGCAAGGGATGTCCCCTTGCGGGCGTTGGTCGAAAAACGACTGTGAAGAATGCCTGCCCCGCCGCAAAAAGGAGGGAGAGAAATTACTTCAAGGAGCTGCTAATCGAACCGAACTTCTCGTTCATCGTGGTGCCAAGGCCGTTGACCACGGTGATGATCGCCAGTGCGATGCCGGCAGCGATCAGACCGTACTCGATCGCGGTTGCACCGGACTCGTCGAACCAGAACTTCTGAACCATGCGCTTCAAGATCCGCCTCCATTTGCAGTTGCGTTGGTTGTTTCCAACACCCGCAAAGTTACGACCTACAACCTGCAGGCGGGTTAATTCAAAAAGCGCAATTTATGCGTCGAAAATGAAACAACAGCTCCACAAATTGACCGAGTTTGGCCGGCCGGAATGACTGATCAGATGCCCCCTTCCCCCACCCATCGCGCCAGTTTCGCGATCGGCGACGAGGCCTCCGCCAAGCGCGTCGTCGACGTGCTGACCGAGATCTTCTTTGACGGCGACGCAGCCGTGGCGGCCTTCGAGCAGCCGGACGGCCGCTGGGACGTCACGCTGCACTTTGCGCAAGCCCCTGATTCGGCACTGTTACGCGAGATCGTCGGCAATACGGCCGGCCCGGACATCGCAGCCACCCTGACCTTCGACACGGTCGAGGCAAAAGACTGGGTCAAGGCCAGCCTCGAGGATCTCGTGCCGGTGCCGGCCGGACGCTTTGTCGTCCACGGCAGTCACGATCGCGCCCGCGTGGCCGCCAACAAGCTCGGGATCGAGATCGAGGCAGCGCTCGCTTTCGGCACCGGACACCATGGAACCACGCGCGGCTGTTTACTTCTGCTTGACCACGTCCTGAAGAGTTCCCGTCCGGAACTTGTGCTGGACCTCGGCACCGGAACCGGCGTTCTGGCGATTGCGGCGGCCAAGGCGATGCACCGCGCGGTGCTGGCCAGCGATATCGACCCGCCCTCCGTGCGGGTCGCGCAGGAGAATGCCGGCCTGAATCGGGTGGGCAATCGGGTCCGGGCCATCCGCGCCATCGGCTTCGCTGCGCCGGACTTCGCCCAGGCCGGCCCGTTCGACCTGGTGCTGGCCAATATCCTGGCAAATCCGCTGCGGCAGCTGGCTGGGCCGATGACCCGGCATCTGGCGCCGCGAGCCCAGGTCATTCTCTCCGGCCTGCTGACCCACCAGGCCCCCGCCGTGATCGCGGCCTACCGCGCCCGCGGCCTGGTGCCGGTCCGGCATCTGCGGATCGAGGGATGGAGCAGCCTGTTGCTGCGACGGATGGGGTGAGGCTGTGGATGCCCCCTCGCCCGTTTGCGCGGCGAGGTGAAGAGACCAGTGCGGAAATTTCTATCCCGACGGCTTCTCGTCGCGTCGGTGCGTGTCGCCCTTCTGATGCGGGCCGCGC
>JAEWBW010000649.1 GCA_023390955.1 Pseudomonadota bacterium
TCCAGCGGCAGATGCTCGGCATTGTTGATGTTGCGCTTGATGAAGCCGAGCGCGATCGACGGCCCTTGCGCCAGCGACATCGCGAGCTCGTGCGCGGCCGTATCGATCTCGGCGTCGGGCACCACGCGCGTCACCATGCCGATCGCGTGGGCTTCCTTTGCCGTCAGCACCGGCGAGGTCAGGTAGAGCTCGCGCGCACGCGCGCTGCCGAGCAGCTGGGTAAGGAAATAGGTACCGCCGTAATCGCCGGAGAATCCGACCTTTGCGAAGGCGGTGGTGATCTTGCAGGATTCGGAGGCGACGCGAAGATCGCAGGACAGCGCCATCGACAGTCCGGCACCGGCCGCCGCGCCATCGAGCTGGGCCACCACGGGCTTCGGCATCTGATGCAGGATGCGCGAGACTTCCATACCGCGGCGCAGGTTCGCCATCTTCGTTTCGAACGGCAGCGGCGCACGCCCTTCCGCCATCGACTTGACGTCGCCGCCGACGCAGAAGGAGCCGCCCGCACCCTTGAACAACACCGCACGCACCTCGGGATCGTCAGCCGCGCGCCGCGCGGCCTCGACAAGCCCGCGCACCATGTCCGGGTTCAGCGCATTCTTGCGCTCCGGCCGGTTCATGGTGATGGTGAGCAGCCCGCCATCGAGCTTTTGCAGGACCATCTCGTTGCTCATGGGCGCGTCTCCCTTGTTGTTTTGTTTGTTCTGCTCCGTCATTCCGGGGCGCGCGGAGCGCGAGCCCGGAATCCATTGTTGAACCGTCACTGCCGCCTGATGGATCCCGGGTTCGCTTCGCGCCCCGGGATGACGGCGTGACACATCACGCCGTCACTTCTTGACCAGCGGGCAGCGCGACTGCTCCAGCGACTGGAACGACTCGCTGCCAGGCACGGTGGCGAGCAGCTTGTAGTCGTCCCAGCGGCCCTTGGACTCCGACGGCTTCTTCACCTCGAACAGGTACATGTCGTGGATCATGCGGCCGTCTTCGCGGATCTTGCCGTTCTTGGCGAAGAAGTCGTTGATCGGCGTGTCTTTCATGATCTTCATGACGGCGGCGGAATCGGTCGTGCCCGCGGCCTTCACCGCCTTCAGGTAATGCGTCACAGACGAATAGACGCCGGCCTGCGCCGAAGTCGGCGGCCGCTTCATGCGCTCCTGGAAGCGCTTGGAGAAGGCGCGCGTCTCGTCGTTCATGTCCCAGTAGAAGGCCTCCGCGAGCAGCAGGCCCTGCGCGGTCTCGAGACCGATCGAATCGATATCGGTGACGAAGGCGAGCAGCGGCGAGATCTTCTGGCCGCCCTTGGTGATGCCGAACTCGGCCGCCTGCTTGATGGCGTTGACGGTGTCGCCGCCGGCGTTGGCAAGGCCGATCACCTTGGCCTTGGAGGACTGCGCCTGCAGCAGGAAGGACGAGAAATCGGAGGTGTTGAGCGGATGGCGGACGTTGCCGAGCACCTTGCCGCCAGTCTTGGTTACGACGTTGCTGGTGTCCTTCTCCAGATCCTGGCCGAAGGCGTAGTCGGCGGTGAGGAAGAACCAGCTATCGAGGCCGGACTTCACAGCCGCAAGGCCGGTGACGTTGGCCTGCCCGAACGTGTCGAACACATAGTGCACAGTGTAGGGGCCACAGGCCTCGTTGGTGAGACGGATCGAGCCGGGGCCGTTGAACAGGATGATCTTGTTGCGCGCCTTCGCGATCTCGCCGGCGGCAAGCGCGGTGGCGGATGCCGCGACGTCGAAGATCATCTCGACGCCCTGGTTGTCGAGCATGTCGCGGGCGATGTTGGCCGAGAGATCGGCCTTGTTGAGATGGTCGGCTGCGATGATCTGGATCTTGCGGCCGAGCACTTCGCCGCCGAAGTCTTCTGCCGCCATCTTGGCCGCGGTCTCGCTGCCGGCGCCGGTGATGTCGGCATAGAGGCTCGACATATCCAAAATGCCGCCGAGTTTCAGGGGCGGCTTGTCCTGGGCCGTCGCAGAACCTGCGCCTGCCGCGAGAAACGCGGCGATCATGCCGGACAGTATTTTTTTCATGGAATTATTCTCCCCTTGGTCGCCGTACTCCGATGACGGCTTGGCTTGTTGTTGGCGCGATCATGCCGCATGCGCGAGATGGCAGCAAGCGAGCCGATACGCAACAGGTGCTTTGCCGCACGCGTTTTCCGCAAAACGGAATGGCCTCGGACTCGTATGTCTCAACACCGTCATTGCGAGCACAGCGAAGCAATCCAGAGTCTTTCCGGAGAGGCAGTCTGGATTGCTTTGCTGCGCTCGCAATGACGGGGCAGACGCTTTGCCCGCCCCACAAGATCGGGTTAGTATCACCGCGCAACACAACCTCTCCGGGCAGCCTGATGCGCGCCATCATCATCGCAATTTTCCTGCTCGCCTCTCACGACGTCGCGTCCGCGGCGCCTTGCGAGTTCGCGGCGCAGGGTGAGGGTCGCGTTGCCGAGATCGTCGATGCACGCAGCGTTCGTCTCGACGACGGACGTGAGGTGCGCCTCGCCGGCATCGAGCCGATGGCGACAACAAAGCAGGCGCTGGCGACGATGCTTATGGGCCGCGACGTCGGCCTTCGCGGCAACGACGACGCCCCCGATCGTTACGGCCGCCAGACGGCCTTCGTCTTCCCGGCTGAAAGCGGCAACTCCGTCCAGACGTTGCTGCTCATCCAAGGTGAAGCGCTCGTCTCCGCAGACATCACCGACAAGGACTGCGCGACGGCCCTGCTGGCGTCCGAAGCGGAGGCCCGGCGGTTAAAAAAGGGTAACTGGGCTGCCCTTTCGGTCATAAAAAACGCGGAAAGTCCTGACGATATTTTGGCCGGGATCGGGCGCTTTGCGGTTGTGGAAGGCAAGGTCCTGTCCGTCCGGCAGACTGGGGCAACGACCTATCTGAACTTCGGCCGGAACTGGACACGGGGCTTCGCCGTGACTATTTCAAGGCGCGCGGCGGCGGCCTTCGAGACTGCTGGGGTCGGACTTAAGCTATTGGAAAATAGACGGATTCGTGTTCGAGGGTGGGTCGAGGGGAATACCGGGCCGCGTATCGAGGTGCTCCGGGTGGGTCAGATCGAATTGCTGGGCGTGAATTAGCCGGCAGGGTTGCGGGACGTGATTGGGGACTTGGCAAGCGGAACTGCGGTGAGCCGCGGCCTTCGGGCTGCGTCGGCATTGCTTTGCCTGGTGCTGGGCACGACGCTGGCCGGCTGCGGCGACATGGGCCGTTTCCAGACCGCGACCGCACCGACCGTTGCGATGCCGAAGCCGAAACCGGCCGTCGCGCAGACCCCTGCCACCGAGAAAGAGCATGAGCGCATCCTCGCGAGCTATGGCGGCACCTATGACGATCCGCGGCTCGAATTGCTGGTCACCAAAACGGTCGAGCGCCTTGTCGCCGCGTCCGATCGCCCCGAGCAGGGCTACAAGGTCACCATCCTCAACTCCGGCGCGGTCAACGCATTCGCGTTGCCGAACGGCCAGCTCTATGTGACGCGCGGCCTGCTGGCGCTCGCGTCCGACACCTCCGAACTGTCCTCGGTGCTCAGCCACGAGATGGCGCATGTCCTCTCCCGACATGCCGCCGAGCGCGAGGGGCAGGCGAAGCAGACCGCGATCGCCAGCCGCGTCCTCACCGAAATGGGCGGCAACGATCCCGAGCTCAACGCGCTTGCGCTCGCCAAGAGCAAGCTCACCATGGCGAGCTTTTCGCGCAAGCAGGAGCTGGAGGCCGACGGCATCGGCGTCGGCCTGTCCGCCCGCGCGCATTTCGATCCCTATGGCGCCTCGCGCTTCCTCGCGGCGATGGAGCGTAACGCCGAGCTAAAGGCAGGCAAGAGTGCGCTCGATCCGCGCGCGCAGGATTTCACCTCCTCACATCCGGCGACGCCGGAGCGCGTGCAGAACGCGCAGACCATCGCGCGGCAATACGCTGCGCCGGAGGGCGCCGAGCGCGACCGCGAGAGCTATCTCGGCGCGATCGACAATCTCGTCTATGGCGAGGATCCCAGCGAAGGTTTTGTGCGCGGCCGGCGTTTCCTGCATCCGAAGCTCGGCTTCACCTTCCAGGCTCCCGACAATTTCACGCTCGACAACACCGCGCAGGCGGTGATCGGCGTGCGCGAGGGCGGCTCGCAGGCGATGCGCTTCGACGTGGTGCGGGTGCCGGCGGAGCAATCGCTCGGCGACTACCTCAATTCCGGCTGGATGGAGGGCGTCGACAAGTCCTCGACCGAAGAGCTCACCATCAGCGGCTTCCCCGCGGCATCGGTGATCGCCAAGGGCGACCAGTGGTCGTTCAAGGTCTATGCGCTGCGCTTCGGCAGCGACGTCTATCGCTTCATCTTCGCCAGCCGGCAGAAGAGCACCGAGAGCGAGCGCAACGCGCGCGAGACGGTGAACTCGTTCCGCCGCCTGACCCTCGAGGAAATCCAGGCCGCGCGCCCGCTGCGCATCAAGGTGATCACCGTGCAGCCCGGCGACACCGTGGAATCCCTCGCCCACCGCATGGCCGGCGTCGACCGCCCGAACGAGCGCTTCCGCATGCTCAACGGCCTCGATGCCCGCGGCCAGGTCAAGGTGCGCGACAAGGTGAAGATCGTCGTCGACTAGCTTCGGCTGGTTTCCAAGGCGCCGGCGCCAATCTCCGCCGTCGTCCCGGCGCCAACCCAAATCTCCGCAGTCGTCCTGGCGAAAGCCAGGACCCATAACCACCGAACCCGGTTTGGCGAAAACTGGCGGTTACTTGCGTCGAGTCACAACCCACTCTTGGGGTAATGGGTCCTGGCTTTCGCCAGGACGACGATGGAGCAAGATTGGCGAGCCCGCCCTACTGCTCGCCTGCGTCCATGTCGCCGCGTTCGCGCTGGCCGCTGAGCCAGAGCGCCATCAACGTCCACATCGCGCCCGACAGCAGATAGGCACCTGACGCGATGACGCCGAGATTGGTCGCGAGCAGCAGCGCTGCGAGCGGAGCAAAGCCGGCGCCGAACAGCCAGGCCATGTCCGAGGTCAGCGCGGAGGCGGTGTAGCGATAGGCCTGCTTGAAGTTCGAAGCGATCGCGCCCGAGGACTGGCCGAACGACAGGCCGAGCAGGATGAAGCCGATCACCATGTAGATGGTCTCGCCGAACGCGCCGGCATCGAGCAGCTGTGGTGCGAAGCCACTGTAGATCGCGATCGCCATAGCCGATCCCATCAGCAGCGATTTGCGGCCGACCCGATCGGCGATCACGCCGGAGGCGACGATGGCGGCGACGCCGAATACGGCGCCGACGATCTCGATGAACAGGAAGCGCACCGGGCTTTCGCGGGTGAACAGGAACACCCAGGACAGCGGAAACACCGTGACCATGTGGAACAGCGCGAAGCTCGCCAGCGGCGCGAACGCGCCGAGCATGATGTTGTGGCCTTCGCGCGCGACGGTGTCGGAGATCCGCGAGGGCTGCAATTCACGGGTTTCGAACAGCGAGGCGTAGTCCTCCGTCGCCACCATGCGCAGGCGGGCGAACAGCGCCACGACATTGATGGCGAAGGCGACGAAGAACGGATAGCGCCAGCCCCAGTCGAAGAAATCATCCGCCGACAGATTGCCGGCGAAATAGGCGAACAGCGCGCTCGCGACGATCAGCCCGAGCGGCGCACCGAGTTGCGGCACCATCGCGTACCAGCCGCGCTTTTCCGGCGGCGCGTTGAGCGCGAGCAGCGAGGCAAGGCCGTCCCACGCACCGCCCCAGGCCAGACCTTGCGCGGCGCGCGCCAGCGCCAGCAGCCAGATCGCGGCCGCTCCGATCTGGTTGTAGCCGGGCAGGAACGCGATCGCGACAGTGGCGGTGCCGAGCAGGAACAGGGCGATGATCAGCTTGGCCGATTTGCCGTGCTGGCGGTCGATGGTCATGAACAGCACGGTGCCGAGCGGCCGCGCCATGAAGGCCAGCGCGAAGATCGCGAAGGAATAGAGAGTTCCCGTCAGCTCGCTGGTGAAGGGAAACACCAGGCGCGGGAACACGATCACCGAGGCGATGGCGTAGACGAAGAAATCGAAGAATTCGGAGGTGCGCCCGATGATGACACCGATGGCGATCTCGCCGGGATTGGCCTGCTGGTGGCCATGCTCACCGGGGTTTGCGCCGGCCATCGCCGGGGTCTGTGCCATCGCCATTGTGCGCTCTTAAGTCCTTGAAATCCAAAGCCGACCGCCACCCCACGCGCAGGGCAGCCTGGCCTTGTGTGGCGCAACATATCGCAGTGCAACATTGGACAAATTGTCCAATGTCCGGATTGCTGCACTGCGGCTACCCGTTGCCCCCGCAAAGGAAACTCCATCTCAAAGGCTCGGCCCCGTGTCCCGTCTCAAGCTCCTGGCGCTACTACCCCTGGCAGTTGCGCTTAGCGGCTGCAACTTCGTCGTGCTGGCCCCGGCCGGCGATATTGCAGCGCAACAGCGCGATCTCGTCATTATCTCCACCGTCCTGATGCTGCTGATCGTCATCCCGGTCATGGTGCTGACGGTGCTGTTCGCCTGGCGCTATCGCGAGACCAACACGGCCGCGCGCTACGAGCCGGACTGGGATCACTCGACCAAGCTGGAGCTGGTGATCTGGTCGGCGCCGCTCTTGATCATCGTCTGCCTCGGCGCGCTGACCTGGATGGGCACCCACCTGCTCGACCCCTACCGCTCGCTCGGCCGCATCAATGCGGAGCGCGCCGTAGACAAGTCCCACGCACCGCTCGAGGTCGATGTCGTCGCGCTCGATTGGAAGTGGCTCTTCATCTATCCCGACTACGGCATCGCCACCGTCAATGAGCTCGCAGCTCCGGTCGACCGTCCGATCAACTTCCGCATCACCGCCTCGACCGTGATGAACTCGTTCTACATCCCGGCGCTCGCAGGCCAGATCTACGCGATGCCGGGCATGGAGACGAAGCTCCACGCCGTCGTCAACCACGCCGGCACCTACAAGGGCTTTTCCGCGAACTACAGCGGCGCCGGATTCTCCGGCATGCACTTCGCCTTCTTTGGCCTCAACGACGCGGATTTCGACGCCTGGGTCGCCAAGGCCAAGTCGGCCGGCGGCTCGCTCGGCCGCGCCGAATACCTGCAGCTCGAGAAGCCGAGCCAGAACGAGCCGGTGCGCCGCTACGCCAGTGTCGATGCCGATCTCTATCGCGTCATTCTCAACATGTGCGTCGAGACCGGCAAGATGTGCATGAGCGAGATGATGGCGATCGACGCCAAGGGTGGTCTCGGCCACGAGGGCCTGAACAACACGCTGCCGCTCGCCTACGACAAATACGCCCGCCGCGGCACCGCGCTCGGTCCCGAGCCTACCTTCGTCGCCGGCACCTGCACGCCGGACGCGCCGCAGGGCCGCACCATCGCCGACATCAAGGCGCCGCTCGACGCCTCGCCGCTGCTCGGCGCCGGCCTGAAGCGGCCGACCTTCGCGCCGCTGAAATCCTCCTCCTTCTTGCTCGGACAGCGTCCGAAGTCAGACTCGTAAAGCGAGAGCCCGCATGTCTCCTGATCTCATCAAGCTCATCTTCGGGCGGCTCACGATCGAGTCGCTGCCGCTGCACGAGCCGATCGTCGTCGGCACGTTCATCGTGGTGGCGCTCGGCGGCGCCACGCTGCTCGCCGGCCTCACCTATTTCCGCCTGTGGGGCTATTTGTGGACCGAGTGGTTCACCAGCGTCGACCACAAGCGCATCGGCATCATGTACATGATCCTCGGCATCGTGATGCTGCTGCGCGGCTTCGCGGACGCGCTGATGATGCGCGGCCAGCAGATGCTCGCGTTCAACGGCTCCGAAGGCTATCTCA
>JAEWBW010000002.1 GCA_023390955.1 Pseudomonadota bacterium
AGTCCATCCTGACCGGCCGAAATCTTCACGGTCGAACCGTCGCGCACGTCGCCGGCCAGGATCATCTCGGCCAGCCGATCCTGCACGAAACGCTGGATCACGCGCTTGAGCGGACGAGCGCCATAGGCCGGATCCCAGCCCTTGGCGGCAAGCCAGTCGCGCCCCTTCCCATCGAGCGTGAGCACGATCTTGCGGTCGGTGAGCAGCTTCTGCAGCCGCGCGAACTGGATCTCGACGATCCGGCCCATCTCGCTCCGCTGCAGGCGATGGAACAGGATGATCTCGTCGACGCGGTTGAGGAACTCGGGGCGGAAATGTCCCCGCACCATTCCCATCACCTGATCGCGCACGGCCGAGGTGTCTTCGCCTTCGGGTTGATTCACCAAAAACTCCGAACCGAGGTTCGAGGTCATGATGATCAGCGTGTTGCGGAAATCGACAGTGCGGCCCTGACCGTCGGTCAGGCGGCCGTCGTCGAGCACCTGCAACAGGACGTTGAAGACGTCCGGATGCGCTTTCTCGATCTCGTCGAACAGCACCACCTGGTAAGGCCGGCGCCGCACCGCCTCGGTCAGCGCGCCGCCCTCGTCATAACCGACATAGCCCGGAGGCGCGCCGATCAGGCGGGAGACCGAGTGCTTCTCCATGTATTCGGACATGTCGAGGCGGACCATCGCGGTCTCGTCGTTGAAGAGATACTCGGCGAGTGCCTTGGTCAGCTCGGTCTTGCCGACGCCGGTCGGCCCCAGGAACATGAAGGAGCCCATCGGCCGGTTCGGGTCCTGCAGACCCGCGCGCGACCGGCGCACGGCGGTTGCGACCGCCCGCACCGCCTCGGCCTGGCCGACGACGCGCAGGCCCAGCTGCCCTTCCATCTTGAGCAGCTTGTCCTTCTCGCCTTCAAGCATCTTGTCGACGGGCACGCCGGTCCAGCGCGAGACCACCTGCGCGATGTGGTTGGCGGTAACCGCCTCCTCCATCATCTCGCCGGCGTTCTGCGTGATTTCCTTGGCCTCGATATCGGCAAGCTGCTTCTCCAGTGCCGGGATCCGGCCATAGGCCAGCTCGCCGGCGCGCTGGAATTCGCCGCGCCGCTGGGCGTTGGCGAGATCGACGCGCAGACCGTCGAGCTCCGCCTTCAGCTTCTGGGCGTTGGAGAGCTTGTTCTTCTCCGCGCTCCAGCGCGCCGTCAGCGCAGCAGACCTCTCCTCGAGCTCGGCCAGCTCCTTCTCCAGGGTCTGGAGCCGGGTCTTGGAACCGAGATCACTTTCCTTCTTCAGGGCCTCCTGCTCGATCTTGAGCCGGATGATCTCGCGATCCAGCGAGTCCAGCTCCTCGGGCTTGGAATCGACCTGCATCTTCAGCCGCGCCGCGGCCTCGTCCATGAGGTCGATGGCCTTGTCGGGCAGGAAGCGGTCGGTGATGTAGCGGTTGGACAGCGTCGTGGCGGCCACCAGCGCGGAATCGGTGATCCGCACGCCGTGGTGCTGCTCGTACTTGTCCTTCAGGCCGCGCAGGATCGAGATGGTGTCCTCGACCGAGGGCTCGCTGACGAAGATCGGCTGGAAGCGCCGCGCCAGCGCGGCATCCTTCTCGACATGCTTGCGGTACTCGTCGAGCGTGGTCGCGCCGATGCAGTGCAGCTCGCCGCGGGCGAGCGCGGGCTTCAGCAGGTTGGAGGCGTCCATCGCGCCATCAGCCTTGCCGGCACCGATCAGCGTGTGCATCTCGTCGATGAAGAGAATGAAGGTGCCCTCGCTCGCGGTCACCTCCTGCAGCACGGCCTTCAGCCGCTCCTCGAACTCGCCACGGTATTTTGCACCCGCGATCAGCGCGCCGAGGTCGAGCGACAGCAGCTTCTTGTCCTTCAGGCTCTCCGGCACGTCGCCATTGACGATGCGCAGAGCGAGGCCCTCCGCGATGGCGGTCTTGCCGACACCGGGCTCGCCGATCAGGACGGGATTGTTCTTGGTCCGGCGCGAGAGCACCTGGATGGTGCGACGGATCTCCTCGTCGCGGCCGATGACCGGGTCGAGCTTGCCGTCACGCGCGGCCTGGGTCAGGTCGCGGGCATATTTCTTCAGCGCGTCATAGGCATTCTCGGCCGTGGCGGAATCCGCCGTGCGGCCCTTGCGCAGCGCCTCGATCGCGGCGTTGAGGTTTTGCGCGGTGAGGCCGCCCTTGCTCAGGAGCGTGCCGGCCTCGCTGCCCTTGTCGAGCGCGAGCCCGAGCAGCATCCGCTCGACCGTGACAAAGCTGTCGCCGGCCTTCTCGCCGGCCTTTTCGGCCGCATCGAGGGCGCGTGCGAGCTCGGGGGCAAGGTAAACCTGCCCGGCGCCGCCGCCGCTGACCTTCGGCACCTTGTTCAGGGCGTCTTCGGTCGCCTTCAGAATTGCACGGGAATTGCCGCCGGCACGGTCGATCAGACCGGCAGCCAGCCCCTCATTGTCGTCCAGCAGGACCTTCAGCAGATGCAGGGTCGAAAACTGCTGGTGCCCCTCGCGCACCGCGAGCGATTGCGCGGACTGCAGGAAGCCCCTGGAGCGTTCGGTAAATTTCTCGATATTCATATGTCTTTTCTTTCCCTCGGCCTGCCCCTGGAGCCCTGAAAGGCACTCCAAACGGCATCTTCATTGGGTTTCCGCTGGCCGCATTGATGGTTGTCAACCGGCAGCGGTCGTCATCGGCCCGGCGTTGCCGCCGGCCTGAAGCAGATGTGGGAAGCGCCCTGCACAAACGAAAGAGGCGCCTTCACAAATTCGTGCGCGACCGGCCCGCGCCGCGACTTTCACGGCCCGCTTGGCCCCGGAGGGTCGAATCCCCTATGAAGCGGCATGAGCACCAGCCAGACCGCCGAGATCACCGGCCTCTTCCGCTATCCCGTCAAGGGGCTCTCGCCCGAGCCTCTGCCCCGGGTCGCTTTACGGGTCGGCCAGACCCTGCCGGCCGACCGCCGCTACGCCATCGAGAACGGCCCGAGCGGGTTCGATCCCGAGGCGCCGGAATGGAAGCCGAAAATCCAGTTTCTGATGCTCGCCCGCAACGAGCGGCTGGCGTCGCTCGTCAGCCGGTTCGAGGACGCGACCAACCGTCTGACCATCCGCAAGGACGGCGAGACGGTCGCCAGCGGCGATCTCGAGACAGCGGCCGGGCGCGCGGCCATCGAGGACTACTTCACCGCAAACTTCCAGCCCGAGCTGAAGGGCGCGCCGAAGCTGCTGTCGGGCCGTGGCCACAGCTTTTCCGACGTCGCCCGCAAGGTGGTCTCGATCATCAATGTCGACAGCGTCCGCGCCATCGAGGACATGCTCGGCGGCACCGCGGTCAATCCGCTGCGCTTCCGCGCCAATCTTTACGTGAAGGGCTGGCCGGCCTGGTCCGAGCTCGACCTCGTCGGCCAGACGCTCGCGATCGGCCAGGCACGGCTGAAGGTGGTCAAGCGCATCGTCCGCTGCCCGGCCGTCAATGTCGACCCCGAGACCGCCGCGCGCGACCTCGAGATTCCGGCAACGCTGTCGCGCCACCTCGGCCACATGGATTGCGGCATCTATGCCGAGGTCGTCGTGGACGGCGAGATCGGTGTCGGCGATCAGGTCGCGGTGGAGCAGCCTGCGCTGGTGTGACGGGGCGCGGCCTCAACACACTCCGTCATTGCGAGCGCAGCGAAGCAATCCAGAAATCTATCCGTTGAGGCAGTCTGGATTGCTTCGTCGCTACGCTCCTCGCAATGACGACGACGCGCCTCAGTTCGGCATCACATACGCATAGATGCGGCCGCGCGAGACCGGCGCCTCGCGGACGCGGTTGCCGTTGTTGCCGGAAATCATGATCGGATTTCCCTGCGCGTCGATGCCGGTGATGATGCCGACATGGCCGCCGCGACCGCCGCGCGACATCACCGCAATGGCGCCGACCTGCGGACCGGAGACGCGGGTGCCGTAGCGCGAGAACGAGTTCGCCATGTCGGAGCCGGTGCCGCGATGGCCGGTGTGTTCGAGCACCATGTTCATGAAGCGCGCGCACCAGAGACGGCCGCGACCGGTCGGATTGCCGCCGATATAGCGCCGCGCTTCCGAGACGAGCCCCGAGCCGCCGCCGAAGCCGCCACTGCTCATCGCAGCGCTGCCCGTATTCGCGTTCGCATCGATGGCCGGCTGATAGCTGGCGTGCGTATTCATGAAGCCATTCGCCTGCAACTGCGCGGCGCCGCGCTCGAAGCGCGAGCTGCGCGCATGGTGGCGATGATGATGAAAGTGGCGGCCGGCGTGATGGGCGTGAGCGTGACGCTCTGCGCTATGACGGTGAGGCCGTGCCGATGCCGGGGAAATGAAAGCGGCGATTGCCGCAGAGACCAAAGCCAGCGCGATCACAACGCGCGACAGACGAGACGCAAACAACTCGAACATTCTTCATCCTTCGTTGACACCCCCAGTTCCCCATCGGCCGGTGCGGCGGCCGATATCCAGCCGCCGTATGAAATGTTCGATGTGGCGAGATCAAGACTACATTCGTGGAGAATTTGCGCATCAGTTAACAGATGTTAGAATCTGCATGCGCGAACTGCAGAACGGCATTGCAATGCCGCAGCAATCTCAGGGAGAAAACCGGATGCCTCACGCCGTCACGAAGGACAATTGCCGCCTCTACTTCGAAGAAGCGGGCAGCGGCACACCGATCATCTTCCTGCACGAGTTCGCGGCCGACCACACCAATTGGGAGCCGCAGATGCGCTACTTCTCGCGCGGCCATCGCTGCATCTCCTATTCGGCGCGCGGCTACACGCCGTCTGATGTGCCCGCGGGCGAGGTCTACAGCTACACGCATTTCTACACCGACGCGCTCGCCGTGCTCGATCATCTCGGGATCGAGCGCGCGCATCTCGTCGGCTTGTCGATGGGCGCCTATTCATCGCTGCAGATCGGACTTAACGCGCCGCAGCGCGCATTGTCGATGACGCTGGCGGGCGTCGGCTCCGGATCCGAGATCGAGAACCTCGAGGCCTGGCGCAAGCAGTGCCGCGCCAATGCCGAGCAGTACGAGACGCTCGGCGCCGCCGAGGTCGCCAAGGTGACGCGGGAATCTCCGAGCCGGATTCCCTTCCTGGTGAAGGACCCGCGCGGGCATGCCGATTTCTACGCCGCGCTGGCGCGGCATGACTCAACGGGCTCTGCCAACACCATGCGCGGCTTCCAGGGCGGCCGCCCCTCGATCTACACCATGACCGATGCGATCAGGAAAGTGCCGACGCCCGCGCTGCTCATCTGCGGCGACGAGGATGATCCCTGCGTGCAGCCGAGCCTGTTCCTGAAGAAGCACCTGCCGGCCGCGGGGCTCGCGATGTTTCCGAAGTCGGGCCACGTCCTCAATCTCGAAGAGCCAGCGCTGTTCAATGAGAGCGTCGAGCGCTTCGTCACGCTGGTGGAAGCAGGACGCTGGCCGGTGCGCGATCCGCGGTCCGCGGTGGCGCACTAGGCGCCCGAAAACAAATGGGCAGGAGCAGGTTTGAAACCTGCCCCTGCCCATCACTTGTGTAGAAGCGTCGATCAGAACAGGCCCGGGATCAGCATGGCCACTTTCTGCCGGTAGAGCCGGTACTGGTCACCGAACATCGCCACCAGGTCGCGCTCCTCGAGCCAGATACCGACGAAGATGTAGGCTGTCGTCACGGCCGCGAACAGGAGATGGCCGAGCGTCATGGTCGGCGCCGACCAGAATGCGACGATGAAGCCGAGATAGATCGGGTGCCGGATCAGATTGTAGAGACCCGGCGTCCTGAACTTCATCGGCTCGACGACCCGTCCGACGAAATGCGTGACGACCTGGGTCAAGCCGAACAGCTCGAAATGGCTGATCAGGAACGTCGAGTAGAGCACGATGAGCCAGCCGAAGAAGCCGCCGGCCATCGCGGCATAGGCAAGCATGGGCGTCTCGATGTTCCAGACGATGATCGTGATCGGCTGCCACTGCCAGAACAGCAAGATCAGCGTCAGGCTCGCCAGCAGCACATAGGTGCTGCGTTCGAGCGCGGGTGATGCAAAGCGCGCGAACAGCTTCTTGAAGCCTTGCCGCGCCATGCCGCTGTGCTGGACGGCAAACAGCGACATCAGTGCGAGATTGACGAGCAGGGCCCGAATGGGCGAGGCCGTCGCGCCGCTGTCGATCGTCTTCGGCACGACGAGCTGCGAGACGAAGCCGATGGCATAGAGGAAGGTGCCGAAGAAGACGAGATAGGCGAGCATGCCGTAGGCCAGCACGAGGCCTCTGGCGGCGAGCGAAGTTTGAGCTTGCACTTGAGTTTGGGCCTGGACTGGCCCGTTCTGCATGGTGATGGACATGTCCGGTTCTCCTGATGGGCGGAAGGGTGAGACAGCCGCGGGCGACACGTGCCCGCGGCGGTCGCGTCAGATGCAGGTGAGGCCGATGCAGACCTTCTTGATGTGGCAGAGGCTGCCGAGGCAATCGACGGGCTTGCGCTTGGCGGGGCTGTCACGAACGGTGACGCCGCCGCCCGCGGTCGTGCGATGATCGCGGACCTCGGGCTGGCCTTCGCGGTGATCGCGCACGACGGGCTTGTCGCGATGGTCGCGAACAATGGTCGCGGCCGACGCCGCGACGCACGACGTCATCACGACACCGATCATGCCGACCGCCAACGCGGTGAACCTGGATTTGAAAAGAGACATGAGAAATTCCTTACGGGGTTGGAAAACGTTGCAGAGACTAAAGACTGGCCGTCCTGCGCTCGCGGGAGCCAAGCTTCTTCGACATGAATTGCGTGGCAGCCCGCTCGCGATTGGCCAGCATGTTGGCGACGGACCGGTTGATGAACCGGCGCAGGCGCAGGAGAACGATGGTGAGATATCTGTGCGATGGGTTCAGCGCGGGCGCCGGGTAGGACATGGACATGGTTCGCTCCTTCGAAAGCATTACGTGTTGAAGGCGGCGCCCGCGCTGAAGACCTGGCAGCGGCCGCTATGCGGGCGCGCTGCGCGTTGAGCAGAAGTGCCGCAAAATCAGTAACTGGATGCGCAGTTGTCGTACTGCCTGTTGCAGGTTCGGTTGATGCATGAAGTCCAGTCGCCCCTGCCGCCGGCGGCCCCGGCGCAACGCTGGTTGCAGAGCCTGTACTTCTGAATGCAGCTCATTTTCGCGGCCTCGGCGGTTTCACCGAAACTCAGGAATGAAGCTGCCGCGAGGCCCGCGATCAAAAGGGCGGACTTCAAATAGGACTTGGTCATGTGATGCTCCTGGCGTCGGGCGTTATTCGGCGGCGGCCGCTGACGGTGCGGGATCGCTGCGCACGACGACCGTGGTGGCGACCTTGTAGAATTCCTCGCCGGGCATGCCGACGCGGCGGGCGTGTTCGCGGATCGATTCAGCGTCACGCGCCTCGTAGATGCAGAAGGTGCCGATGCGGCCGTCGGCCTCGTTGACCACATAGCTGCGGATCCAGCGGACGCGATCGGACATCTGTTCGTTGCCGATCTTCGCCGACTTCGCACCGGCCACTTCCAGCTCGCTCAGATTTGCCCAGGCGCTCGGGCGACGAATGACGTAGAGTTCCATCAGGTAGCTCCTCTCGGGGACCGTTGAACCATCCGGCCACGAGCGACCGAAGGCACGAGGAGCTATAGGTCCGGGCGGCGCTGACCGTCCTTACCGCGGTCTGATCATTTGCTGATCGTTGCGAGCCCCTCGCCTGCCCCTGCCTGACCCCGGGCTGAACCTTTTCCCGCCTGCCGGGACATATCGATATGACCCTCAGGTTTGGACCCTTCGAGCTCGACGAGGCGAGCCGCGCTCTGATGTGCGCGCGGAAGGAAGTCCCGTTGCAGCCACGCGTGTTCGATCTGCTGGTTTACCTGACCCGCAACCGCGACCGGGTCGTCACCAAGGATGAGCTGCTCGACGCCGTCTGGGCGCATGTCACCGTCACCGACAATTCGCTGCAGCGCGCCGTGAGCATGCTTCGCACCGTGCTTCGTAACGGCGGCATGGACAGCGCCATCCGCAATGTGCCGGGCAAGGGCTACAGGTTCTGCATCGACAGCGAAGCAGAGCCGCAAGCGCCCGCGACGACGGACGAGCAGGCGCCTGACGTACTGGCGCGCGCGCAACGTGCCGCCGCCGCGCAGGAATGGGATGAGGCTGCTTCTCTATACGCGAAGGCCGACGCCACCGGTCCGCTCGATGGCAACGACTTGCATCAATGGGCCCTCGCCCTTCAATGCACCGGCAAGACCGATGCCGCCATGCCCCTGCTGGCGCGCGCGGTCGACGCGCACACGAAGACCGGCAACGTGCCGCACGCCGTCATCGATGCAGTTGCGCTGTCCAGCCTGTACTTCGAGCGCGGCCAGGCCGCGATGGCGAAGGGCTGGCTGGCGCGTGCCGAGGATTGGGCCGCAGAGATCGACGACCCCGCGACCAACGCCCTGATCCTCTGGATGAAGTCCAAGATGGCCGCCTTCGATGGCGAACCGGAGCAGGCGTTGTCGCTGGCCGATGACGCCTACAACGCGGTCCGGCACAAGGGCGCTGTCGGCATCGAGGCGCTCAGCCTTGTGTTTCGCGGCTTCTACCGGCTGTGTCTCGGCGATACCAGCGCAGGTCTTGCCGACCAGGACCACGCCGCGGCATTGGCGCTCTCCAGCACCGAGCTCGATCCGGTGCTGGGAGGCATTCTCTATTGCAACGTGCTGTGGACCTCGCGGATGTTCGGCGACTGGGCGCGCGCCGACCAGTGGACGCTCGGCTATCAAAAATTCTGTTCCGAAAGCGGCATGGAGCTGACGGGCTCCTGCCAGCTGCACAGATCGGAAGTGCTTGGCGTCAGGGGCTCGCTCGGCGAAGCCTTGATCCGCATCGAGGACTCGCTCACACGCCTCAACAACGAGGTGCCCTGGTCGATCGGCGATGCCAACCGGGTGCTGGGCGATATCCAATCCGCCATCGGCAATGACGACATTGCGCTGGAAGCCTATGACAGGGCGTATGCGATGGGCTGGTGCCCCGAGCCCGGCCGCGCGATGCTGCTGCTGGAACGCGGCGAAGCGGAAGCCGCCTATGCCAGCCTCGAGCGCAGCCTGATCGGCAAATCATGGTGGACGCTGCAGCGGCGCGGAATCCTGTTTGCGCATTTGGCGCTCGTTGCCGCGCACACCGGCCGCAATGAGCAGGCGCTGGAACTGATCGAGGAGCTGTCCGGAAGCGCCGACCGCTGGCCGATGCCATCGATCCGGGCCCTGACCAACGAAGCGCAGTCGGTGCTCGCGCACACCAATGGCGATTACGATTCGGCGCTGCGTCACCTGCATCTGGCCCGGCAGCTCTGGTCGAGCATCGAGGGCCGCGTGCAGGTCGTGCGGCTGCGGTTGCGGATCGCAAAGCTTCAGATCGAGCGCGACGACATCAGGGGTGCATCGGCCGAGCTTCACGCCGCCCAACTCATCACGCGCGACCTCGGCTCGCACAAGCTCGACGCTGCCTGCGCGAAGCTGGAGCGCGAACTCGGCGCGCGCCAATCCGGCCGCGCGGCCTAAGTCGCTCGACTACTTCCCGTCGCCGCGGCTGAGCAGGAACACGCCCTGCTCGCCGAACATATTCCACACCCACCAGGGCAGATTGAGCGGCACCGGGCGACCATAGAGATCGAGCGCCACCGCGCGCTCCATCTTGACGTTGATCTCGTCGCAGAGCTGCACGAAGTCCTTGATGGTGCAGAAATGGATGTTGGCGGTGTCATACCAGGTCGCCGGCAAATTCTCCGTGCGCGGCATGTGACCGCCGATCAGGAGCTGCAGCCGCATCTTCCAGAAGCCGAAATTCGGGAACGAGACGATGGCGCGGCGGCCGATGCGCAGCAGATTCTCCAGCACCACGCGCGGCTGCCTCGTCGCCTGCAGCGTCTGCGACAGGATCACGTAGTCGAAGGCATCGTCGGGATAGTTGACGAGGTCGGTGTCGGCATCGCCTTGCACCACCGCGAGCCCCTTGGCGACGCAGCGGTTGACGCCCTCGCGCGACAGCTCGATGCCGCGCCCGTCGATGCCGCGCATCTCCAGGAGCTGCAGCAAATCGCCCTCGCCACAGCCGACGTCGAGGACCCGCGATCCCGGCGCAACCATGTCCGCGACCAGCCGATGATCGGAGCGGAAGTCGGTGGTTTGTTCAGCCGCAAGGCCGTCGAGCGGCAGCACCTGTTGCACGGACATATCAGACACTCTTCACCGTCAATCCGCGCGCCTTGCCTGCCGATTGCAGGAAGGCGCGGGAGATATCGAAAAATTCGGGCACATCGAGCAGGAAGGCGTCGTGACCGCGATCGGTCTCGATCTCGGCGAACGACACCCGCGCGCTGGAGGCATTCAGCGCGTGCACCAGCGCGCGCGATTCCGAGGTCGGAAACAGCCAGTCGCTGGTGAAGGAGACCACGCAGAAGCGCGTCTTGATGCCGGCGAATGCTTTGGCGAGCACGCCGCCATGGTCGGCGGCGATGTCGAAATAATCCATCGCGCGCGTCAGATAGAGATAGGAGTTGGCGTCGAAGCGCTCGACAAAGGACGAGCCCTGGTACCGCAGATAGCTCTCGACCTGGAAGTCGGCATCGAAGGAGAAGGTCGGCAGCTCGCGGTCCTGCATGCGCCGGCCGAACTTCCGGTGCAGCGCCGCGTCCGACAGATAGGTGATGTGCGCGGCCATGCGCGCCACCGCGAGACCGCGATGCGGATGGAGGCCGTGGTCGGCGTAGCCGCCATTGTGCCAGTCGGGGTCCGCCATCACGGCCTGGCGGCCGAGCTCGTGGAAAGCGATGTTCTGCGCCGAGTGTCGCGTCGAGCAGGCGATCGCCAGCGCCGAGAACACGCGCTCGGGATAGGCCGCAGTCCATTGCAGCACCTGCATGCCGCCCATGGAGCCGCCGACCACAGCAAACAGCGTGTCGATGCCGAGCCGGTCGATCAGCATCGCCTGCGCGCGCACCATGTCGGGAATGGTGATGACCGGAAAATCGAGGCCCCACACCTTGCCCGTCGCGGGATTGATCGAGGCGGGTCCGGTCGAGCCCATGCAGCCGCCGATCACGTTGGCGCAAATGATGAAGTATTGGGCGGGATCGAGCGGGCGGCCAGCACCGACCAGGGTGTCCCACCAGCCGGGCTTCCCGGTGACGGGATGAACGTTGAAGACATGCTGGTCGCCGGTCAGCGCATGGCAGATCAGCACTGCGTTGGTGCGATCGGCGTTCAGCTCTCCGTAGGTCTGGTAGGCGATCTGGAACGGCGAGAGGTCCACGCCGCAATCGAGCCGTAGCGGCTGATCGGCGCCGAACTTCGCAACCTGCGAGCTCGGGTGATCGACCTCGTGCGACCGTTCATCGGCACTGATCCCGGGACTTGGTATCGACGTGACGCCAACCATCTCTGACCCCGACCTCGTTTGCGACCGGCTCTCCGCCGCGCTGAAATCAGGCCATAAAAAACCCGGCCTGAACGATAGGTTCGGCCGGGATCGGAAAATCGTCCCCGGCCTGTTTAGCGAGTTTTTTAACGTGGCTGCAAGCCGGCCGGCTCAAATGACCACGGAACGAGCAAAACCTAGTGGCTTGGGCGGTTTTCGTCAAGCCGCCGCCGGAAGTGACCAAATTCGTCTCCGCGGCAGCCACCGCGCAGAGGCGTCATTTCTCTTTGCTTTCGGCCAATATCCTGCCTAATCAGGGAACAAACGCCCCGCAGATCGCTGCTGCAGATCCGATCTGGAATGCCTCTCAAAAGCCGCTGATAACCATGTCCCAACGTCCGCCCGCACCACCTTCGCTCCAGGAACTGCGCAAGGAGATCGATGCGATCGACGAAGGCATGCACCGCCTGCTGATGCAGCGTGGCGACATCATCGACCGCCTGATCCAGGTGAAGCAGACCCAGGAGGTCGGCTCCGCGTTCCGCCCGGCGCGTGAGGCCTCGATGATGCGTGATATCGTGCAGCGTCATCGCGGCATCCTGCCGCTCGACACCGTCGAGAGCATCTGGCGCGTCATCATCTCGACCTTCACCTACGTCCAGGCGCCGTTCTCCGTGCATGCCGACGTCTCCGTCAACGAGCCCGCGATGCGCGACTCCGCGCGCTTCCATTTCGGTTTCACCGTTCCTTACGTCGCGCATTTCAGCGCCCAGGCCGCGGTCGAGGCTGTCGCGAAATCCAAGGGCGACCTTGCGATGGTCTCGGCGATCTCCAGCCGCACGCCGTGGTGGCTGACGCTGGAAGAAGCCGGCATGCCGAAGATCATAGCGCGGGTGCCGTTCGTCGAGCGCGACGACCATCCGGCCGCGCTGCCGGTCTTCCTGGTCTCGCGCGTCGCCGACAGCGCGATGGTGACGGAAGTGGAGATGTTCAGCGTGCGCGTCTCGGGGTGGAACGCCGAGGTCGCGCGGGCGCTGTCGCCGCTCGCCGAGATCGTGGCCGTGCCCGACACCGCCTTCGACGGCGCGGCGCTGCTGATTTCGGTCGCCTCTGCCACCAGCCTCGACAAGATCAAGGCAGCCCTGATCGAGGCGGGAGCCTCGGTGCGCTCCACAGCCCTCGTCGGCAGCCACGCAACGCGCTATACGGTGCCCCCGACCGGGCCGAAATCGTAAGTCGCGAACCGCCAAAGCCTATCCGGAGTTGAAGATGTCCCGCCCCGTGCCGAATCCCGGCATTCTCGATATTGCGCCCTACACGCCCGGCAAGAGCCCGGTGCCGGAGCCGGGCCGCAAGGTGTTCAAGCTGTCGGCCAACGAGACGCCGTTCGGGCCCTCGCCCAAGGCGGTCGAGGCCTTCAAGCGCGTGGCGGATCATCTGGAAGACTATCCCGAGGGCACCTCGCGTGTGCTGCGCGAAGCGATCGGCCGCAGCTTCGGCCTCGATCCGAACCGCATCATCTGCGGCGCCGGCTCGGACGAGATACTCAATCTGCTCGCCCACACCTATCTCGCCCAAGGCGACGAGGCGATCTCCACCGCCCACGGCTTTCTGGTCTACCCGATCGCCACGATGGCGGTCGGCGCCAGGAACGTCGTCGTGGCGGAAACGAACCTCACCTGTGACGTCGACGCCATCCTCAAGGCGGTGACGCCGAAGACCAAGCTGGT
>JAEWBW010000122.1 GCA_023390955.1 Pseudomonadota bacterium
ACATGAGCCGCGCCGCCTCGCGGTTCACCTCCCACGATTCGGGTGACAGCCTTAGCGCTTGGGCGAGCTCGCGGTTCGCCTCTTCATGGCGTCCCTGCTGCTCGAGGAAGCGGACCTTGACGCAATAAGGCTCCGCAAGGCGCGGGTTGATCTCCAAGGCCGTTTCCGCAGCCGGCATCGGGTCTTCATCCTTGCCGTGCCAATAGAGCAACTCCGCCTGCGCGAGCGCCATCAGCGCCCACGCCTGAGCGTAGTCCGGGTCCATCGTCACGGCCTGACGACAGATGCGCATGATGATCTCGTCGCGGTGCTTGTTGCCCCAAGCGCCCCAGATCCATTGCTGCCGCGCCATCAGGTAGAGGTTGTAGGCCTGAGGGTTGACCGTGCTTCGCGTCTCGATCGCCTGTTCTTCTTCGGGAAGCAGGCGCAGCTTCAGCGCTCGCACGATCTCCTTGGAGATCTCGTCCTGGATCTCGAAGATGTCGGTGAGGTTGCGGTCGTATCTGTCGGCCCAAAGATGGTCGCCCGCGGCGCCATCGATCAGCTGCGCCGTTATCCGCACGCGATTGCCGGCTTTGCGAACGCTGCCTTCGAGGACGTGGTCGACGCCGAGGTCCTTGGCGACCTGCTTAACGTCGACGGTCTGGCCCTTGTAGGTGAATGCGGTGTTGCGGGCGACGACGGACAATGATGAGACTTTGGACAAGTCGGTGATGATGTCCTCGCTGATGCCGTCGCTGAAATATTCCTGCTCGCTATCGCCGCTCATGTTCACGAAGGGCAGAACGCAGATGGCCGCTCGCGGAGCACGAGCCTTGCCGGCCTGTCTCGGAACTTCTGTCGGCGCCTCAGGCTCAGGTTCTTTCTGGGCGATTGCGCGAACGAGCGCCTCGAGCGCGGGCGGCTCGCACTCGCCGTCCCAGTTGCCGAAGTCGATGGATTGAAACTGGCGGAAGCCGAGCGGCGGTTTGTCTGCACCGAGGAGGACCGGGACCAGCCGGCCGGAGTCGCGACCCTCCGCCGCTTCATCCTGGACCCATGGAGACTCGATTGACGACCTGGTCCAGATGACCACAACCGCGTCGGCGGCCTTCAGCTCGCGGTCGATCTCTGCGGTGAAGCGCGATCCGCCCTCGATCTGGCGGTCCCACCAGACCTGGTGACCGGCGCGGCCAATGCATTCGGCCAGCTGCTTCGCGGCCGGTGCATCTTCGCGCGAATAACTCAGAAAGACCTTGGCCAAGCCGTCTCCCCTGAGGAAGACTCGCTATGATGCAAACGCGCTCCGGTAACAAGGAGTTACGCTAAACTGCGATAACCGATTCTGATGTGAGCCGCTGAAGCTCCTCTGCGTCGATGCCCAACTGCGCCAGAACCTCGGCCGTGTGGGCCCCGAGCGCCGGCGGCGGAAGGTCGGAGTCGGCGCGCTCGCCATCGATCCGCACCGGCGATCCGATCACCGGGACACCCGCGATGGTACGCACCATCTGCCGATGCTGGGCCTGTACGTCCTCAAGCGCCTGGCTGATGTTGTTGATCGGGCCGGCGGGAATGCCGGCTGCGTCGAGCTTCTCGAACCAGTGCGCCGCGGTTTCGGTGGCAATGCACTCGCTGATCAGGCGGACCATCTCTGCGCGATTTGCCACGCGCGCGCCGTTGCTGGCGAAGCGTTCGTCGCTGACCCATTCGGGATGGCCGCATAGCTCGGCAAGCTTGGCGAACTGCCGGTCGTTGCCGACCGCGATGATCAGCGGCTTATCCGACGCCTCGAACGGCTGATACGGCACGATGTTCGGGTGCGTGTTGCCCTGCCGCGGCGGGTCCTGGCAGGAAACGAGGGCATTCGAGACCTGATTGGCGAGCATGGCGAGCTGTGTGTCGAACAGAGCCATGTCGACATGCGCGCCCTCGCCCGTGCGCTCCCGCCGGAAAAGGGCCGCGAGGATCGAAACGGCGGTGTACATGCCGGTGAAGAGGTCCGCGACGGCAACGCCGACGCGGAGCGGCCCACCGCCCGGCTCGCCGTCGGGCTTGCCGGTGATGCTCATCAGGCCGCCCATCGCCTGAATGATGAAGTCGTAACCGGCGCGGTCGGCGTATGGCCCGTCCTGACCGAAGCCGGTGATCGAGGCGACGATCAGCCGGGGGTTCAGTTGCCGCAGTGAAGCAGCGTCCAAGTCGAACTTCCTGAGGCCTCCGACCTTGAAATTCTCGACGACGACGTCGGCCTGCTCGGCGAGCTTGCGGACCAGGGCCGCGCCTTCAGGCTGGGCGAAATCGATTGCTGCCGACTTCTTGCCGCGGTTCGCGCTGAGAAAATAAGCTGCCACCTTTCCGCGCTCGTCCTCAAACCACGGCGGACCCCAGTGCCGCGTGTCGTCACCTGCCCCCGGCCGCTCGATCTTGATCACTTCCGCGCCGAGGTCCGCGAGCAGCTGTGTGCACCAGGGGCCTGCGAGCACCCGGCTGAGGTCGAGCACGCGGATGCCCTGAAGCGGCGGCGTCATGGCTTGCGGCGGCTCCACGGCTTACGGTCGGCAAGCACGGCATGCGCCGCATTATGGCCGGGAGCGCCGGTGACGCCTCCGCCCGGATGCGCGCCGGAGCCGCACAAATAGAGGGCCGGAAGCGGCATTCGATAGTCCGCCGCGCCGATCATCGGCCGCGCGCTGAACAGCTGGTCGAGGCTCATCTTGCCGTGGAAAATATCCCCGCCGAGCAGACCGAAGCGGCGCTCGAGGTCGAGGGGCGAGTGTATCTGGCGCCCGATGACCGACTTGGCGAAGCCGGGCGCATGGGAGTCGACGAGAGCGATGATCGCGTCCGCCGCCTTTTCCCGCTCGTCGTCCCAGCTGCGGCCGGGACCGAGGTCGTAACGGAAGTGCTGACAGAATAGCGAAGCGACATGCTTGCCCTTTGGGGCGAGCGTGGAGT
>JAEWBW010000126.1 GCA_023390955.1 Pseudomonadota bacterium
ACATATCTTCGAGCCGCCCTTCAACATCATCCGTTCGAGCCATGTCGTGCTCGATGTGACCGACCTGCAGCTCAGCCGCGCGTTCTACGAGGTCACGGTCGGCATGCATGTCGAGGACGCCGACGACAAGGTGGTTTACCTGCGCGCGGCGGAAGAGCATCAGCATCATTCGCTGGTACTGCGCAAGGCGGCCGTGCCGGCCTGCAACAGGCTCGGCTTCAAGGTCGGCAATGACGGCGATCTCGACAAGGCCGCGGCGTTCCTCTCCGAGAACGGCCTGAGCTACGCCTTCGTCGATCAGCCGTTCCAGGGCCGCACGCTGCAATTCACCGATCCCTTCGGCTTCCAGATCGAGCTCTATGCGACGATGGAGCGCCGGCCGCATCTGCTGCGGCGCTTCGATCTCTACAAGGGCTGCCATCCGCAGCGGCTCGACCATTTCAATGTGTTCGCCGCGGAAGTGCAGGACACCATCGACTTCTACGCCCGGCTCGGCTTCCGCCTCAGCGAATACGCCGAGGAGGACGGACCGAACGGCCGCATCGCGGCGGCCTGGATGCATCGCAAGGGCAACGTCCACGACTTCGCCATCACCAACGGCAAGGGCCCGCGGCTGCATCACTTCGCCTATTGGACGCCGACGGCGATGAACATCATCCATCTCTGCGACGTGATGGCATCCTCAGGCTTCGTGAAGAACATCGAGCGCGGCCCCGGCCGCCACGGCATTTCGAACGCGTTCTTCCTCTACGTGCGCGACCCCGATGGCCACCGGCTCGAACTCTACACCAGCGACTATTTTACGGGCGACCACGACCATGAGCCGCTGCGCTGGTCGCTGCGCGATCCGCGCCGCCAGACGCTGTGGGGCGCACCCGCGCCGCGCTCCTGGTTCGAGCAAGGCTCGCCGTTCTCGGGGCAGACCGTGCGCGAGCCGAAGTTCGTCGCCGACGTGCTGGTGGCGGATTGATGACGATGACGAAACAGAACTCTCTCCCGGTCGTCCCGGCGAAGGCCGGGACCCATAACCACAGGGAGAGGTTTGACGAAGATTCGTCGTTCGGGATTGTCGTCGCGCATAATCGATAGATCACGCGATATGGGTCCCGGCCTTCGCCGGGACGACCAGGAAAGATAGACTGCTGATGAAGCTCCCTCGCCTCGCCACCTACTCCGTCAAGGGTGCAACGCGCTACGGCGCCGTTCTGGAGAACGGCATCGTCGATCTCTCCGCGCGTCATGCCAAGGATTATCCGACGCTGCGTGAGGTGATCTCGGCCGGAAAGCTCGTGAGCCTCTCCGAAGAGGCCGCAAGCCGCACGCCGGATCATGCGCTCGGTGACATCACCTGGCTGCCGCCGATCCCCGCGCCGGAAAAGCTGATCTGCATCGGCGTCAACTATCCCGACCGCAATGCCGAGTACAAGGACGGCCAGGACGCGCCGAAATATCCGAGCATGTTCATGCGCTCGATGCGTTCCTTCGTCGGCCACGACACGCCGCTGGTGCGCCCGCATGCGTCCGCGCAGCTCGACTATGAGGGCGAGATCGTGCTCGTGATCGGGAAACCCGGCCGGCACATCCCGGAGGCAACGGCACTCGACCACATCGCGGCGCTCACGCTCTGCAACGAAGGCTCGGTGCGCGACTGGCTGCGCCACGCCAAATTCAACGTGACGCAGGGCAAGAACTTTGATTCCAGCGGCAGCCTCGGTCCGTGGCTCGTGCCCTACACCAGGGAAGAGCAGATCGCCGACATCCGCTTGACCACGCACGTCAATGGCGAGTTGCGCCAGGACGACCGTACCAGCCGGCTGATGTTCCCGTTCCGCTACCTCATCAATTATATTTCGACCTTCGCAACGCTCGTTCCCGGTGACATCATCGTGACGGGAACGCCGACCGGCGCAGGTGCGCGCTTCGATCCGCCGCGCTATCTCAAACCCGGCGATGTCGTCGAAGTCGCGGCCGAAGGCATCGGCACGTTGCGCAACGGCGTCGTCGACGAAGCCTGAACAAGAATGGAATGATGCAATGACCACCCTCACCGGCGGCGAAGCGATCGTAAGCGGCCTTGTCGCCCATGGCGTCGACACCGTGTTCGGCCTGCCCGGCGCGCAGGTCTACGGCCTGTTCGACGCCTTTCATCAGGCCCAGCTCAAGGTGATCGGCGCGCGGCACGAGCAGGCCTGCGGCTACATGGCGTTCGGCTATGCACGCTCGAGCGGCAAGCCCGGCGTGTTCAGCGTGGTGCCCGGCCCCGGCGTGCTCAATGCCAGCGCGGCATTGCTCACCGCGTTCGGCTGCAACGAGCCGGTGCTGTGCGTTACCGGCCAGGTGCCGACGCAATTTCTCGGCAAGGGCCGCGGTCATCTCCACGAGATGCCGGACCAGCTTGCGACCTTGCGTACCTATGTCAAATGGGCCGACCGCATCGAGGCACCTGCCAACGCGCCCACGACAGTTGCGCGCGCGTTCCAGGAGATGATGTCGGGACGGCGCGGCCCCGCCTCGGTGGAAATGCCTTGGGATGTCTTCACCCAGCGCGCGGAGACGGCAAGGCCACAGGTGTTCGAGCCTCTGCCCGCGCCGCAGCCCGACCCTGATACGATCAAGCGGGCCGCTGCGCTGATCAAGGCCAGCAAGGCGCCGATGATTTTTGTCGGCAGCGGCGCGATCGAGGCCGGCGACGAAATCCTCGAACTCGCCGAAATGATCGATGCGCCCGTCGTCGCCTTCCGCAGTGGCCGCGGCATCGTCTCAAACGCGCATGAGCTCGGGCTGACCATGGCGGCGGCCTACAAGCTGTGGCCGACGACCGACTTGATGATCGCAATCGGCACCCGCGCGGAGCTACCCGCTTCAGGCTTCCGCTGGCCGTATCAGCCGGCAGGCCTGAAATCCGTGCGCATCGATATCGATCCCGCGGAAATGCGTCGCGTGATCTCCGATGCCGCCATCATCGCCGATGCCAAGGCCGCCACCGCCGATCTCGCCGCCGCCGTGAGCAAGGCCGGCTACAACAAGACCGCCGGCCGCCGCGCGGCGATCCGCGAGGCCACCGCGGCGTCGCAAGTGGAGATCCAGCGCATCCAGCCGCAGATGGCCTATCTCAACATTCTGCGCGAGGTGCTGCCGGCGAATGCGATCGTGACGGATGAATTGTCCCAGGTTGGCTTCGCGTCCTGGTACGGTTTTCCGATCTACCAGCCGCGCACCTTTATTACGTCGGGCTATCAGGGCACGCTCGGCTCAGGCTTCCCGACTGCGCTGGGCGCCAAGGTCGCCAATCCCGACAAGCCTGTGGTGGCAATCACCGGCGATGGCGGATTCATGTTCGGCGTGCAGGAGCTGTCCACCGCCGTGCAGTTCAACATCGGCGTGGTGACGCTGGTGTTCAACAACAACGCCTATGGCAACGTCCGCCGCGACCAGCGCGAACGCTTCGACGGCCGCGTGGTGGCATCCGATCTCGTCAACCCCGACTTCGTCAAGCTCGCGGAATCCTTTGGCGTCAAGGCCGCGCGGGTGACGGCGCCGGATCAGTTCAAGGCGGTGCTGGAGAAGGCACTCGCGCATGGCGGGCCGTCGCTGATCTCGGTGGAAGTGCCGCGGGATTCCGAGGTGAGCCCCTGGGCGTTCATCCACCCGCCGAAGCCGTAATCCTCATGGTGAGGAGGCGCGAAGCGCCGTCTCGAACCATCGAGGCCTCGCTGCTGCAGCTCGGCCTTCAACCTTCGAGACGCTTGCTCCGCAAGCTCCTCAGGATGAGGAGCTGACCTTTACGCTGGCACCGCCCTGCAACCGCGCGGCGGCGATCACCAGCAACCCGGCGCCTGCGACCGACCAGCAGGCGACCGGCGCCCAGTGCAGCAGCGGCGCGTACTCCGGCATCTTCTGCAGGCCGCCGGCGACCGCCGCCATCCGCGCGAAGGTGCCGAGTGCGAGAGCTGAGAACACCAGCCCCGTCACCTTGCCTTCCGCGCCGGTCGAGCCGATCGCGAGCGCGGCCGAGATCGCGCTCATCAGCATGCAGCCCCAGGCAGCGCCGGCGAGGAACTGGGCTGCGATCAGCACATTGAGGCTGCCGGCGAACTCCGCGCCGATGATGGCAAGCGCGCCGAACAGGCCGGCGGTGCCCATCACGATCAGCCCGCCGCGATGCTTGACGACCAGGCTCGCCGGAAACATCGCGATGTTGAAGCCAATCCAGAACACCGGCATCAGCCATTGCAGATCGACCGGCTTGGCAAAGCGCAAATAGGCCGGCGCGCTGTTCATGGCAAAGTGCAGCTGATAGCCGAGCGCCAGCGCCAGCATCGCCGCGATGAAGATGATGGACGTGGTGCCGAGCGGCTTCGCCGCCTCGGCCGGCGTCGGCGGCGTGGTGTCGCGCACGACGTCGTATTCGATCCGCGACAGCGCCAGGGCGGTGAGCAGCAGCACGACGCTGGAGATTACGAAGGGCAGCCGCGCATCATGCTCGCGCAGGACGACGCCGAGATAGGGCGAGACCGCGCCGGCAACGCCATAGCCGAGCATCGCCAGCGCTGCGAGGAACGGCACCTGCGGCCGCGAGCGGTATTTGCCGAGCAAGGTCAGCGGCGGTGCGCGCAGCGCAGACGACGTGATCGACCAGACCACGATCAGCGCGATGAACCAGCCCTGAGCCGCGGCGCCCGCGCCTGCAACGAAGGGCAGTGCGACGAACGCGGCGCAGGAGATCGCGGCCACGATCCCGACGAACAGGCCGAGCCGGCCGACGTAGGGCGACAGCTTGTCGGCGGCGATCCCCATCGCCGTGTCGGCAATGGTGAAGATCGCCTGATCCAGCATCAGGATGAAGATGACGGCCGTCGGCGCGATGCCGACCTCGGCGGCGAGCTTTGGCAAATAGACCGCGTAGGTGGTCCAGCCCAGGGTGAACACCAATTGCAGCACGGCCAGATAAAGGCCGGTGCGGTTGGCCGTTCCCGTGTCGGCCGAAAGCTCTGTGGTCGCCATGTCGCCCTCTCCCCGTCGTCAGCTTAGACGAGGGAGAGCGCACCGAGCAAACGCGTCAGCACGTTTTCCGGAAGGTCAGGTTGATCCGCTTGCGCCCGAGCAGCGCGTGCTCGCCCTCGGCGAGCGGCGCGACACCGTGATAGGCGAGCCGGCTCGGGCCGCCCCAGACCACGACATCGCCATGCGTCAGGCGGAAGCGACGCGGCTTGTCGTTGCGCGACAGTCCGCCAAACAGGAATGTCGCCGGCAGGCCGAGCGAGACCGAGACGATCGGGGCCGAGAGATCCAGCTCGTCCTTGTCCTGATGCAGCGACAGCCGCGTGCCGGGCTCGTAGCGATTGACGAGGCACGCATCCGGCGCAAAATCCCGATAGCCGCCCTGCTCCGCCGCCCGACGGGCGAGATCGCGAAATACCGGCGGCATCGCGGGCCACGGCGCCTCCGTGCGGGGATCGATCGGATCATAGCGATAACCGGTGTGGTCGGTGATCCAGCCGCGCTCGCCGCAATTGGTCATCGCCACCGACATCTGGTGGCCGCCGGGCGTGGTCATGCGGCGGAATGTCGATTGCTGCACGATGGCGCGCGCCGCGGCGATCAGTTCGTCTTCGATCGGCCTTGCAAAGGCGCGCAGCAGCACGGCGCCGTCGGCGATTTCCTCGCGCGACGGCTGCGCTTCGGCGACGCTGTCGAACAAATCACTCATTTGGCATCGTGGAAGATCACTCCGAGCGTGTGGCGGTGCCCCGACCTTATGCGGCTGACGCCGTGGCGCAGATTAACCCGGTAGGTGCCGCGCGTCCCCTGCACGGGGCGATGATGCACAGCAAAGGCCACCGCATCGCCCTGCGTGAGCGGCACCACTTCGGCGCGGGACTGCATGCGCGGGCGCTGCTCGGTCAGCACGAACTCGCCGCCGCTGAAGTCGCGTCCCGGCTCGGACAGGAGGATCGCGACCTGCAGGGGGAACACGTGCTCGCCATAGAGATCCTGATGCAGGCAGTTGAAGTCACCGGCTTCGTATTGCAGCAGCAGCGGCGTCGGGCGGTTTTGGCCGGCCTCGTGACAACGCTTGAGGAACGCCGCATGCGGGACGGGATAGCGGATGTCGATCCCCATCGCCTCGTTCCAGCGGTTGGCGACGGCATGCAGATGCGCGTACAGCGCCGGGCGCAGCTTCGCGATGAGATCGGGGAGCGGATAGGAGAAATACTTGTACTCGCCGCGGCCAAAGCCGTGGCGGCCCATCACGATGCGGCTGCGGAAGTTGGCATCGTCGGGATAGAGCGCGGTGATGGCACGGCACTGGTCCGGCGTCAGCAGGTTCTTCAGGACGGCGCAGCCCTGGGAATCGAGCTCGGTGGTGATGTCGGGCCAGGGCAGTGCGTCGACGCGGGTGGCCAGGTCAAGGGAGGGCGATTGAGGTGATTTGCGTGCTGTTGCTGTCATGCATCCATCCTCGCAGGCCGGCCTACCCACAACCACCCGATTTCCGTTTCCCCGTCATTGCGAGCGAAGCGAAGCAATCCAGGATCCCACTGCGGAACCAGCCTGGATTGCTTCGTCGCAAGGGCTCCTCGCAATGACGCGGAGGGAGTTGTGCTCGCAATGACGGCGGAGACGTCCTAGCCCCTCACCGGCAACGTCACCACGTCATACCCGTGGCTGATCTTCCGCTTCAGCACGGGGTCCTCCAGTTCGAAATCGAACCGGTCGGCCGGGCGGATGCCGCCCTTGGCGGCAAAGGTGCCGCCGAACATGGCGCAGCCGTCAGGGAATTTTGTGCCGCCGAAGCCGCGCGCGATGAGGTCATTGACCGGGAGCATCGCGTCGAGCGTTCCCTCCTGGTAGGGCACGCGCTCGCCCTTGATCGTGGCCCAGGAGCGCAGGATCATCTTGTCCCAATGGCCGATGACATCCTCGAGCTCCCACAGCGTGGACGCGATCGGCTTGTCGCACATCTGCTTGGAGACGGTGACGCTGTAGGACTCGACCTTGCGGTCGGTGTGGTCGGAACCGCAGCCGACGAAGATGCGGCCCTGCCAGCCGATCAGCACGAACTCGACCTCGCCGGAGGAGTCTTCTCCGGTGCATTCGATGCGGTCCTGCTGCGTCAGCCGCCGCGCCGAGCAGCGGTAATAGATCGGCGTCGAAGCCGGCCGGGCGATGCCGATGGCTTCGAGCTCCGCAATGTGCTTGTCGCGGGCGACGGGATCGCGGCCGGTCCAGCCGGCAATGACGGCCTGGTCGATTGCGAGCGTCAGCGGCGTGGTGGTGTTCCGGGCATCAACGGTGAAGGTCAGGTCAAACACGAATGACGGTCTCCATTCCGGCAGCAAGCTCGAAGATACGGCGGTCCGATCCGCCGGCGCCGGCCAGCATCAGCCCTACGGGCACCTCGCCCTCGCGATGCGCCGGCAGCGAGATGGCGCAGCCGTCGATCATGTTGATCAGCGTGCAGTTGCGCAAGGCGCGCAGGTTCTGGGTGGTGAAGGCCTTGTCG
>JAEWBW010000541.1 GCA_023390955.1 Pseudomonadota bacterium
CGACCAGACCATCGTGGCGACCGCGCTGCCGACCATCGGGCGACAGTTTCAGGACGTCTCGAACCTCTCCTGGGTGATCACGGCCTATCTGCTTGCCTCGACAGCGGTTGCGCCGGTGTTCGGCACGCTGAGCGACATCTACGGTCGCCGCGTCATGATCATCATCTCGCTGAGCCTGTTCGTCGTGGGCTCGATCCTGTGCGCGGTGGCGCCGAGCCTGCCGATGCTGATCCTGGCGCGCGGCCTGCAGGGCCTCGGCGGCGGCGGCATCATGCCTGTCGTGCAGACCGTGATCTCGGACGTGGTGAGCCCGCGCGAGCGCGGCCAGTACCAGGCCTATTTCTCCAGCGTGTGGATGGTCGGCGGCATTTTGGGGCCCGTCATCGGCGGCGTGTTCGCCGAGCATCTGCACTGGTCGATGATCTTCTGGATCAACCTGCCGCTCGCGGCCGTCGCGCTCGCGATGCTGCTGCCGAAGATGAGCAAGATCCCGGTGTTCCACCGCAAGCGCAAGGTCGACTGGCTCGGCGGCGTGCTGCTGATGGCATCCGCAGTCGTCTTCATGCTGGTGCTGACCTGGGGCGGCTCGCGCTTTCCGTGGCTGTCGCCGACGGTGCTGGCGATGGTCGGCGGCGCGGTGGCGCTGGCGCTCACCTTCGTCTGGCACGCCCGCCGCGCCGACGAGCCATTCTTGCCTCTCCCGTTGCTCGGCGGATCCGTCGCGCCTTACGCGCTGACTGCCGGCGGCTGCGGCCTCGGCGCGATCACGGGTCTCACCGTCCAGCTGCCGCTCTATTACGAGTCAGTCTATCATCTCAGCGCCAGCGAGGCGGGGCTTGCGCTGATCCCGCTCGCCGCGGTCTCGACCTGCGGCGCGGCGATCGCCGGGCGCACCATGGCGCGGGCAAAGCACTACAAGCGGGTCGCCATCGTCGGCACCTCCTGGGCCGCGATCTGCGCGCTCGGCCTCACCGTCACGACCTTGCCGCTGTGGGGCCTGCTGACGCTGATGGCTGCGTTCGCGCTCGGCCTCGGGACGACTTTCCCGGTATGCGTTGTCTCGCTGCAGAACTCGGTCGCGCGGCCGCAGGTCGGCACCATCACCGGCGCGATGAATTTCTTCCGCTCGCTGATGTCCTCGTTCACGGTCGCGGCGTTCGCGGCGATCCTGCTCATTGCGCTGGGCGCCGATATCCCGCTCGCGGGCGAGCATCACGCTGCAGGCCTGGTCAACGCCATTCCCGCAGAGGACATGCGGCACGCGTTCCGCTACGTCTTCGGCGCAGCCACCGCGCTGATGGCGACGGCCGCGCTCTGCCTGATCCTGATGGAAGAGCGGCCGCTCGCTGGTCCGACGACGCAGCAGCCGGTCGAGATGGCCGAGTAGAGCAGGGCGAAACTAACCCGCCTGCGTCAGCCTTGCGTCAATCTCCGCGCGCAGCAGCGCAAAATCGATCGGCTTGGTCAGCAGTCCCGACGCCCCATTCTCCATTGCCTTGCGCTTGGTATCGGCATCGCCATAGGCCGTGATCATGATGACGGGCACCTGAGGCCTGATCTCCTTCACCTTCGGCAGCATCTCCAGCCCGGTCATGCCGGGCATGTTGATGTCGGAGAGGATGAGGATCAGCGACTGCTCGGCATGGTCGGCGATATGGGACAGCGCCTCCGCGGCCGAGTGGGCAAAATCCATCATGAAGCGCTGGGCGCGGATCTCACGGCGAAATTGTTGGCGAAACAGGTCTTCGACATCAGGCTCGTCGTCCACCACCAGAACCATCACAGCCACGGCTAACCCCGAATCTTGTCTGGAGAATTGGTCTTGTCCGGAAAGGCGCTTCTGCGCGGCAACCGGATCGTGAACTCGGTGAACTCACCCGATAGCGTGTGGACGTCGATCGCGCCAGCGTGCTGTTTCACCACGATGTCATGGCTCATGGACAGCCCGAGGCCCGTGCCTTCGCCGGCCGGCTTGGTCGTGAAGAAGGGATTGAACATCTTCTGCTTCACGTCCTCGGGGATACCGGTGCCATTGTCGCGGATCCGGATCTCGACATGGTCGCCGCGGTCGCGTGTCGCGGCCACCAGCACGGGCTCGTAGCCGGCAGCGCCGCTTTCCGCCCGGCGCTTGGTGACGGCGTAAAAACCGTTCGAGATCAGGTTCAGCAGCACGCGGGTGATTTCCTGCGGAAACAGCTCGGCGATGCCGGCGCCGGGATCGAGCTCGCGTTTGATGGTGACGGTGAATTGCGGCTTCTCGGCGCGTGCCCCGTGATAGGCGAGGTTGAGACTCTCCTCGACCAGCGCATTGATGTCGGTTGGCCGATGCTCGCCAGAACCCTCGCGCGAATGCAGCAGCATGTTCTTGACGATGGAATCGGCGCGCTTGCCGTGCTGAACGACCTTTTGAAGGTTGTCCTTCAACAGCCTCGTCAGCTCGTCGACCTCCGCGCGGGTCTTGTCCGCCAGCGCGGAGGAGGCGAGCGCCTCGTTCAGCTCATCGGTCAGCTCGGCCGACAGGGATGCGAAATTGTTGACGAAGTTGAGCGGGTTCTTGATCTCGTGCGCGATGCCGGCGGTGAGCTGGCCAAGCGATGCAAGCTTCTCGGTCTGGATCAAGCGGTCCTGCGCGGCACGGAGATCGTCGAGCGAGGCGGCGAGTTCGCGCGTGCGGGCCTGCACCTGCCCGAACAGGCGCGCGTTCTCGATCGCGATCACGGCCTGGTCGGCGAAGGTCTTGACGAGCTCGACCTCGCCATCCGCAAACGCCTCCACCTTTTCACGCGCCAGCGCGAACGCGCCGATCAGCTTTCCGTTCCGCATGAGGGGGACGCCGAGCATGGACCGAAGGTTTCCGATCCGGGCATCTTCGCCGGCCCCGTACTCGGGATCGGTCCAGGCATCTGCAATCTGAATGGGTTGGGCCTGGAGCGCGACCCGCCCAATCAACGTGTCCCGGCTGGCGCTGATGACACCGGTTTGCTCGATCTTGCGGTAGCTATCGTTCACCTTCCCGCACATCACGGCCGATCGGTAGAATTCGCCCTCGCGTTGATAAATTTGCGCCGCGTCAGCCCGGCAGAGCTTTGCGGCGATTTCAACCACGGTCTGGAGCACGGCTCCCAGATCGAACGCCGAGCGGCTGATGACCTGCAGAACCTCGGCGGTCGCCGTCTGCCGCTCCAGCGCATCCTTCGTCTCGTTGAACAACCGCGCATTCTCGATCGCAATCGCGGCCTGGTCGGCAAAAATCTGCTGAAGCGCCATCTCGTCGTCAGTGAACGGCTGCAGGCGGTCGCGGTAGATGATGAGGGCGCCGATCGCCTTGCCTTCGCGGCGCAGCGGTGAGCCCGACATCGATCGCGTCCCGCCGGCGCGCGCGAAGGGCAGGCCGGGCCAATGGGCAATCGCAGGATCGACATTGTCGAGGTCGGGGACGTGGACCTGGCGGTTTTCGGCGACAATGAGGCCCGGCATGTTGCTGCCGCCGATCCTGAGCCGCGAGTCCGGAACGCCCGCGCCGATCCGCTTCGAGATGTCGCCGAAACGGATGGTCTCGGCCCAGCCATGACCCTCGGCGACCTGGATGGTCGAGCTCGGCGCGCCGAACAGCCGGGCCGATGTCTCCGCGATCTGGTACAGCGCGCGCTTGGCATCGCCCGGTGCATCCGCGATCGTGCCCAGGATTTCGGCGCTGGCCTGCTGACCATCGCGCGACAGCGCCAGCGCGCGTGCGAGCTGCGCATTCTCCGCGCCGCTTGTCTGCAATCGTTGCTCGAGCTCGGAAATCCTGGCTTTGAGCTCGGCCACCACGTCCTGCGGAAGGGCGGTCATCCCAGAATCCATTTGGCCGGTCCCGGGCGGGGACCGGTCTCTGAAAGCCGGATTATTCCATTCCGGGAGCATCCCGGCCAGAGATATCCTCGCGCGGGACGCGGGCGCTCAGCCGCCGCGATCGTCGTAGGGGTCGTCGCCGGTGTTGCCAGGCCTGGCACTTCGCGCGGCCGCCGCGAGATGCGCCTTGAGCCGTGCCAGCGCATCGGTGGACCAGTCACGGACATCGGTGACGGCGACCCAGGCGTCGACATAATGCTCGGGCGCATAGACGTGGCCGTAGCCCATCGGCGTGCCGTTCGCGACCGCCATGTCGAGCGCGAGCTGCAGCATCGTGACGATCGGATACCATCGCAGTTCCGGCGATACGTCAGGCCCGCGCGGCGCGGTCATCCAGTCCGGCACCTGAAAGGCGTCGCGGTAGTCGAAGAACGTGATCGCGTCACTGGCATATTGCAGATAGACGACGCGCATCGGGCCCCAGGGCGCGTCCGGCGGCACCGTCGGCCCGTTCTGGTTCATGAAGCGCACGAAGCGGCCGTCGCGGAATTCCGGCAGCCAGGCCGGCGAGCCCGGATTGCGGTTCGCGGTCATCGACTGCCACATGCGGTTCGCGAATGGTGGCCCGCTCCAAAGGGCGCCCGCGAGCGGATCGCCGATCGTCTCGAACAGCTCCATGGATTTTTCCGAGTTCAGCGAGCCGAGGCTGAGCCCATGCAAATACAGCTTCGGTCGTCGATCTCTCGGCAATGTCGTCCAGTACCCGTAGATTTCCACAAACAGAGCGCGCGCCGCTTCCGCGCCGTATTCGGGCTGAAACAGCAGCGACAACGGGCTGTTGAGATAGGAGTACTGAACTGCGACGCTCGCGACGTCGCCATGATGGAGATATTCGACCGAATCCATCGCGGCCGGATCGATCCAGCCGGTGCCAGTCGGCGTGACGATGACGAGGTTTGCGCGCTCGAAGCCGTGCTGCCGCTTCAATTCGTCGAGCGCAAGCCGGGCGCGCGCCTGTGCCGTGCCGGCGCCGGCGAGGCCGACATACACCCGCACGGGTTCCTGCGCGGTCCGCCCTGTGACGGCACTGATCTCGGCTGCGGTCGGCCCTGAGGCAATGAAGCGGCGTCCCGTGCGCCCGAGCTCTTTCCATTTCACCAGCGACGACGCGCTTCCGGTTTTCCCGGGCGCCGTCGGCTGCGGACGCTCGGGCTCGAACCGCGCATCGATTTCGCGGAAGGACGAATCGAGTGCGCGAAACGCCGCACTGATCAGGAGATTGTTGGCGATCGACCAGAACAGCAGGCCCGCAATCAGGACGCCAAGGACGTTGGCGACCTTGCGCGGGATCACCCGTTTCATGCGCACGATGAGGAATTGCGAGATCAGCTTGAACAGCCGTGCCAGCACCAGCAGTACGACGAACGTGATCATCGCGATGGCGCAGACCTTGAGCGGATGCGCAGTCTCGAGCGGCGCCATCTTCATGACGGCGCGGATCGAGTTCTGCCATTCGGCCGCCCGCCACAAATAGACGATGACGGTGATCAGACAGCCGGCCGCGACCAGCGCGTTGGCGCCCGATCTCAGGCGCGCCGAGGGTTCAGGCAGCTCCAGATAGTGCCACAGCCAGCGCCAGAGATTTCCGGCGAGGTAGCCGATCGCAAAGCAGGCGCCGGCGATGGCGCCTTGCGTGAGATAGTTCCGCGGGATCAGCGTCGGTGTCAGCGCGGCCGCAAAGAACAGCGCGCCCAGCATGAGGCCGACGCCGGACAGCGAGAGCAATTGCTGCCGGATCAGCCACGCCAGCTTCTTGAAGGCGCCTAGCGGCAATGCCATCCCCCACTTTTGTCCAGGTCGAAGGTAGCATCACGTCCCCGGCCGCGACACCTCGGTTTCCTTGCAGGTGATGAACTCCAGCAGCGTGGGGATGCCTTCCTGCGTCTTCTGGATGCCGCGCCGGATCGCGGGCACGATGTCTTCCGGCTTGGTCACGCGCTCGCCGTGGCCGCCGAAAGCGCGGGCCATCGCGGCGTAGTCGCCGGAAATGTCGGTCGACCGATACTTTTCAGTTGAGACCGGCATCACCTTGAGCTCGATCGCCATCGAAAAATTGTTCAGCAGGATAGACAGGATCGGGATCCGCTCGCGCACGGCCGTCTCGAAATCCATGCCGGTGAAGCCGATCGCCGCATCGCCCCAGACATTGATGCAGAGCTTGTCGGGCTTTGCCAGCTTTGCACCCATCGCGAGCCCGAGCCCGTAGCCGAGCTGCGTGGTCTTGCCCCAGCCGAGATAGGTGAGCGGCTCGACCGCTTTCCAGAACGGCGAGAGCTGATCGCGCGGGCTGCCGGCGTCATGGGTGATGATGGTATTGCGAATGTCGACGGTGTGCTGGAGGTCCCACAGCACGCGATAGGGGCTGAGCGGCGCATCGTTGCTCGTGAGCTTTGGCATCCACTTTGCCAGCCACTCCTTGTGGGAGGCCGCGATCTCGGCGGCGACCGCGGAGGCGTCGCGATCCACGGTAACTTCCTTGCCGATCTCCTCCAGCAGCGCATCGAGCACGAGGCCAGCATCGCCGACGAGGCCGACCTTGGCCTCGACGTCCTTGTTGAGATGGTTCGGGTCGAGCGTCGAATGGATGATGGTCTTGCCCTTCGGCATCGCGATGCCGAAGCTGGTTTCGGTGAAGGAGCAGCCGATACCGAAGATCACATCGGCCTCGGCCAGGAATTTCGGCACCGCGCGCGGCACGGCGAGGCCGCCCGAGCCGAGCGAGAGCGGATGCGTTTCGGGGAATGACGATTTGCCGCCGAGGCTGGTGGTGACGGGGATCGCAAGCCGCTCGGCCAGCCGCTTCAGCTGCGGCCAGGCCTGCGCATAGTGCACGCCCTGGCCGGCATAGATCACGGGCCGCTTGGCGTTGACGAGCAGGGCGGCCGCCTCCTTCACGTGGACGGGGTCGGCGCCATAACGTGTGCGCAGCACCGGTGTGTAGTTCAGCGGCTCCGGCACTTCCTCGTTCCACATGTCGGCGGGGATCTCGACGACGACGGGACCGCCGCGGCCGTTCTTCAGTTTGGTGAAGGCGCGGCGGAAGATGTTGGTGAGCTCGGCCGCCAGGATGATCGGCTCGGTGGATTTTGCGAACGCCTTCATCACCTCGCTGGAGTTGAAGTTCGGTTCGATATGCGACAGCCGGCGCTGATAGCCCATCGGCAGCACCAGCACGGGAACAGATTCGCCAAAGCATTGCGCGACGCCGCCCATGGCATTCTCCGCGCCCGGCCCATGCTGCATGCAGAATGCGCCGATCGTGCGCCCCGAGGTGACGCGCGAGATGGCGTCGGCCATGTGGACGCCGACGCGTTCCTGTCGCACCATCACGGGACGGATATCCGCGCTCGCCGCATGCTCGATCAGGTGATTGACGGGATATCCGCAGAGGATCTCGATCCCCTCGCGCTTCATGATTTCCGCGATCGCGGGGCCGAGCTTCATGGCGTGTCTCCCTGAGGCCGGGCCGGTTGATCCGGCCCGATTCAGGAGAGAGGATCAGGAATCGGAGAGACGGTAAAGCGCGGGCGCTCGCCTGGACTGGTGGTCTGCCATGCAGACGGCCAGGCTTGCGAGCGCCCGATGCCTCAGATCAGCGACCCCGCGTGCAGGCCCGCATTGGCGACGAGCGACTGGATGACCACGTTGCTGCCGGGGCCGCCGTCCAGCACGTCGAGGCCGCCGCCACCGAGCAGTACGTCGTCACCGAGCCCGCCGAGGAGGGTGTCGGCGCCCGCGCTGCCGATCAGCACATCGTCGCCGGCACCGCCGTCGAACACGAGGTGCAATCCGAGGGAGCCGAGGCTTGATGCCTCGATCACGTCGTTGCCGCCGAGGCCGTTGATGGTGATCGTGTCGTTGAAGTCGAAATTGTCGATCACGACCTGGCTTGCAAGACCGTTGATCACCAATCCGCCATTGCTGTTGAGCGACAGCGAGATGACGTCGTCGCCGCCGGTCCCGTTGATCGTGACCCTGTCGGCCGCGCCGTCGCCGCCGGGGACGCCGGGCGTGCCGGCGAGGTCGATCTTGACCTCTGTGACGTCGGTGCCGCTCATGTCGCCGACATTGATGGTGTCGGCGCCGCCGCGCGCGCTGAACGCGATGGTCTCGACGCCGTGTGTATCGGCTGTCACCGCGGCGACATCCCGCGTCAGCTCGGCGCGCGAGCCATTGGCGAAGATGTTGATGGTTTCGGCGATGTTGGCACCGTTGAACTGCAGCGTGTCGGAACCGGCCTGGCCTTCGATGATGTCATTGTCGTCACCGGGATTCCACACGAAGGTGTCGTTGCCCGCGCCCATCAGCGCCGTATCGTTGCCGTCGCCACCGGTGATGAGGTCATTACCCTGGCTGCCCCGGATGAAGTCGTTGCCGAGCCCGCCATTGATCGTGAGCTGCACCGCACCGGCTGCGAGGCCGCTCGTGTTGATCACATCGTCGCCGCCACCGCCGTTGAGCGTCAGTTGATCGGTTGCGTCCATGAAGCTGAGATTGGTGATCGTGTGCAGGCCGAACACCGTGACGCCGACAGCATTGCCGCTGACGCCGAAATTGTCGGCGCCCTGGGTGGCGTTGACCGTAATGCTGTCGACCGCGCCGTCGGGCGTTCCGGCCGAGCCGCGCAGGTCGATGTTCACCTGCGTCACGTCGGTCCCGGTCAGATCGCCGACGTTAATGTGGTCGGCGCCGCCGAGTGCGTGGAAGTCGATGCGCTCGATCCCGTGCAGGTCCATCGTGATGTTGGCGACGTCGCGTGCGAACCGTGCGTGATCGCCATTGGCCGCAATGTCGATGTTCTCGGCGATATTGGCGCCGGAGAACGCCAGCTTGTCGGTCCCGGCGCCGCCATCGACGGTGTCGCTGCCGTCGCCCGGATTCCACGTGAACAGGTCATTGCCGGCACCGAGCAGGGCGACATCGTCGCCGCGGCCGCCGACCACGGTGTCATTGCCGTCGCCGCCGATCAGCGTATCGCTGCCTGCGCTGCCGGTGATAGTGTCGTTGCCGGCGCCGCCATCGATCGTCAGGCGCACGATTCCAGCGGCAAGCGCGGCCGCCGAGATGGTGTCGTTGCCGCCGAGGCCGTTGATGATGAGAGCATCGTTTGCGCCTTCCGCGTTGGTGATGGCGACGGCGGCCGGCAATCCTGTCACCGTCAGCGAGGTGCCCGAGCCGGAAACCTGGATGTTCTCTGAACTGCCCGCGCCCTGGAGCGTCACGGTGTCGGCCGCGCCGTCGCCGGCCCCGTTCAGTCCAAGGTCGACATTGACCTGCTTGACGCTGGTGCCGGCGAGGTTGTTGACGACGATCTTGTCGGCGCCGCCACGGGCGCCAATTGCGATGGTCTCCATGCCGTTCAGGTCCATCGTGATGTTGGCGACGTCGCGCGTCAGCAGGGTGCGAGCGCCATTCGCGGAGACCGTGATGGTCTCGGCGATGTTGGAGCCGTTGAACAGCAGGGTATCGTTGCCGGCCTGTCCTTCAACGATGTCGTTGCCGTCACCGGGATCCCACTGGAAGACGTCGTTGCCGGCGCCGAGCAGGGCGGTGTCGTTGCCCTGGTTGCCGTCGACGAAATCGTCGCCGTCGCCGCCGAGCAGCAGGTCCGCGCCATTGCCGCCGAGGATCGTGTCATTGCCGGCGCCGCCGTCGAGCGTCAGCTTGATCAGCGCGGCGAGATTGCCAGTGGCGGTGATGACATCGTCGCCGCCATTGGCGTGGACCACGAGATTTTCGGTGGTGCCGATGTCCAGCGAGAACGGTGCGGGATCAGTTCGGTCGAAACGAACGCGCGAGCCGTTGGCCGTGATGCTGAAGACCTCTTTGCCGTTGCCGCCGTTCACTTCCGCCGTGTCGACGCCGTCGCCGCCTTCCATCAGATCGGTGCCGTCGCCGGGATTCCAGATCATGCGGTCGTCGCCGGCCTCGCCGAACATCTGGTCGTCGCCGGAGCCGCCGGTCAGCGTGTCGTTGCCGGCGCCGCCGAACAGGAAGTCGTTGCCGCCCTTGCCGAGCAGGGTGTCGTTGCCGGCCTGGCCGAACAGCAGGTCGTTGCCGGATCCCCCGGTCAGCGTATCGTTGCCATTGCCGCCGAACAGGTTCGCCGCCGGCATCGCGCCGTTGCTCTCATTGACGGTGATGATGTCGTTGCCGTCGAGGCCGAAGACCTGCAGCAGCTTGGTGTTGGCGACAGTGGGAGTTCCGCCCGTGACCACGACCGCGCCGCCATTGACGAGGATCGTGCCTGCCGCGTTGCGGCTCAATGTGGTGGTGTTGTTAAGGGCGTCGCCGAAAGTGGTGAGAACTCCGGCAGAAAAACTTGCTGTGACAGCCATGTGCGCTTCTCGCTCGCGTCATCATCCGAAAAGACCGGGTGGCAGTGCCGTGACGCGTCGCGATACCACCGGTGAAACGACGAATGACTTCGCTCTAGACCCGCGTGGCAGTGCCCGCTTGAGGGAATGGTTCGGGAGGGCTTCTGTTTTGCTTGAGAACGGCTGGATTTTTCGGGTGAGCCGTCACGCCGATGTAACAGGAAGTTGAAGCGGCGAACCGCCGCGTGACCCGCCAAGGCTCTTCGCGCCGGACATGGCCACTGCAGCGCAAGGTGCGATATGATCACCCACGCGGAACTATCACAGCACTCGCGACGTTATGGCTGGTTTGCCGCACGGCAAGCGTCTCCCTCCGCGAGCGACCGAAGATCAGCCATGCAGGCGCTGCGGCCCGATCGTGACTTGTGCTTTGCATGGAATCGAATAATGCGTGGTTGGCGCGACTTCTGAACCAAGACGACATGCCGGAACCAGCCTCGATCCTGATCGTCGAAGACGAATACCTGTTGCAGGGTGTCCTCGAGGACATCCTGGCGGAGTACGGTTTCACGTCTGACATCCTCTCGTCCGGCGAGGAGGCGCTGACGCTGTTTTCGGCGCCGGGCAAACATCACAAGGCACTGGTCACCGACGTTTCCCTCAGCGGCAGTCTGAACGGCTGGGACGTCGCACGCCGGATCCGGGAGAAGCAGCCCGATCTTCCCGTCGTCTACATGACGGGCGCCGGCACCGATCTCTGGAAATCGCACGGCGTGCCCAACAGCGTGCTGCTGCAAAAGCCGTTCCAGCCGGAGCAACTCGTCGAGGCGCTGCTGCAGATGTGACGCCGGTCGGCGCCTCTGCGGGCGTCATCAGCGGATCACGCAAGGCGCAGCGCACTGCTCATGTTGCGCACCTGTCTGAACATTGTATCAGCCAACAAATTGGTTATGGTCAATCGATCGAGCTGATTTGGGGGCTAGTCTGTGTACGCAAAGTGGTTTGCTGCTTTTCTGACGTTGTTTGTGTCTGCCACCTCCGATGCCGCTTTGGCGCAGGAGGCATTTCCTCAAAACTTCAAGACGCGGATGATCGCGGCCAACGGCACGCAGATCCATGTTCGCGTCGGCGGCAAGGGTCCCGCCGTGGTCCTGATCCACGGCTTTGGCGACACCGGCGACATGTGGGTCAAGCTCGCCGCTGATCTCGTGCGCGATCACACCGTCGTCGTTCCGGATCTGCGCGGCATGGGGCTCTCCGCCAAGCCGGAAGCCGGTTACGAGAAGTGGAATCAGGCCGCCGACATCCGCGGCGTGCTGGATACGCTCGGCATCGACAAGGCCGAGATCGTCGGGCACGACATCGGCACCATGGTCGCCTACGCCTATGCTGCACGTTATCGCGACAAGACCGAAAAGCTCGTCGTCATGGATGCGCCGGTGCCGGGAGTTCCGCCCTGGGACGACATCGTCCGCAATCCGCTGCTGTGGCATTTCGATCTCGGCGGTGCGGACATGGAGCGGCTGGTGAAGGGCCGCGAGCGCATCTATCTCGACCGCTTCTGGAACGACTTCGCCGGCACACCGTCCAGGATCGGCGAGGCGACGCGCCGCCATTATGCAAAGCTCTACGCCCAGCCCGGCGCCATGCGGGCGGCATTCGCGCAATTCCGCTCGATCCGCAAGGATGCCGAGCACAACAAGACAATCTTTGCGACCAAGCTGACGATCCCCGTGCTTGCGGTGGGCGGTGAAAAATCCTTCGGTGCGAGCGAGGCGGCCGTGATGCGCAATGCGGCGACCGACGTGACGGAAGTGGTCGTCGCCGACGCCGGGCACTGGCTGATGGAGGAGAGCCCGGACACCACGATCAGGGCCGTCCGGAAATTCCTGGACGGCAAGAAGTAGCGTCCTTCAAGACACGCGCTGCCTGATCCGGCTTGCCCTGCGCAAGCCGGAGCCTGGACGCCTTTCCAGCATTTTCCTGGCCGGCGGCTTTCTTCGCGGTGCCCGCATGGTACACTCCCGGCAATAGCGAGCGGGGGCGACCTTGCGCTATCTGTTCGAAGATTATGCCTTGGACACCGACCGCCGCGAGCTTCATCGCGGGGTGGACATCCTGTCCATTGCGCCGCAGGTGTTCGACCTCCTCACATATCTGATCCGGCACAGGGATCGTGTCGTCAGCAAGGACGATTTGATCCAGGCGATCTGGAATGGTCGTGCCGTCTCCGATGCCGCCGTGACGACCCGCCTGAATGCCGCGCGAACGGCCATCGGCGACAACGGCGAGCACCAGCGGCTGATCAAGACGCTGCCGCGCAGGGGATTTCGTTTTGCCGGCGAGGTGAGGGAGCTGGATGGGCCCGCAGGCACGAAGGCTGCGCCAGTGGCGCCGCAGCCTGAAAACACGCCTTCGCCGCCGCGCCTCTCCATCGTTGTCCTGCCGTTTGACAATCTGAGCGGCGATCCCGAGCAGGATTACTTTGCCGACGGCGTGACCGAGAGCCTCACCACGGACCTGTCACGCATCAGCGGCTCCTTCGTCATTGGCCGGCACACCGCCTTTGCGTACCGGAACAGGGCTGTCGATCTCAAGCAGGTCGGCCGCGACTTGAACGTCCGCTATGTCCTCGAAGGCGCCTTGCAACGCGCCGGCAACAGGTTGCGGGTGAGCGCGCGGCTTGTCGATGCGCAGGATGGCAATCAGCTCTGGGCCGACCGTTTCGAAAGCCAGGTCGCCGATCTGTTCGCCCTGCAGGACGAGATCGTCGCGCAACTCGCCAATACTTTGAGCACCGCGCTCGTCGAAGCCGAAGCCCGGCGCGCGGACCATTCGCAACATCCGGAAGCGATGGATTTGTATTTCCAGGGCCGGGCCTGGCTCAATAAGGGGCGGACGCCCGAGCATATGGAGCGGGCGGGCGTACTGTTCGAGCGCGCCCTGTCGCTTGATCCGGATCATGTCGAGGCGCTGGTGGGGCTGGCCGGGATCAGTGCGGCACAGGCCGCCGCGCACATGGTCGACGACCGCGCGCCCGGGTTTGCGGCGGCTGAAGCCATCCTGACCAAGGCGCTTTCCATTGCGCCCGGGCATGCCCTGGCGCGGCTATGGCTCGGCAATGTCAAATTGTTCACCAAGCGCGCGTCGCAGGGAATCCTCGAATGCGAGCGGGCTCTGGCGCTGAATCGGAACCTGGCGGAAGCGCACAACTCGATCGGCATCGGCAAGGCGCTGCTCGGCCGAAGTGGTGAGACCGAAGCCCATGTCGCGGAGGCGCTGAGGCTTTCGCCGCGCGACAACAGTGCCTACCGGTGGCTCTACATCATCGGCGCCGCCAAGCTGCAGCTCGGCGCGGACACAGACGCGGTCACCTGGATCGAGCGCAGTCTTCAGGTGAACCGGAATTATCCCGTGGCCCACTTCCATCTTGCTGCTGCGTTCGCCTTGCTCGGCAGGCTGACCGAAGCGCGCGCCGCAGCAGGCGATGGACTTGCGCTCGACCCGCACTTCACCTGCCGCCGCTTTCGCGCCAATCCGATGAGCGACAACCCCGTCTTCCTCGCCGCCGAGAAGCGTATCGGCGAAGGCATGTCTCTGGCCGGAGTGCCCGCGGGCTGACCCTCACGGCGGCCCACACGTCCACCGCGATTCCTGCGCGGAGAATTCCGCCTGACAAGACATCGCGCCGGCGCGCGGCAGGGCAGGCGGCACAATGTCGGCGTGACCTCAAAACGATGATGGGCTACGGTTCCCGGACAAGAACAAGAGGAAATGCCAAGTGTATGACTACATCATCGTGGGCGGCGGCTCGGCGGGGTCCGTGCTGGCCCACCGGCTCTCCGCAAAGAGCGCCAACAAGGTCCTGGTCTGCGAAGCCGGACAGGACACGCCACCCGGCAACGAGCCGGCGGAGATCAGGGACAGCTATCCGGGCACGGCCTATTTCGATCCGCGCTTCCACTGGACCGAGTTGAAAGTCACCACGCAGGTTGTCAGCCACAACAATCCGGACGAAAGCCGTCCGCCCTTGCGCAAATACGAGCAGGCGCGCGTGCTCGGCGGCGGCTCCTCGATCAATGGCCAGATGGCCAATCGCGGTGCGCCCACCGATTACGACGAATGGGACGCGCGTGGCGCCGAAGGCTGGACCTGGAACGAGGTGCTGCCGTTCTTCAAGAAGGTCGAGCGCGACCTCGATTTCGACGGCCCGTATCACGGCAAGGACGGCAGGATCCCCGTGCGCCGCATCCCGCGCGAGCACTGGACCCGGCATTCGCAGGCTTTCGCCGATGCCTTCCAGCAGGCCGGCCATCAATATCTGCCGGATCAGAACGGCGAGTTCGTCGACGGCTTCTTTCCGGTGACGCATTCCAACCAGGCCGAGCAGCGCGTGTCGGCCGCGATGGGCTATCTCGACCGCGACACGCGCAAGCGCGCCAATCTCACGATTTCCACCAACACGCAGGTGAGGGAGCTGCTGTTCGAAGGCACGACCTGCGTCGGCGTGAAGGCTGTCGTGAACGGACGCGAGCAGGAACTCCGCGGCCGCGAGATCATCCTCTCCAGCGGCGCGATCCATTCGCCGGCGCATCTCTTGCGTGCCGGCATCGGCCCGGTCGGTCATCTCAAGGACATGGGCATTCCGGTGCTGATGGGCCTGCCGGGCGTCGGCCAGCGGTTGATGGACCATCCCTCGATCTCGCTGTCGTCGTTCGTCCGTCGCGGTGCGCGCATGAACGAGCACACGCGACGCCACATGCAGCTCGGCCTGCGGTATTCGTCGGATCTCGCGGGCGTGCCGAAGGGCGACATGTTCGTCGTCCTGCTCAGCAAGTCCGCCTGGCATGCCGTCGGCGAGCAGATCGGTTCGCTGCTGACCTTCGTCAACAAGACCTATTCGGAGACCGGGCAGGTCAAGCTTGCTTCGCGCGATCCCTCAGCCGAGCCGATCGTCGAGTTCAACCTGCTGTCCGACCGACGCGATCTCGAGCGCCTGATGAGCGGCTTCCGCAAGATGGCGGCCATTCAGTTGAGCGACATTGTGAAGAAGGTGACGGACAAGCCGTTCCCGGCCGCCTACACCGATAAGGTGCGCAAGATCGGCGTGGTCAACACCAAGAACAGGATTTTGACCAAGATCGCCGCGACCCTGATGGATGGCCCCGCGGCACTGCGCCACTATCTGATCGACAATTTCGTGGTCGAGGGGTTCACCTTCGATGACGTCATGAACGACGACGAGGCGCTTGAGGCCTTCGTGCGCAAGGCGACCATCGGCGTGTGGCACGCCTCCTGCTCATGCCGCATGGGGCGGGCCGACGACCCGATGGCGGTGGTCGACAATCAGGGCCGCGTCAGGGGCGTGCAGGGCCTGCGTGTCGTCGACGCCTCGATCTTCCCTGTGGTGCCATGCGCCAACACCAATTTTCCGGTGCTGATGTCGGCGGAGAAGATCGCGGCCGCGATGATGCAGTAGGAGCTGCGCCAGTACGATGGTTGAAAGAGGCCGTCCGCTCTGACGGCCTCCTTCTGATCGCAAGTCTACTTCTGTCCGAGGTCGGAGGTTGCGGCACCGGCCGCCACCACGGCCTGGCCCGCCGAAGTGTTCCCGTAGATGCGGTTGTTGCCGAACGAAGTGATCGAGCCGCCGCCGCTGAGACCGGTGGTGTTGAACACCACCGAGGTGTTCGTCATCGCGGCAGCGCCGGATATCAAGAGGCCCGTTCCGTTGAAGGTGAGCAGGCTATCGGTGATGAAGACCTGACCTCCACCGTCCGCTTCGACTCCAGCGGTGACATTGTTGGAGAAGGTTGATCACGTGATCGCCGCAGCCATCCCGTTTGCGAGGGCGACCCCATACAGATTCTGTTTGGAGATGACGTTGTCGAGCACGATCCCGCCCGTCGCGGCGGTGCTTCCAATGCCCGTGCCCGCATTGTTCCTGATGGTCGAGTGTTCGATCACCAGAACCCCGCCTGCCGATGTCCGCGCGTCGAGCACGCCTTGCTGCGTGTGGCTTGTTGCGTTCATATCAGCAACAGCTGCGGCTACGTCCGCAGCCGCGTTCAGCGAGGGCTTGCTCGCTTCTTGGCTGTCAGCAACGGCAGCGGTGGTCGTTAAAAGAATCAAAGATAGGGGCGCGATGAACGGCCTTGGGAGGTAAGACAAGTTTCTGCGTCCCGGTTGTCGGCAAATACCGATATTCTTTAGCGCGATTTTGATCTTTCCCCAATCGTTCTCGTTCAAATATCTGATGATCTCCCGCGGAGTTGGCCGCGGTAGCGGGCAGAGCTGGCATCGATGTTGAGGCGTCCATATATGGGACTGCGGATCACGATGATGCGTGAGTGGCTATCATGAGCACAGAATGGAATTCCTTGCGCTGTTGATCGCACAGCACTTCTTCGACCAGTCGGATGATGTTGTGCCGCGGACTCTTCTCGGGTGGACACGGTTTGGGCTGCTTACCGGGTTGATAGCGCAGCTCATCTACCTGATCCACACGTGTATCGCTTGGTCCGTACCGACGTTTCTTTGGTTCAGCATTCTCGCGAACATCGTCGCGTTCGCAGTGGTGCGGCGAGCGTTGAGATGGCGATATCCCATATAGAGTGGGGGCGCCTGAGCAACTGCTCCATCCGAAGTCATGCTAGATCAGGCTGACCGTGATTGATCATCCCCTTCGCCGTCACCACGCTTCGGTTCGAGATCGTCGTCCTCTTTCACCAGCGTCAGCAAGCGAAGCGTGAGAAACGTGAACAGCGCGATCGTCACGGCGACATCGTAGCTGCCGAGCCCGACCGAGACGCCGATGGCGCCGGTGGCCCACAGGCTGGCCGCTGTTGCGGTGCCCTGGACCGAAGTCCCTTGCTTCAGGATCGCGCCGCCGCCGATGAAGCCGATGCCGGTGATGAGGCCTTCGATCACTTTCGCCATCCCGTCGGGCGAATGCGCCAGCAGGCTTTCGCTGGCCTGAACGAAGCCGCAGCTTGCAAGCGCGACCAGCGGAAAGGTGCGCAGGCCCGCACTTCGCGCCCGCTTCTCGCGATCCCACCCGATCGGGGCGGCAAGCGCGAAGGCCGCCGCCAGCGCGACGAAATGAACGCCGATATCGAATCTGTTCAACGCAAGTCCCCGAAAATGAAAACGGCCGTGATGAATCGAGCCGGCCGGAAACGCTGCAATGCCGTGAAAAGTTCGCTGCGTATGGGTTGTCGAAGCTGCGGCGCATCGGCGCAGCTGACTGTCGAGCAGGAGCGGAGACAGGCAAACGCGCCGGTCAAGCGCTCCCTGGCGGTCTTGTTTCAGCCCTTGGCGCGACCCGTGGCACCGCGCTTCAGCACGGCGGTGAGGCGGCCGACCAGATAGCTCATGACGCGCGGCTGCGACTGCGCGGCGCTGTCGGCCGCACGTTCGCCCTCGGTCGTGTCGGTCACGATGCCGATGTAGTTCTTCCTGGCGTCCTGCTGCTGCACCGCGTGCGAACTCTCATCCTCAATCGGGGCGACCATGCCGCGCGCAAGGGCAATCGAAAGTTAACGCGGCATCCCGTAGGATTACCGGTACAACCTGTCGCAAGCGAGGTGCCCTTAACGTTTTGTTGAGGCTTCTCGTCAACACGCCGGCAAGGTGCAAACCATAGATTGCATTCGGGGCGGGGCAGCGGGAAAATGCGGGATGCCCCTCGGAAGGAGTATTCCATGCGGCGGCTGATCAAGACTTTCTTCGCCGACCAGACCGGCGCGACCGCGATCGAATACGCGTTGATTGCCTGCGGGATCAGCATCGTGATCGTGACCGCCGTGCAGGGGATCGGCACCGCCATGAACACCAAATATGGCTCTGTGAGCACCGCGCTGAAATAGCGCTCGCGTGGCTTGAGCCGCTATCGGCTGCGAGGCTCCGCGTTCAGCGCCCGCAGCATGCCGATGCGGGCGAACATCACCCAGCCGCCACCGGTTTCCGCCGCATTGATCAGCTGCTCGATCGCGACCTGCCAGCGCGGCTCCGCTTGCGCGTCCTCCGGCAATTGCATGATGTAATCGGCCGCCTGCTGCAGCGTGCGGAGCGCCTTTCCGCGCGGGAGCGGAATGGGATCGTCGAACGGCGTCGACCAGGGCATGTCAGGCCGGCCGTTGCGTTGACGGTTGCAT
>JAEWBW010000547.1 GCA_023390955.1 Pseudomonadota bacterium
CCTCGGCCACATTTAGGGTCCTGTCGAAGGTCGGTTTGTACTGCCGCAGAAATGAGATGTAGTAGCTCGGGTTATTGAACTCGCGGTAGCTGCGCGAGAATTCGCGTAGCGGATAGTAACGAACGGCGCATTTGTTCAATGTCAGCCGCCAGATGTGTTCGACCGAGCGAATGTGATTGCCAGGTCGTCCCCTCGTGGTTGGAAACCAGTAGCTGCTTGAGCCGAATTCCTCTGCAGTACGCTGATGCACCAATTGAAGTATCCGAGTAGCATCTTCCGTAAGAGTTTCTCTGCACTCGAACCAGAACTCTTTCTCGGTTGGCGCATATGGATACCAGTGCGAGTCGAAGATCTGATTCCATTCGGCCGACAAGATTCGGATCAGCGGGGCGCGAAACTCAAAGTACAATCTGACCGCCAACGCCTGCTGCCAGTACTCCTTTTCGGCCTCTAAGACATCGAACAGGCGTTGGTACTTCTTTTCAGGAAATTTGTTTAGTTCGGGATATCGAACTTTGCTGACACGATCCCATTCAGCCGAGAAAGTGGATGCAAATTGATCATGGAAGGTGCCTAAAGGGCCGTCGAACGAAGCGCCGCGTTCAAGAACTTGAGATATGAACGCACGAAGCGTCCGCGCGTTTCCTGGAGTCAAATTCGCTTTGATCAGTGTTTTTGCCGCCGCGTCGGGCTTAAGCTTGGCGAGCGACGTTGCCTTTAGCTTCTGAGGTATGTTGTTCGCAAATAGTTTGTCTAAGCGATCGATGTATCTCTCGGACAGGCTACTTCCTCGCAGGCCGCGCAGCAGAGATTGAGCGGCTCTATCGAGTGGCAGCAATCGAACTAGCTGGCTAGCGTGACGACGTTGGACCCGAACTTGATCGTCTACAGTCGGAAGCCCCTTAATCTGATCCAGTTTGTCCCGCGCCCAATCGCGCGCATCTTCAAGGTACTCTCCAAGACCATAACGGTTCTCACGATCCGTGTATTCGAAGTCAAACCGCGTGTTCCAAGCCTGGTCGATGTCGAACGTTTTCCTGACGATCTTGCCTTCGAGGTTGGAGGCACGAATTGCAAACGCCTTTTGTCCTCCTGACGTGGTAGACCAAAGCCGAACACCAAAGCCCTTTATTTGGGTGTCAGCGATCCAAAGCTCGCCAGCGGCCGGGCATTCAGCCTCGAAGACGAGTCTTGGCGTCAGATTGGCGCGACGAACCACGTGCTTCACCAGACTTGCGATTGTTGTGCAGCTCGCTAGTTTTGCTGAGCTTCACTGCCGTGTCTAGGCTTCCTCAGGCGGAGTACAGATGGCATCGTGGCGGGCCAAGCTACTGTGGGTTTGAATTTGAATGACCGAAGACGATCCGACCGACGAAATCTCCGACATCGAAGACCGGATCGAGCGGCTCGCCGACGTCGCCGAGCGCTGCCGGAAGTTCATCTTTGCGTCCAAGGTCGCGATTGGCGGCGGGGCTGCACTGCTGCTCGTCACAATCCTTGGCATTTTTGGATTCGGTCAGACCGCGGCGCTCGGATCGATCGCGCTGGTGCTCGGCGGGATCGTCTCGCTCGGCTCGAACATCAGCACGTTGCGGCAGACCGAGACTGCGATCAGCAATGCCGAGGCGCGGCGTGCGGCGCTGATTGGTTCGTTCGAGCTGCGCCTCGTGACCGATGCGCCGCTGAAGCTGGTGTGAGGCGCACGGCGGTCATTTCAGACAGCCGAGCGCAGCGACAGCACCATCAACTCTGCACGGCATTCGGCTGCAAAGGTCTGAAGCCGCGCTGCGGCTTCCTGATCGAGGATGGCTTTTGCCAGCCGCTCGGCGCGGGCAACCTGTTCCTTGAGATAATCGATGCGGGCCATGTGTCACCTTCCGCCGGGATAATTTGAAGCAAATTGCTTCGTTCCGGCGGCTGTGATGGGATGGCTAACGACGCGTAAATTGTGTGGGGTTCGTCACGTTTGGTGCGTAGGGTGGATTAGCGCAGCGTAATCCACCCATATTGCGGGACGATGGCGGATTACGCTGCGCTAATCCGCCCTACGGGCTGCCCGGGGAAACTTCATGTCTACGCTGTTCGCATTCCTCCATCACGTCTGCGCATTCACGCTGGTTGCGGCGGTCGCGATCGAGTTCACGCTGATCCGGCAGGAACTGACGGTGGCGAGCGCGCGGCGGCTGCAGGTCACCGATATCGTGCTCGGTGTGGCCGCCGGGGCGCTGCTCATCGTCGGTGGCTTGCGTGTGGTGTTCTTCGAGAAGGGTTTTGACTACTACCTGCACAGCACCGCCTTCTGGGCGAAGCTCGCTCTGTTCGTTGCGATCGGGGCGTTCTCGGTGATTCCGACGCAGGAGTTCCTGTCGTGGAGCGCATCGATTAGGGCGGGCCAGGCGCCGGTGCTTGATGCCAGCCGCAAGCGGCTGGTGTCGATGATCATCCACGGTGAGCTCGCGGCCATCGTGGTCATCGTGCTCTGCGCGGCCGTGATGGCGCGGGGCGGGTGGGTGTAGGGTGGATTAGCCTGACGGCTGCCGCGACGGCAGTGCGCTCCCTCTCCCGCTTGCGGGGGAGGGTTGGGGAGGGGGTCTATCCACACAGGGACTCCCCACGAGGAGAGAGCCCCCACCCCGCGCTTCGCGCCGACCTCCCCCGCAAGCGGGAGAGGTGCATCGAGCCCGCGGCGGCGCTGGCGATTAAACCGGTGCTATTCTGCTTTGCGCGCTTTGTCAGCCGCGGCGAAATGCGCCAGCTGATCGGCATGGGCCTTGGCGAAGGCCGGGCGGGCGGTGGTGCGCGCGACATAGGCGCGGCAGGCGGGACTGTCCGCGAGACCGCCAAAGCGATCGACCGGACGCAGCACGTCCGACATCAGGATGTCGGCGACGGAGAAGCGGCCCGCCAGCCATTCGCGATCTGCAAGCACCGCCTCGAGGTGTTTGAGACGGAGCTTGAGGAAGCCGTCGATGAATTTCACGGCTTGTGAGTCATCGTCAGTCCCCATGAATTTGAACATGCCCCACGGCAGGGCCGGCATCTCCACCGAATTGAGCGCCGCGAACACCCATTCGACCGTGTCGCTGCGGCCGCGCGGGTCGGCCGGCATCAGCGCTTCGCTCAGCCCGCCCAGATGCAGCAGGATCGCGCCGCTCTCGAAGATCGAGAGGTCGCCATCGGTCAGCCACGGCACCTGGCCGAACGGCTGGTGCGCGAAATGCGTAGGCCCCCGGTCGCCGAACGGCACGCTCGCGACGCGGTAGGGCAATCTGGCTTCCTCCAGCGCCCAGCGGATGCGCAAATCGCGCACATGGCCGCGCGGCATTTCGGGAACCCAGTCGAAGGTCGTCAGCGTGAGGTCGGCCATGCGGTGTCTCCTTGTCCGGGTTCAGAACACAGGACGTATGAGGGGGCCGTGATCCGACATCGGCCGGATGTCTATTGCCGGTGATTTTGTTGCGGCCAAGGTAACAGGCTATGCTGCGGCAAAACCAGGGAGGAACTCCGATGCCGTCAGCCTATTTCGTCGTTCGCGCCACCGTCACCGATGCCGGCAAACGTGCGGCCTTCAACAGATGGTACGAGACCGAGCATCTGCCCGATGCGGTGAAGGCATTCGGTGTCGCAAAGGCCTGGCGATTCTGGAGCCTGGACAATCCCGCACTGCATCTCGCCATGTACGAATTCACTGACGAGGCCGCGCTGAACGCGATGCTGAAGGGCGAGGCGATCAAGAAGCTGACCGCCGATTTCAATCGCGACTGGCCCGAGGTGACGCGCACGCGCGAGACGCTGGGGCAGGTGCAGGCGTTCGGGGTTTAGACTTTCGCATTCGCAATGTAGCTGAACGCGGAGTTCAGTGGCGGTTCATGCGTCCGGCGCAAAACTTCCTCCTGCATCACTCAACGCTGAGAGGACAAGACGATGGAGCGCCGGGACTTTTTGAAGATTGCATTCGGTGTTGCGGCCGGTGCGGCTGCGATGACGACGGCGGCAAGGGCGGCGCCGCTGTCGCCCCGGCCGATCGATGGTCCGGGCGCGATGCCGAACGCCAATCCGGACATCCAGCCCGCCGTGATCGATGGCGACGAGGCCGCGCAGCTGAAGCCCGAGCAGGTTCACTGGCACCACCACCACCGGCATCATCGTCATTGGGGCTGGCGTCCCCGCTGGCACCGCCGCCGCTGGCGCCACTGGTAAGGCCGGCCGTTCACAAAACGGAAAAGGGGATCGCGATTGCGATCCCCTTTTTCGTGCCATTCAAGACCGGCCCGCAAAAAAATGTGGCCGCGGGCGGGTGCCGCGCGGCCACATCGTAACACGATAGATATCAGATCGGACGGCAGCGGCCGGCATACCAGCGGAAACCGTAGGGGCACACGCGGGCGCGCGGCACCACGACGACCGGCGCCGGGGCGACGTAGACAGGCCGGGGCGCGACATAGACCGGCGCGGGAGCGACCACGACCGCGGCGCGGCGGCAGCCGCCATAGGGGCCACGGTACCAGCCGGGCCCGCAGCCACCGGCGGCGGCGGCCATTTCGCTGAAGCCGACAACCGTGCTGGCAAGCACGACAGCTGCGTACAGATACTTCATGTGATCGTCCTTCGTTCCTGGGGGGATGCGCTTGCGGCGCACAATGAATCAAACGACATGATTCGACATGTTAAATTTTGGCGACACGTCCGAGCGGCGGCATCCAAATTGGCAATCATGACCTGAATGCGGCATGAACGCGGCGGGTGATACGGCTTTTCGCGCCAAAGCCTCAGCGACTGAGAAAACCGAGCACGAGATCGCGGTAGCGGTCAGGCGCTTCCAGAAACACGAGATGCCCGGTGTCCGGAATGATTTCGGCCTTTGCGTTCGACATCTGCGCAGCCAGCGCTTTGGCGAGATCTGCGTTGTGGCCCATTTTGGAGCGCAGCGCCTCCGGCGCATTCGCCCGGCCCGGCGCGTTGTGATCGTCGGCGCCCATGATGAACAGCGTCGGCTCGGTAATCAGCGGAATCTCGTGCGCGACAGGTTCGCGGTAGATCATCTGGCCTGAGCTGACGAAGGCGCGCAGCCAGCGCGCATACTCGGCGCTGCCCTTGATGTTGAAGCGGGCATCGATGAACGGCGTAACCGCCTCCGGCGGAAGCTTCAGGGCGTAGTTGGTCTGGAGCTGCTTGCGATATCCGTCAGCGGTGAGCTTGTCTTCGTTCTCGATGATCGTCTCGGTCGGAGTCGGCGGAACGTAAAGGCGATAATCCTCGAGCCCGATCGGTGCGGTCAGGACCAGATGCGAGACCCGCTCCGGATAGGCGCGGGCGATGCGCACGCCCAGCATTCCGCCGAGCGAATGCGCCACGATGTCGGCCTTGTCGATCTTGAGATGATCGAGCAACGCGATCGTGTTGCGCGCCAGCGTGTCGAAATGCAGTTCGCCCGCGGGTTTCGATGATTTGCCAAAACCGATCTGATCCGGCACCACGACGCGATAGCCGGCCTCGTTCAGCATTTTGATTACGGGCGCCCAGTAGCTCGACGGAAAATTGCGCCCGTGGAGCAGCACGACGGTGCGGCCGTTCGGTTGCGCAGGGGCGACATCCATGTAGGCCATGCGCAGCTGCTCGCCGTCATTGACGAGCGGCAGCAGGTGCACGGGATAGGGATAGGCGAAGCCTTCGAGCGCGATGCCGTAGGGCTCGCGAGGAGCGTCGGCGGCGCAGGCGGATGTGAAGGGGAAGGCGAGGAGGACGGCAGTGAGCGCGGCCGGGATGATACGGATCATTGAGGTCTCGGATGTCTGGCGGAGTCGTTCCGCAGGATTGCCCCGGAATGACGGTGCCATAAACGCAGGGATGGCCGGGTCAAGCCCGGCGATGACGCCGGTGCGCGTTCACACGCAAATGTGTGTCGTCACGTGCGGTGCGTGATCAGTCCTTGCCGCTACCGAACAGCGTCGCGAACTGCTTCTCGCCGGCGCGAGTGAAATTCACGACGCGGCTGCCGGGCGTGGCGTCGCGCGCGGCCCATTTCAACTCGGTGAAGCGGTTCATCATGGCGGCGCCCAGCGTTCCGGCGAGATGGTGGCGCCGCTCGCTCCAGTCCAGGCAGGCCTTGCAGACCGGGCGGCGCGGATGCGTGAGCGTCTCCGCCGAAATCTGCAGATGCCTGGCGAGAAAGCGCTCGCCTTCGGCGGTAAGCTCGATCTCCTGCTTCCTGTGCCTGACCAGATTCCGCTCGCGCATGGCATCCAGCATCTGCACGCCGAGATCGCCGGCGAGGTGGTCGTAACAGATGCGGGCGCGGCGCAGCGCCGGATCCTTCGGCCCGGTGCGCACGCGCATGTGGCCGGTACGCGCGGCAAGGCCGGCGAGCCCTTCGAGCACGCCGGCGACGTCGTCGTCGGTCAGGCGATAATAGCGGTGGCGGCCCTGCTTCTCCGGCTCGACCAATCCGCCGGCCTCGAGCTTCGACAGATGCGAGCTCGCGGTCTGCGGCGTGATGCCGGCCTCCTGCGCCAGCTCGCTCGCGGTGAGCGCGCGGCCGTTCATCAGCGCGGTGAGCATGTTGGCGCGGGCGGGATCGCCGACGAGAGCGGCGACCATGGCGATGTCAGGTCCTGCTTTCATGCTTCGATGATAGCCGAAGCATTGTGGTCGGGCAAGGGCGTAGCGTTTCACCACTTCGTCATTGCGAGAAGCGAAGCGACGAAGCAATCCAGTCTTTCTGCGGAAGGATTCCTGGATTGCTTCGCTGCGCTCGCAATGACGATGTGGAAACACAGGAGCCCTCCATGCCTATCACCGTCTTCATCCGCTACCAGCTCGATCCCTTCAAGCGCGCGCAGTTCGAGAACTATTCGAAGCGCTGGCTCAGCATCATCCCGAAATGCGGTGGCGACCTGATCGGCTATTTCATGCCGCATGAGGGCACCAACAACATCGCCTTCGCGCTGATCGGTTTCGAGAGCCTGGCCGCCTATGAGGCCTATCGTGCGCGGCTGCGGGCGGACACCGAGGGCATGGCGAATTTCAACTTCGCGGAAGAGCACAAGTTTATCCTCAGCGAGGAGCGCACCTTCCTGCGCAAAGTGGTAGTGTAGGCGACGCTATCGCGAACAGGAGACGTAAAAATGATCGCCGTGATCTTCGAGGTCTGGCCCAAGCCGGAATTTCGCCAGGACTATTTTGACCTCGCCGCCGATCTGAAGCCGATCCTGCAGACCATCGACGGCTTCATCTCGGTCGAACGTTTCGAGAGCCTGACCGACAAGGGCAAGCTGCTGTCGCTGTCGTTCTGGCGGGATGAGGCGGCCGTGCAGGCCTGGCGCAACACGATGGAGCATCGCCGCACCCAGGCCAAGGGCCGCGCGAAGATCTTCGCCGACTACCATCTGCGCATCGCCAGCGTCGTCAGGGATTACGGCATGACCGATCGCGAAGAGGCGCCGAAGGACAGCCGCGCGGTGCACGACGCGCACTAGCGCTGTCGGGTGCGCACTAGCGCTACCCGCCACGCGCGCCTATCTCTGCGCGGCCAACAAGGGAGAGAAACATGACGGTCACGACCGCGGACAAGCGCGCGACGTTCAGGAAGCTGCACGAGAGCGGATGCTTCATCCTGCCCAATCCGTTCGACGTCGGCAGCGCCAAGGCGTTGCAGCATCTCGGTTTCAAGGCGATTGCCTCGTCGAGCGCGGGCTTTGCCTGGACCATCGGCCATGCCGACAACCGCGTCACCGTGGATGATGTCTGTCAGCATCTGGCAGCAATATGCTCCGCCGTCGACATCCCCGTGAACGCGGATTTCGAGGGCGGCTTTGCCGTCGAGCCCGACCGGGTCGCCGACAATGTCGAGCGCGGTGTGCGCACCGGCGTCGCCGGCCTGTCGATCGAGGATTCCACCGGCGACAAGGACAAGCCGCTCTATGAGCGCACGCTCGCGGTCGAGCGCATCCGCGCGGCGCGCAAGGCGATCGGCGACAGCGGCACGATGCTGGTCGGGCGCTGCGAGGCCTATCTCTGGGGGCAGAGCGATCTCAAGCTCGTCATCGACCGGCTTACCGCCTACGCAGAGGCCGGCGCGGACTGTCTCTACGCGCCGGGCCTGAAGACGCGCGAGGATATCGCGACCGTCGTGAAGGCGGTGCAGCCAAGGCCGTTCAACCTGCTGATCGGTGCGTCGGGATTATCGCTGAATGAAGCCGCCGATCTCGGCGTGCGGCGCATCAGTGTCGGTGGCTCGCTCGCGCGTGCCGCCTGGGGCGGCTACATGCGCGCGGCAAAGGAGATGGCGGAGAAGGGGACGTTTGGCGAGCTCGCGTCCGGTTATCCCGGCGGCGAGCTCAACAAGATGT
>JAEWBW010000181.1 GCA_023390955.1 Pseudomonadota bacterium
CTCCAGGCCATGATCGGCGGAGTTGCGCACCATGTGGGTGAGCGGGTCCTTGATCAGGTCGAGCACCTGGCGGTCGAGCTCGGTGTCGGCGCCGTGCATCTCCAGCTCGATCTGCTTGCCGAGTTCGGACGAGAGATCGCGGACGATGCGGGGCAGCTTCTGCCAGGCGTTGCCGATCGGCTGCATGCGCGTCTTCATGACGCCTTCCTGCAGCTCGGCGGTGACGTTGGAGAGGCGCTGCAGGGGCACCTTGAACTCGGTGTCCTCGTTGCGGCGGGAGATCTCGAGCAGCTGGTTGCGGGTCAGCACCAGCTCGGAGACCATGGTCATCAGGTGCTCCAGCGTGTCCACGTTGACGCGGATCGACTGGTTGGCGATGCGGTCGCCCTCGCTGACGGTCTCGTCGGCCATCGACTTCTTCGCAGCAGCGGCCTTCTCCTTGGCGGGCTTGGCCTCGGCGGCAGGCTCAGCCTTGACCTCGGCCTTGGCCTCAACAACGGGCGCCGGTACCGGCGCTTCGATCGCGGTCTCCTGGAAGGCGCGCTCGAGCTCGTCCAGCGACACCTCGCCCAGGCGCAGCGGGCGTTCCAGCGTCTGCTCGACCAGCGTGCCTTGCGTCATCTCTTTCTCTTTCGACGGTGCGGGGGCAACAGGGGCTTCAGGCGCCAGCGGCGGCGCCTCGGCGACAGGAGCGGCGGCGCCTGCGGCCGGCATCGGCTCCGCCGAGCCTGACATTGCCGCCATGCCCTGCTCGACCATCGCTTCCAGCTTCTCGATCAAATCGTGGTCGTTGCCCTCGGGCTCGGCCTCGGTGGCCTCGAGGCCTGCGAGGATTTCCTTGATGCGGTCGATCGACGACAGGATCACCGTCACGGCCTGGCCGGTCACCGGCATGCCGTCGCGGAATTTGCCCATCAGCGTCTCGCCGGCATGCGCCAGCGCTTCAAGCCGCGGCAGTCCGAGGAAGCCGCAAGTGCCCTTGATGGTATGAACAAGGCGGAAGACGTTATCCAGGATCTTTGCGTTGTTCGGCTCCTGCTCGAACTTCACAAGCTGATTGTCGACGGTGTCCAGGCTCTCGCTGGTCTCCGTCAAAAACTCCCGCAACAGATCATCCATGAGATACGCCTTACTCACCTAATCCAGCGGCCGGCTCGCGGCCTTGATCGCGCCGGCATCTTTGCCGAAGCGGAGGGTGTCGATCGCGCCGTCGTCTGCAGAACGACGGAGGCCCTCTCCTCGATCGTTAGACATCGCATTTCACGGCCACGTTAATTTCGTCCTCCGTGCTAATACGGTGATTGAAGACAAATTTTCGTTCTGCCTCCCGGCCCCAGACGTGCGCGACGCAAGGCCGTCCCAGACCCGATCAAGTCGCGGTAAACGCCGTGATAACGCACGGCGTATCGGCGATGAAAATTGCTGAATCTGGCGGGGGATATGCAAGAGACACGCGAGGCGAGGATGGATCACTCGCGATCCGACGCATGCGCGCCAACGTCGTTGCCTCTCCCGGCGAGGCCCGCGAATCCGGATCGCGGTAAATGCAGCCTTACCACGCCGTCGCCGGCAGGAAGGGCGCTAACCTAATCGCGCGGTCGGGACGGCGCTGTCGGAACGGCTTTCCGCCAGGCAATCGTGAATGGCGGCCAGCAGGGCCGCCGGCGTGAACGGCTTGCGCAGGCAGCGCGCCGCACCAAGCTCGAGCGCCATCCTCAGGAAATCGGGCGCGGGCGAATTGAGATTAGCGAAGGCATAGCCGGACATCGCGACCAGCGGAATGTCCGGCGCATTCTCGTGAAACAGGCGGATCGACTCGAACCCGCGCATGTGCGGCATGAAGATGTCGATGATCATCAGGTCGAACTGGCCGTTCCTGAGAGCGCGCAACCCCGCTTCGCCGCCCGCGGCGATCGTCACCTGGAAATTGTTCTGCTGAAGATAAATCTCGATCGCCATGCAAAACATCGCGTCGTCATCGACGACAAGAATATGGCGCTGGCCCTCGCTCACCTGCGGTTGCCGTTTCGCCGATTCAAAACGTGAAGCGTTGGCCACGCCCTTCTCCATTCGCTGGGATCAACATGGTTGCGCGCCGGCCCGGCGGACGGCGCGTTGCAGGCCGGAAATGTGCGAGAGCGGCGGCGGGCCGGTTCGGAAAAATAGCCGGCGCCGTGACAAGACCTTTTAGCGAATGGAGCAGCGCCGCCCCATGTCGATCAATGCGAAGCATACTGCGTATTGCCAGTATACAACTCATGAGCCCCTCTTGCCGCTTTATCCCGCAGGCCCGTTGCGGGATCTGGCACACCAGATTTGGCTGTCGAATCAGCGAATCAGTGCGTCTTTCTCATTTCCGCCGCAAATGGGGCAGCGTGTCTGCCCCGCAGCGTGTATATAGACCGACACACAACTACTGTTGTATCGTCGGGAGATTACACAACTCAACGACGAGCCGCGAATGCATGGCAATGCGACGACGGATCGAGGCCGCATGAGCACCAGCGACCGCCCGCCCAACAAGGTGCTGCAAGCGCTCGACGCTGCGGTCTTCGCTCTGCTCGAGCCGCATCTGGCAACAGTGGAGATGGTCAGGTCGACAGCCCTGGGCCTCGAAGGCGCGCCGCTGCAGCACGTCTACTTTCCGCACCGCGGCTCGATCTCAATCACGGTCAACCTTGCCGAAGGGCAGACGATTGCGGTCGCGATGCTCGGGCATGACAGCATCGTCGGCAGCGGCGCGGCTCTCACGGATGGAATCGCGCTGACAGACGCCCAAGTGCTGTTTCCCGGCACGGCATCAGTGCTGGCCTGCACGTCCTGCCGCAACGTCGCCGACACCAATACCGGCTTTCGCCGGTTGATGATTCATCACGAACAGATGCTGCTGGCGCAGGCCCAGCAGTCCCTGCTCTGCAACACGCTGCATCCGGTCGAGGCGCGGCTGGCGCGCTGGCTGCTGCGCGCCCGTGACCTTTGCGGCAGCGACACCATCCCGCTCACGCAGGAGTCGCTGGCCCAGATGATCGGCGTCCGACGCAACGCCGTTTCGCTGGTGGCGAACTCGCTGCAGCGCGCGGGCGTCATCCATTACAGCCGCGGCCAGATCACGATCGTCGATTTGCAGGCCCTGGAGGCGACGTCGTGCGAATGCCATGACGCGATCAGGATCTGCTACGCACGGTTGCAGCGACCGGATGGATAACACGTTTTCGCGCCGTCATCTGCATGCCATCGTGCACATGCTGCGACCATCGGCGTCACCCGCGACCACGGACCGCACAATATGCATGATTGCCAACATATCCCGTGAGTTCCATGATGGGGCATTGCCCGTACAAGACGTGGTGAATCGCAGAAGCGATTCGTCGGCTGAGGAAGACGGGAGATTATTTTGGAAACGATGGCGCGTCCGCCCAACGGCTTCCTGTCCGCACTATCCGCGGATGATTACGAATTGATCCGACCGCATCTGCGCGTCATCGACCTGCCGAACGAGACCGTGCTGGTCGAGACCGGCGAAATTCTCAAGCGCGCCTACTTCCCCCACCGCGGCGTCATCTCGCTGGTGGTGGAGCTCGCCAAGGGCGAGCATGTGCAGGTCGCGATGATCGGGCGCGACAGCCTGCTCGGCACGCTCTCTGCCATGGGCCATGCAACAGCGCTGAACAGCGCCATCGTGCTCGTCGCGGGCGCGGCATCGGTGATGGACCTCGATCGCTTGCGCGCCGCAGCCGACCAGAGCGCGAACATCCGCAATTTGATGACGCGGCATGGGCTCGCCGTCTATGCCCAGGTGCAGCAGACGGCCGGCTGCAACGCAGCGCATCCAGTGGAATCGCGACTGTCACGCTGCCTGTTGCAGATCCACGATCTCTCCGGTGGCGACGTCCGGCTGCTGCTGACGCAGGAGGATTTGGCGCAGATGATCGGCGCCCGCCGCAACAGCGTGTCGCTGGTCGCCAACACGCTTCAAGCCGCGAATTTCATCCACTACAGCCGCGGCCATATCCAGATCAACAATATCGACGGCCTGCGCCAGACCGCCTGTGAATGCTATTCGACGGTGAAGGCGCAGTACGATCGCCTGGTCGGGTCCTGACCACCTTCGATCTCCGGCCGTGCCGGGCCGGCGGCCGAACGAGGTAAACGGATCCCTCATGCGCGGCGGCGAAAGCCGCGCGTATTGCTACGAGAATCGCAGCCGATTTGCCGTACACGTTCGCGGGTCGCATCATCCCCGGCGGCCTGCGCCCGCCCCAGAACGTGTCATGCTTCAAGCTTCACAGAACACCTCATCCGTACCGGCGCAGGAGCCTGCGCGCGTTCCCGGCGCATTCGAAGAGCTGGTGCGCGAGATCGGAGAGGACGGCGCCGGCGAGGTCCGCACCGTGTTCTGGAGCGACACCGATGCACGTCTCAAGCTGCTGCGCGATCTCACGC
>JAEWBW010000210.1 GCA_023390955.1 Pseudomonadota bacterium
GCTGTGATGGAAGAACAGCGCCATCGCGTTCAAGGTTCCTATCGCATGACCATCGCATGCGATAGGACACGACGCGGCAGCTCTGCGCTGGTTCTCGGCCGGCGGACCGATGAATCCCGCATCGAGAACGTCGATCGTCGGCGGCTCGGCCAGCGGGATCACCACGCTGCGGTCGACCTCACGTGTTCCGAAGGTCGTAGCTCCATGATTGTAGATTCCGCGAATGTGGAGCGGCGGAAGGTTCGCGCGCGCTCTCGCGTCGACCAATTCGTCCCGGGCTCGCAGGGCCCGCGAGCAGGACAGATGCGCATTGTAGGTCGCATCGCCCTCCTCGCTCGCGAAACCATGAATATCGACAGGATCATCGTTTCCGATCCCAGCCGCTATTCCGCGAAGCCGGGCGCGTTCCGCAGCCGTTATGAAGTCGTTGCAATTCACGGTGAAGAGAAAGCGCTCGTCAGGATCGCTGGATATCTGGTCGGTTGCGACGCCGCCATAGGGCTCGCAGCCGTCCGGCGTGCCGATCGCTCTCGGACCGCAGACGCGCTGGAGCGATGGGCCCGAGGTCGCTGTCGCCGCGGGTGCGGCACCCGGAAGAGCGTGGCCTTCCGCATGCAGCGATGGACCCGCGCCTGATTGCTGCACCACGTGCATCAACTCGTGAGCCAGCAGCCGTCGCCCCGTCTCCGCGCCGGGGCGGTATTCGCCGTCGGCAAAGGCAATGCGCGATCCGACCGTATAGGCACGTGCGCCGACGGCATGGGCCGACTCGCTCGCGGCGGCGTCATCGTGAATTCGTACATCGCCAAAATCACGACCGAACCGCGGCTCCATGAAGCCGCGCGTCGCCGCATCGAGCGGCTGGCCCGGCGATCGCAGCACGTCATGAACCCCAGGCGGCGCCGTCGTGACCGCGCCGGACCCGGTGGCCTTCCGCTGCAGCTTTGCGTCGTCCTCGGCCTTGCAGCTTGCGCAGCCCGAGCCGCTGCCGCCGCACGCACATTTCCGCTGCAGCGACAGCATGCCGCGCGACCTCCGCATCGATGGGGGATCGGCCGCCGACACAGCCGGATCTGGCATGCGCATCACCTGATCGGCAACGCGGTCGGCCTCCCGCTCGAAGACATCGCCAGGCTCGTTCACGGCGAGACTCTTCATGGCCGGACGGCTCGGAGCAAGACCCGAACCCGACCTTGTCGAATGACCGCCGCTGCAATGCGGACAGGTGCCACCGCAGGCACAGGCCGATCGCATCAACAGCGGCTGTGGAAGCGGAATCGCCCGCAACGCGGTCGGCCGCTGACGCGTGCCCGGCGCGCGATCGGCGGCGGGGGACGCCTTGGCAAGGCTTTGCATGGTCCGCTCCCTTCCAGTGTCCCTCGCCTTATCGCTTCTTGTCCGGTTTGCCCTTCGGCTTCGTCTCGGACTTGTCGGCCGCCGTCCTGCGGCGCGGCGCGTCAGTCGTGGTCGGTCTGACCGGTCTGACGGGCTCGGCAGGTTTTACGGGCTCGACCGGCCTGGTGGAATCAATGGGCCTCGTCGGTACGGTGGGTCTGGTCGGCTCGGTTGGCTTGGCCGGCTCGACAGGTGTGACCGGCTTGACCGGATCTTTGGTCTCGATCGGCTTGGTCGGTTCGACGGGCTTGGTCGGCTCGACTGGCGTCACGGGCTTGACCGGATCCTTGGTCTCGATCGGCGCCGGGGTCTTGACGGGTGGGTCTTTGACCGGTGGCGTTTCCGGCGCCGGCGTCACCACGACATCAGGCGTTCTCACCACGATCTTGTCGGGCGCAAACGGCATGCGCAGCCGCAGCTTCTCCAGCTCGGCCGAGTTCAGCTGCACCTCCATTACGCGCGTCGCGCCGGCCGCAACGACGACCGGCTCGGCCGCGGCGGGCACGAGCTGGACATCTGCGGCGCGCACCAGCACCGAGAGCTTTGACTGGGCCGTCGCCTTCACAACTTCGGGCGTCAACTCGAACGCGAAATAGCCGGCGGCATCCGTCTCGACCGGCGCGATCCCCGCAACTGCCTGCCCCTTCTCATCGACGATTTGCACGGTGACCTTGCCGGCCGTCCGCTTCGTCAAATCAGTGATGCGGCCCTGGATCTGTGCGCCGGTTGCAGGCGGCGGAGGCGGCGTTCGCACCATCGCGATCTCCTGCTCGACGGAGAGCGCATCGACCCGCGCGGTCGCGGCCTCGCTGCGGTCGCGCATGATCTTGACCCGCGTATCGTCCGCACCGTATTTCGCGGTCAGCCGATCCGCCTCGACGCCGGCCAGAAGACCGATGCCGACATGGATGTCGATGCTGCCGCCGATCAGATCGGCGCGCTGTTGCTGCAAGGCATCCAGTAGCTCGGTCGATGCAGCCTCGAAATCAACGCCGTCTGTTTTGTTGATCTGCATGGCTTACCCCTGATTTCGCAGCTGCCGCGTGGCGATGGCCTGGAACGAGACGCAGAGATCGCTCGGGTGCAGCACCTGATTGCCGGCTTGGATCGTCGCCATCGCCGGGTTCTGATCGACCGCGATGATGCAATGGTCGCCCTGATTGAAGCTGGTGTTGTTCATGCGCAATCCCAGCGTCAGCATCGACATCAGCGTCTTCGGCCCGATCTCGACCATACGATTGCCCATCGCCCGCACCGTCTGCGCCAGCAGGAAGGCGTTGCTGAAGACACCGTCGGGACGATCACTATGCGACTGATTGTCCTGATAGGCCAGATCGTCGAAGGTCGCGATCAGGTGACAGGTGCCGCTGGCATTGGCCATTCCCGTGCGCGACTGGTTGTCGTTGAACATCGTATGCCCGCGCGGCAACAGCCGCAACGCCGTGGCGCTGCGCTGGAACGAGATGTCCGCGGGACCCGTCTCCGTCGACTTTCGCGAGACAGCGCCGTAGAGCATGCCTGCCGGCGCGATCTGGGTTCCACCGATGTTGAGGATCAGCACGGTGCCTGCGGCCAGCTCCAGCGGATTGGTGCCCGACAGTTCGCTATTAAAACTGTTGTCGGTGCACATCACCGGCCCGAACGCAGCGATGTAGAGCGCAAGGCCCGCCGGCTGGTCGACGACGTTCTCGTGAATGCGCGCCGCCGGCCGCGGATTGACCAGTGACGTCGATGCATTGTTGCCGGTTCCGCCGGCGTTGATCGAGCCCAGGACGTTGAAGCTCGCAACCGACTGCAGCACGATGCCGCCGCGAATGCCCGGCAGCCGCGCCGGCGGATCGCCATTTGGCAGTGGCGCGTTGGCGAGGATGTGGTTGCCGATGACGTGGACGCCCTCGCCATAAACCACCGCAACACCGCAGACGGGGTTGGCGACGCTGGTGCCGTTGGCCTCGATGCGGTTCTCCGCGATGGTCACGGTCTCACACAGGCCAAGCGAGATACCGCCGAGACCGTGCAGCTTCGCCTCCTGCTGGATGGCATCGTCGAACGGATTGAGCAGGCAACCGAGAATGAGATTGAGCCTGACTTCGAGACCGACGACGGGCGTGCCAAGGACTGCACGGGCCATGTCGACTGCCGCGAGCCTGTTGATCCTGATGGCCGCCGCCGACGGCAGCCGCGGCATGCCGATGCCCGACATGCCCATGGCGGAGATGCGGTTGCGGACGATGGAGATTTCGTAGAGGAACGCCAGCGCCCGCGGTTGGGTCTGCGTCACCCGCTTCATCATGATGATGAGCTCGGACACATTATCCGTCCGTTGGACCACATTGACCTCGGCGATTGCCAGCCCGGGTGCGGAGACGGCCACCGCATATTTTCCGGTCGGCAGGCTGATCAGGAAACGGCCGTCGGCATCCGACGTCGTCGTGAACACCTTGCCGTCCTCCTGCCGCGTCAAAGCGACCTTTGCGGAAGGAACGCCCTTCTTGTCGGGATCGAGCACGGCGCCGAGCACACGGCCTTCCCTGATGCCGACGACCGGCGCTTCGGGTGCGTCCGGCGTCGTGACCTCAAAGCCGTCGCCAAGCGTGATGCCGTTGCCGGCACCGCCGATCACGACGTTCTCGATCACGCGGACGCGCTCGGAACCACCGCCGAGCTGGATGCCGCCCAGCGCGCGATAGGGCTGCACCAGCTTCGGCAACAGCAGCAGCGGGACCAGCCAGACCTTGTCGACATACTTCATGAACACGAGCGGATTGACATAGACGATCTCCAGCCTGGCGCAGGGATCGTTGGGATCGACCGGATCGGGCTGATCCGGCGGCTCGAACGGCGGCATCCGCGGCGCGGGCACCAGGCGAACGTCGTTGCGCTCGATCAGGCTGTCGTCGCCGGCGAGATAGATCGCGACGCCGCTGCCGCGCTTGTCCAGCATCCGGATCAGATTATGGTGGATCCAGACATCGGCGCCGTCGACAACGCGGATCGCGCTCTGGCAGGCGAGGATACGGTTGCCCGCAATCTCGAGGCCATCGACCGCGCCGGGCGTGCTGCTCTCGGCAAGGATCGCGGTGCCGCCCAGCGTCACCAGGTCCATGTGCTCGAACGCGACATCGACGGAATCGATGATATGGAAGATGGGCTCGTTGGCCTGGCCCTTGCGCGGGATCACGCGGGTCTTGCTGCGGCAGCCATGGATGCGAACGTGGCGGCGATTCTCGATGACAGCATTGGTCTGGTGCAGGCCCGGCAGCAGGCAGATCTCGCCGCCTGACGCCGGCAGCGCCTTGATGGCCTCCTCGATCGAATCGAAATCGCCATGGCTGCGCACGCCATCGCCGACCATGTAGGTGCAGCAACAGCTCTTGTTGTCGGGGAAAGGCTGGAAGACGTGACGACAATCGCTGATGTCGTCGGCCTCGGCGGTCTGGTCCGCCGGCCAGGTGATGATCGCCAGCGCCACGCGGTGATGATGCACGCCCTGCGGTGGCGCATTGGCCGGCCACAGCGACGGATCGAATGGCGTGCCGGAGACGCGGACCGGGAAGGTCCAGTAATCGCCCGGCGTGTAATTGCTGTTGCCGGCGGCGGCGGCATCGAAGGCGAGATGGATGCCGTTCTCCAGCGCATTGGGATTGGCCTGGATCGGAAACGCGGTGATCGGGCGGATGCCGTTCCAGAGACGGAAGAAGATCGCTCCGTCCGTAAGCGCCGGCGGCGGCATCGTGCCCTGGATGTTGGTCAGGTCCAGCGCGCCGGTCTGCGGCAGCGTCGCGTCGGCGGTCGCCACCACCGACCACGTCCCGAACACGGCGTCACGCACCAGCGCCTCGAAATAGAAGCCAGGCAATCCGCAATGGCTGATCATCTGGTCATTGGCGGTGATCAGGAGGCTGCCGGTGCCTGGCGCGCCGCCCGCGGTGAAGACGCCACGGCCATGCAGGCCGCCGTTGAACTGCGAATATTTGAACTGCACGACGCCACCGACGGGATCGGCGATCTCGATGCGGTAGAGATAATGTTCGAGGCCGGTATAGCCGCCGGCCGCGGCGACCGGACAATCACCTGTGATGACGATCGCCGGATCAGGCGTCACCGTCAGCTTGCCCTTGGTCGAGAAATCGTCAGCCGCATTGGCGACCGCGCTGCAATCATCGTTGGGGCCGAGCCGCATCAGCTTCAGATCGGCCGAGACGCGCACGCGCTCGGTGGTGTCGGGACCGCCGAGCGCCGGCTCGATCAGGTGCAGCGGCTCCTGGAAGGCGGAGATGCTGTCCTTCCAGACCTCCAGCACCACGAGATCGCGGGTGCCGTCCGCAATGCTGCCGACGGTCGCCTGCGGCGTCTGCAGCGGCGGAGCGAGATAGCTCGCATCCGTCTCCAGCGCGCCGGTACCGGTCAAATGCAGCAGCAGCCCGTCGGCCCACAGCCGCCCCGGATTGAGCGTCACCAGCACCTTGCCGCCGGCGACCTTTGCGGCCGTCACCTTGAGGCTTGTGGCGGCCGATGACGGCACCATGGCGCCGGAGCCAAAGGCATCGCGCGCGGCGCTCTCGCGCCAATAGGAGTCGATCAGCAACGCATCATTGTCGTCGACATCGGTGCGGACGCGCCCCTGTTGATGCAGCACGCCGGAATAGTTTGCGGCCGGATCGAAATGCCATCGCGAGAAATCGCCCTTCATGGTGGCTTCTCCGCTGCTCAGGTGACGGGAATCACGATCGGCCGCACGCCAACCGGAGTGTATTCGCGCAGGCGTATGCCCACGTTCTTCCATTTGTGTGTGCCGAGCAGGTAGCCGAAGGCGCCCATCTCGTCGTCGGCCGGGCCCTGCTCGCGGATGTGACGATCGCTGCTGGTAGCCAGCTGCGCGTAGCCGGATGCACCGAAGCGCTCGCTGGTGAAGCGCAGCGGCACTGACGTTGCGAACACGCAGGCATGGTTGGGCGGGATACGGTCGGCATCGCCGCTGAAGCAACTGAAGCGGATGCAGCCGGCCTGGTTGTCATGCGCTTCGAGCCGGCCGGTCCAGATGCCGCCGGATCCGCTGGCCTTGGAGACGCGCATGCGGCCGAACGAGGTCATGCCGTCGACGATCAGCTCCGGGCCCCAATCGGTGTCCGGCGTTCCCGTCGGCGCGCACACCGCGTAATTGCCCGGTGTTTCGCCGACGCCGCTGCCACCGTCGACGATGCTGCCCGAGAGCGTCAGCGTGTAGGACTGGCCGATCGCCAGCGTTCCCACGATCGAGCGCTCGACCATGATGGCGGGGACCTGCAGGAAGGCATCACGCTTGGCCTGCGTCGTGAAACCGAAATCGTCGGTGAGCTTCATGGCGCTGCGCA